>NZ_JARWNC010000041.1:0-489905 GCF_029854675.1 Akkermansia sp. N21169 | reverse complement strand
CCCCTCTACACATACACTTTCTCGTACTATTTTATCAATTGTCATACCGATTTATCGACAAGAATTTGTTATTGAGAGATGTTTGGAAAGTATCTATAAACAAAATTTAAATGAAGAATCTTTCGAAGTAATTTGTATTGATGATCAATCTCCCGATAATGTCGTTAATATAGTGCAAGAATATAGTAAAACTAAGGGAAATTTAAGAATTGTATTTCATGAATTTAATAGAGGTATAGGTGCTGTTCGTAATACTGGAATTAAAGAATCGCGTGGGCTTTATTTGATGTATTTGGATGGTGATGATGAAATACTATCTGATAGTTTATTATTAATATATAATGTATTAAATAATTTTCAATATTCTCTTGATATATTGCATGGTGGATATACTACAAATGATTCGGGAGAAATTTATTATTATAAAAATAAAAGTGATGTTATGACAGGAACAGAGTATTTATGTTCGCAGAGTATTCCGAGTCAGTCTTGGCCATACATTTACCGTTTAGAATTTCTTCGTCAGAATGGCCTATTATTTCGAGAAGGAGTTGTTTTTGAAGATACTGATTTTGTTTGGAAAGCAACATTCTTCGCAAAAAAAATAAAATATATAAATATTGTGTTTTATAGATATTATATTAATCGGAATTCTGCATCTCATGGGAATTGGACAAAGAATAAGACAATAAGTGCAATGCAAATGTTTGATGAAATGAAAGATTTTGCATTATCTATTATGGTAGAAGATATGAAATCATGTGAAGCTATTCTCAATCGTGCGTTTTTTGGATATGGGGTTGAAATTAAAAGACATATATGGAATTATTCTTATAAATGCAGAGAGGATATATTTCGTCTATATAGGCCTTGTCCTCCTCAAAAAAATAAAACTTGTTTGTTAAATGAATTTCTTGTTTTTAAAAATTATGGTTTGGAGCAGAAATTGGCTTATATGGTATTTAGATTTCCTATTTTTTTCAATATATTTCTGACCATGATTCATCCTATATTGTCTATAGTTTTTAAAATTAAAAAAATAAGTAAATAATGAATAAAGTATTGATTGTTGGGGCTGGTTTGGCTGGGGCTACGGTTGCTCGAGTTTTGGCTGACAGTGGCGTTGGTTGTCATCTTATAGAGAGGCGCCATCATATTGCTGGTATGTGTTATGCGTCGCGAGATGAAGAGACGGGCATTATGATTCATCGTTTTGGTCCTCATATTTTTCATACAAGCGATGAAAAAATATGGGATTTTGTAAACCGCTTTGATGCATTTTATCCATGGATCAATCGTGTGAAAGCCATTAATAGGCATGGCGTTTTTTCGATGCCTATTAATCTTCATACTATTAATCAGTTGTTTGGTATGACTCTCTCTCCTGTAAAAGCTAGAGAATTCATTCAAAGTAAGCAAGATATTAGCATTCATGATCCTCAAAATGCAGAGGAACAGTTACTCCGATTTGTTGGTCGTGAAATTTATGAAGCTTTTTTCTTAGGTTATACGACGAAACAATGGGGGGTAGCTCCATGCGATCTTTCTGCGGAGATTATCAAGCGAATACCAATACGTTTTAATTATGATGATAATTATTATTTTTCGAAATATCAAGGGTTTCCTGTATCTGGATATACAAGGTTTGTTGAGCGTATGCTTCAACATGATTTAATCACAGTAGAAACAGGATGTTCTTTTGAAAAAGATATGCTAGACAAGTATGATCACTGTTTTTTCTCTGGCCCATTGGACGAATTTTTTGATTATTCGTTTGGTGAATTAGGATATCGTACTGTAACGTTTGAATTAGAACGTGGAATTGGTGATTTGCAGGGAAATGCGTGCATTAATTATACGGAATTAGAAATACCGTGGACGAGAATGCATGAACATAAGTATTTTACGCCATGGGAGAATTATGAGAAATCTCTTATAATGCGTGAATTTAGTAAGGAAGCTACTCGGTATGACGATCGATTTTATCCTAAGCGTATGCCGTTGGATATTATTTTATTAAATAAGTATGAATCATTGAAGAAAAATTATCCGAATGTGACATTTATTGGTAGATTGGGGCAATATTTATATATGGATATGGACGCTGTAATAAAAAATTCAATCTACCATGCGGAAAATTTGTTGAAATTATTATTTAATTATTGATTATTATGTTTTATTTTCTTAGTGTTGCTAATTTGAATATTTCAAAAGGGGCTATTATTTTATTAGATGCATGTCAGAGTTTAATGGAAAAAAATGTTTCTTTTTGTGTGCATTTTGTAGGGTCAGAAACGGCGGAAATTTCAAAGAAAGATTTTTTGAAAGAAATAATTAATAGGAGATTAGACGAATATGTTATTTACCATGGTATCAAATATGGTACTGAAAAAGATGTTATATTTAATGAAGCTAATGCATTCGTTCACCCAACCTTGAACGATTGTTTTCCCTTGGTTTTGTTGGAAGCGATGCAACATTCTCTCCCTATTATTTCCACACCAATCGGAGCCATTCCGGATATGGTTACAGATGGAGATAATGGCCTTCTCATTCCCGAGAATGATCCAGTTGCACTGGCTGATGCGATGAGAAAATTAATAGAGAACCCTCAATTAGCCCATGATATGGGAGAGCGAGGCTACGCTCGTTTTGTTCAGTACTATTCGGCCAGTGCATTTGAACGTAATTTATTGGAAATACTGAAAAACATCTAGTCCTAACCTCTCCATATGATTGCCCATTCTACCCCCCGCCTTTCCGGTCTGGATCTTATCCGTTCTTGCGCTATCCTGTTTGTGATAGCAGGGCATTTTTCCATGAATACGGGATTCCAGAACGCTATTTTTGAAGGCCCATCCATGTTCATTCAGGGAACCATGAAATTCTTCTTCGGCATGGGAGTTCCTCTTTTCCTTCTATTGACTGGGTACCTGAATTCCGGAAAAGAAGCCACTCTGCGATATTACAAGGGAGGAATTCGAGTCATAGCTTCTTATCTGCTCTTTTCCATCATCACCATTTTATTCCGAAAATATGGTTTGGGAGAAGGATACTCATGGACGGAATGGGGGCATCAAATACTTTCATTCTCTGCCATCCCGTACGGATGGTATATTGAAATGTGGATAGGTCTCTTTTTACTGGTCCCCTTTCTTAACATTCTTTACCGCCATATTCCTGACAAAAACTCATCTTGCTGGGCTCCTTATTTCTCATGACGGCCCTGCCCTATCTTATGAACCGTTACGGCATGCACTTGGTTCCCGGTTTCTGGGCAACTTGTTTTCCATTGTTTTTCTATGTTGCCGGTTCTTATATTCGGGAATACCAGCCTGCCATATCGAAAATATGGGGGGGAGTGGCTATTTTTGGAATTTGTCTGATTAACCCAGTTTTCAACACTATTTTTATTAAGAATCATACCATGATACAAATTACCGGAGATTCTGCCGGAGTTTTTGGAAGCATGATCGCCATCCTTTTCTTCCTGATTTGCTACAAATGGCATACAAACACAAATTGGTTGCGCGTAGGACTGGAGAGTATTTCCAAGGTTTCTCTCGATATGTATTTGTGCTGTTATGTGTTTGATGCTCTGTTATACCCCGTATTCAAGAGTAGGTATTACGAGAATCAATCCCAGTTTGGCATTTACTTCTTGGCTATTGTACCCCTTTTGTTTGTGGGCTCATATGTGACGGCCTGGATAAAAGAAAAAGTTTTTCGATTTTAAGGGCAGACACAGTCACTTAAGGATTTGGATTCCTGTCTGTGCTATCCCCTGGGCAGGTGGGGGATGGCGGTCAGGAGGTTTTGGGTGTAGGGATGGGTGGGGGAGGTGAAGATGGTGTCGGCGGGGCCGTATTCGACGATGGTGCCTTGGCGCATGACGGCGATGTTGTCGGAGATGTAGCGGACGACGGAGAGGTCGTGCGAGATGAAGATCATGGTGAGATTCAGATCGCGCGCGAGGTTGGTGAGGAGGTTGAGGATTTGCGACTGAATGGAGACGTCGAGGGCGGAGACGGGTTCGTCGGCGATGATGAGTTTGGGTTCGGGGGCAAGAGCCCGGGCGATGGCGATGCGTTGGCGTTGGCCGCCGGAGAATTCATGCGGGTATTTTTGCATGTAGCGGGGGTCGAGGCCGACTTTTTCCATGAGGGTTGTGACGGCGTCGCGAAGTTGGGCTGTACCGAGGGGACGGCGCTGGCGGATGGCTTCGGCAAGGGTGGAGTAGATGGTGTAGCGCGGGTTGAGGGAGGCGTAGGGATCCTGGAAGATCATCTGGAAGTCGAGCCGCCGCTTGCGGATAGTTTTGTTGGGCAGGACGGTGAGGTTTTCTCCCTGGAGGATGACGGCTCCGGCGGTGGGGCGCTGGAGCTGCATGATGGTGCGGGAGAGGGTGGATTTGCCACAGCCGGATTCTCCGACGAGACCGAGGATTTCCCCTTGTTCGACGGCGAGGCTGACTCCGTTGACGGCGCAGACGGGAGGGGCGGCTTTGCCGGTGAGGAAGTTTTTTTTGCCGGGGAAGTGGACGTGGATGTCTTGTACTTCGAGGAAGGACATGGTGGCAGGGACGAGAGGCAGGGAGGGAACGGAAGGAGGTTAGGCTTCCGGAGAGGGGATATCCGGGGCATCCGGGGCGGGTTCCCAACGGATGGAGAGGGTAGCGCGGGCGCAACCGTCGCTGCCGAGGATGGAGTGCCGGCTGGTGGGGGCCGGGTCGGAATCGTCGAGTTGCAGGAGGGAACGGAGGTCTTCGCCGGGGAGGGTTTCTTTGTTGAAGGCGATGAAGATTTCGGCGGGGCGTTTGCCGGCGATCCAGGAGTCGGGGATGGTGTCGAGCGCCCAGATGAGGTAGGCGGAGTTGTTGATGTGGCGGTTGAAGTCGACGAGGCTGCGTTCGGCATGGAAGTGCCGGGTGGGGATGGCGGTGTTGCCCGATGGGACGGGGCAGGGGGCGGCATCGGACGCGGAGTCCGGGGTGCCGTCGGTTGTTTTGTTGGTTCCGTGGGATTTGAGGGAGAGTCGTTTTTCGTCGATGGGGACGAGGGGGGAAGAAGAGCCTTGCGGGACTTCGGGGAAGTGGGAGATGTGTTTTTTTAACGCGACGGGACGACGGCGGCGGGCGTCGATGAGAACCCACTGGCAGGTGGCTTCGATGAGGGGGGAGCCGTCTGTGTCGCTGATGATGAATTCGCGGTAGGCGATGAGGGGGCTGGCAGGGTAGGTCCAAGTGGCGGCATCGAGGGTTTGCTTCCACTCGGGGAGCCGGTGGATGCGGATGGCGAGGCGGAATTCGACCCAGGCGAGTCTGTGCCGGCAGCAGAATTGGTAACCGAAACCTTGGGATGAGGCGTGATCTTCGGCGATGTCCTGGATCCACCGGAGGATGGCGGCGGGATGGAGGCGGCAGTCGGCTCCGCATTCGTCGGTGCGGACGCGCAGTTGCTGGGTGTATTTGTCCATGATGCGGGTGGGTGTCGGGGGCCGGCCTCGTCCCGGAGGGATCCGGGTGGGGGGGATGGGGCTTTGTGTTATGGCAGTCCCCAGGGGGTGCGGAGTTTCATGTATTCCCGTGAGGGGAGGAGGATGTAGACGGGGGTTTTGGCGGGATCGATCCAGCGGATGAGGGCCCGGAGGTTTTCTTCGGACATGGTGGTGCAACCGGCGGTGGGGATGGCTCCGTTACCGCGCCAGATATGAAAGAAGATGGAGGAGCCGGCGCCGGGGACGGGGCGTCCGGGCGTTTCGTCGGAGTTGTGGCGGATGAAGAGTTTGAGGCTGTGGTGGTAGTCGTTGAGCTTCATCTGCTGCTGGAGTTCCCAGGGGGTACTGGCCGGACGTTTGAGGATGATGTGCCGATTGTAATCCGGGGAGGCGGGGTCGTCTACCCAGAGGTCGGAGGGGGTGACGCGGCGATAGGTGAGGCTGCGGTGTTTGTCGGGGGTGCGCACGGTACCGTAGGCGTCGCCGAGGAGGAAGACTCCGGCGGGGGAGCGGAGGTCTCCTTCTTTTTTAGCGGTTTGCCCATGTCCGGGCATGGTGAGGCCGAGTCCCCAGACGGAGCCGTTTTTGCCAAGGCGGCCGGGGAATGGGCCTTTGACGAGGGTCCATTGGCCGTCGCGTTTTTCGAGGAGGCTGAGCTGGACATGGGAGTCGTTCCAGCCGTTGGTGGAGCCGACGATGGCTTGGCTGCAGTTGGCGGGCAGTGCGGAGGCTCGGGCGCTTCCGGTACCTAGTATCAGGGCGGTGCTGAGGAGGACAAGGGCGAACAGGCGTTTCATGGCCGGGATGGATGAGGACGGGGAGGGGAGAGACGGCGCGTTTTTCAGGCGAGGGGGCGGCGGAGTTCTTCGACGGCTTCCTGCATGTCGTCGACGGTGATGTCGTGGGAGACGAAGGCTTGGCCTGCCTGGGAGAGGAGGATGAATTTGATGGAGCCGTTGCGGAATTTTTTGTCCTTGGCGATTTTTTCCATGATGGTCTCGGTGTCGAGTCCCTTGGGGAGGACGGTGGGGAGGTCCATGGCCCGGATGACGTTCATGATGGAACGTACGTCCGCCGGAGGAAGGCCGGCTTTTTGAACGCTGAGGTACAGGGCGGCGCGCATGCCGAGGGCGACGGCTTCACCGTGGAAGATTTCACCGTAGGGAAGGGAGGCTTCGATACCGTGGCCGATGGTGTGTCCGAAGTTGAGGAGGGCGCGTACGTCCCGGGTTTCCCGTTCGTCTTCTTCGACGATGCGGGCTTTGATGGCGACGTTGCGCGCGATGAGGTCGGGCAGGCGTTCGATGGTATTCAGAGAGAAGCCGATGGAGATTTCCGGGCCTATTTCGCGGAGTTCCGGGAGCATGGAGGCGTCCCGGATGGCGGCGTGCTTGATGACTTCGGCCATGCCTTCCGCGAGGGCGCGGGTGTCCATGGTGACGAGGGTGGTGGGGTCGATGACAACGACGGCGGGCTGGTGGAATGTGCCGATGAGGTTTTTACCTTCGGGGATGTTGACGGCTGTTTTGCCTCCGGTGGAGCTATCGGACTGGGCGACAATGGTCGTGGGGATCTGGATGAAGGGGATGCCGCGGTAGTAGATGGATGCGACGAAGCCGGCAAGGTCTCCGATGACGCCTCCGCCAAGGGCTGCGATGGAACTGCTGCGGTCATGCCCGGCGCGGACGAGTTCCGAACAGAGTTTCCGGACACATTCCAGGCTCTTGGAAGACTCCCCGGCGGGAACGGTGTGCTGGCTGACGATGAAGCCGGTGCTTTCCAGGGAGGTCTTGACGCGATCGGCGTAGTACCCGGAGACGCGGGTTTCGGTGATGATGGCGATTTTGCCGGAGAGGCCGGCACGGAAAGCGAATTCCCCGACCCGGTCCAGGTTGCCGTTGTCGATGTGGATGTTGTAGGAGCGTTCTCCCAGGGATAGAGAAACTGTGGGCATGGCTTTCTTGTAACGCGAAGGTGTTACAAGGGCAAGCATGCTCCTTGTCTTTTACGAGGGGGGCCGCGAAAGGAATCTGCGGGTGGGTGGGGGATCAGGTCGCCCAGGCTGTTATTCGTCCCGGTCCGTCAGGTCACGGGCTTCCAGAATGGCTTGCCAGCGCTTGGCTACCCAGGGGCGGATGAGTCCGTAGAGGAGGTAGATGCAGAAGAGGATGGCCGGCATGACCCAGGGGAAGCAGAACAGGGCGATCCCGGCAAAGGCAAGGACGGCGATGGCCGTCATCGTGCCTTTGGTGGTGAAGTTGATGTGCTTGAAGCTGGGGTACATGACGCGGCTCATCATGAGGATGGAGATGCCGACCATGATGATGGCGAGGAGGTATTTCCAGAATCCGAGGTCGATTTCCGTGCGGTACAGGTGGATGATGAGATACATCGTGGAGACGATGGCTCCGGCGGCCATGGGTACGGGCAATCCGATGAAGTCGGACGTTTGTCCTTCCTTTTTGGGGGAGGCGGCCATGCAGTTGAACCGTGCGAGGCGCAGCCCGGCGCAGAGGAGGTAGAGGGCGGCAATGCCCCAGCCGATCCAGGGTTGCGGGATGCTGAAGAGGACGGCTTTGGAGAGGAGCAGGGCGGGTGCGATACCGAAGGAGACGATGTCGGCGAGGGAGTCGAATTCCCGGCCGAAGGGGCCTTCCTGACCGCTCATGCGGGCTACGCGCCCGTCGAGGAGGTCGAAGATGCAGGAGGCAAAGATGAAGTAGGTGGCCTGCTGGTAGGATTCGTAGGCGGCCTGGAACTGGTAGGTGGAGTTCTGGGTGCCGGCGATCATCCCCTGGAGGATGGTCATGATGGCGAAGAATCCGCAGAGGAGGTTGCCCGCGGTGAAAAGATTCGGCAGGAGGGGAATCTTGGGCTCGTCCGGTACGATGGGCTTTTGCATGGCTTCAGAAGGTTTTTGATAGGCGGGAAGGGGTGCTTTCCCCGGGAGGGAAGAGTTTGCCCCTCCCGCAGAGGAGGTGGTGCTGTTAGAGAACCATGGCCTTGGCGGCGGCATCGGCAAGGGTTTGACGGGCTGTCCTGTCCGGAGCCGATCCGCGAGCCTGGTCTGCTCGTCCTCCTCCTTTGCCGCCGGCCATGGCAGCCAGGGCTTGGAGGAGTTTGCCGGCCTGGAGGCCTTTCTCTTGTGCTATCGTGCCGCAATAGGAGCCCAATAGCAAGGTGGAATCATCATCAATGATGATGAAGGCGGCGCCGGGATATTGTCTTTTTTTGAGGCCGTTGAGAAGTTCCTGAAGCATTTCTCCCGACCCGGTTTCGGATATGACGATCGTGTCCGTGTGGGAGGAGAGGAGTTCGTTGAGGAGTTTGTCTGCATGGCCGGCGGCGGCGGCGGCGTGGGCTTTCTTGACTTTTTTCTCAGCGTCGAGGGCGATTTCCTTCATGTGTTCGACAGCCTGGGCGAACTGGTCGAGGCGGAGGTTGATTTCGTCGATGTCGCGGGAAGCCAAGGCCTTCATGGCGGGTCTGTCGTCGAGCTTGGGTAGTGCAAACTGTTCGAGGCCCATGTCGGCAAGCTTGCCGTTGGCTTCTATGGTTTTTTCGTAGAAGGTGTAGAATTCCCGTGCTTTGGCGGCGACGTGTTCCTTGATGGCGGCGACGGCGGCATCTCCTGTCATGGCTTCGATGCGCCGTACTCCGGAGGCGATGGCACCTTCGCTCTTGATTTTGAAGAGGCCGATGTTTTTGGTGTTGTCGATGTGGGTTCCGCCGCAGAATTCCATGCTGATGCCGTTGAGTGCGTCTTCTTCCCCGCCGACTTGAATGACGCGGACAACGTCGCCGTATTTGTCGCCGAAGAACTGGGTAATGGCCTTGTTGTTCTTGACGTCGGAGTAGGCGTGTTCCGTACCATGGACGGTGAGTCCGGAGGAGATCCAGCCGTTGACGCGGGCTTCGATGGCCTTGATTTGGTCGTGTGTGAGCGCGGCGCTGTTGAAGTCGAAGCGAAGGCGTTCTTCCGAGACGAAGGACCCCTGCTGGGCTGCATCCGTGCTGACGATTTCATGCAGAGCCTTGTGCAGAAGGTGCGTGGCCGTATGATTGGCCTCGATTTTCCGGCGGCGTTCCGTATCGAGAATGAGGCGTACTTGGTCTCCTTCCTTCAGGTCAAGATCCGGTGTTTTGTCGATGACGTGGGCGCGGGCCTGTCCGATTTGCTGGACGGCGAGGACGGGGTGGCTGTCGCCTCCGATGACGATGAGGCCGGTATCGGAAACCTGGCCCCCCATTTCAGCGTAGAACGGGCTTTTGTCGGTGATGACGAAGAGGGTGTTGTCCTGCGGGACGATCCGGGTGACGGTGGCTGTGCATTCGTCGCAGCCATAGCCGATGAAGTCGGTGACGGCATCCGTTTTGAGATCGAGAGCCCGGACGATTTCGTTTTTGCGTGCGGCGCGAGCACGTTCGCGCTGTTCTTGCATGAGCTGGTCGAAGCGGGCGCTGTCGAGGGCCAGGCCTCGTTCTTCGGCGATGAGAGCCGTGAGGTCGATCGGGAAACCGAAGGTGTCGTAAAGCTTGAAGGCGAAGTCTCCGCTGATTTTGCCGGACGTGGCGGCTTCGGCTTCGAAGAGTTCCAATCCGCGGTCCAGCGTTTCGTTGAAGCTGGTTTCTTCGCGCAGGAGGACATCTTTAATCGTGTCGCGACGGGTATTGAGTTCCGGGAATGTGGTCCCGAAAGATTCCACGAGTGTGTCTACGAGCTCAGCCAGGAAGGGGCGGGTGAATCCGAGTGTTCGTCCATACCGGACGGCGCGGCGGAGGATGCGGCGGAGGACGTAGTTGCGGCCGTTGTTGCCGGGAAGGATGCCGTCGGCAATGGAGAAACTGAGGGTGCGGATGTGGTCGGCGATGACTCGGAAGGCGATAGCTTCCTTGAGCGTATCGTCCATTTGCTGACCTTTGCCGGCGCCGGAGGGGTAAACGTCTGTGTAGGTTTTGCCGGAAAGGCGTTCGATCGCGTCGAACAGGGGACGGAATACGTCTGTGGCGTAATTGGAGATACGGCGGGAAAAATCTTTAAAGCCGTCCGTGCACTGGATAATGGAACAGGCGCGTTCGAAGCCCATGCCGGTGTCGATGTGGCGGGCGGGGAGGTCGCGGAAGGTACCGTCGCTTTCAGCGTTGTACTGGATGAAGACGAGGTTCCAGATTTCGATGCACTTGTCGGAGTCACCGTTGACGAGCTTGCCCATCGTGTCTCCCTGTGGGGTGAGATCGACATGCAGTTCGGAGCAGGGACCGCAGGGACCGGTTTCCCCCATCATCCAGAAGTTGTCTTTGACATTGCCGTTGACGATGTGCACATCCGGGTCGAGACCGCGGGCGCGGAAGAGTTCCGCCCAGACATCCCAGGCCTCCTGGTCGAATTCTCCGGGATCGTTTTTACTTTTGTCCGGGCAATATACGGTGGCATAGAGGCGTTCTGCGGGGAAGCCCCAGCGTTCTACGACGAGTTCCCAACTCCAGTGGATGGCTTCTTTTTTGAAGTAGTCGCCGAAGGACCAGTTGCCGAGCATTTCAAAGAAGGTGTGGTGGTACGTGTCATAGCCGACATCTTCCAAGTCGTTGTGTTTTCCTCCGGCACGGATGCATTTCTGGGTATCCGTCGCACGGGCGGGATTCCACGGAGGAGTCCATACGCCGAGGAAGTAGGGGACGAACTGGTTCATTCCCGCGTTGGTGAACAGCAAACCGGGACTCTGCGGCATCAGGGAGGCAGAAGGGACGATCGTGTGTTGTTTTTCCTGGAAGAAATTGAGGAAGCTTTGACGTATTTCGGCTGCGGTCATCATGGCGGGGTGAAAATTGGCTGCGCGATTATGCCTGTATCGTGATGATAGTAAATCGCAAATTCTGTGTATACCTTGCCGTTGGGGGAGAAAGGTTGCGTCGCAGCCGTTCTTTGAACGGGAGGGTTTATGAGGATCAGTGGTTGTTTTTCCCGGCTAAATCATAGTCGAAGAAGGGGCACCAGTTGTCGAGGCGGTGGTTTTCCCCATCTATGGTTGCTGTTACCGTGTTGCCCTGGGAGTCCCGCAGACAACCCCGGGCGCCTGTCCGGGGTCCGGAGGGAAGTTTGGCATTCAGAGTCATGCCATATCTGATATGTGCTTTGGACGGGTTGTCCGCTGTCGTGATACAGATGACGCCGGGGCTGGTTACTTCTACGGAAGAAATTGTTTTTTCCGTGCCGTCTTCGCCGATGAGGGAGAATCCGTAGTTGCCGGGATCGGAAATGGTTTCGGTATCCAGGACGAGAGGTGCAACAGGAGTATGGAATTTCACGTAAATCGCCCACTGCGTACCGCGTTTGACGATTTTATGGGAGACGGGGTGGATAGGAAGCCATTTTTTCCCGTCGGCCAGCACTTGTTTTATGACGTATCCGATATGGGCTCCGTACAACTTGGACATGGGCGCCGTCAAGTGAACTCCGTCGCTGTATGTCAGATGGTACATGGGGGTTGTCATGATGTAGCGGCTCTCCGGATCCAGAGCCAGTTCAAGTTGTGCAATGGCGATTGTCGCGTAGTCGGTCGGGTTTTGGGCATGGTAGTTCAAATGGGAACCGACCTGATAGCCGAAGCAGTACAAATCGTTCTTTTGCCCGGTGATTTTTTTGGCGTCTTGGTTGAGATCCCGGATCAGGGTGGTCATCTGTTGTTTGTACCAATCCTTTTCCTTTTTATCCTGCTGGTCCGTTTCTCCTTGCGTCCAGATAAAACCGGGCATGGAGAAGGTCTTCTTTTCCATGCCGGCAAGTTTCTTACCTTGCTCCAGGTCATCCAGAATATTTTGATAGGGGCCTGTGCCCTTGACGAGTGCCGTGATGCTGACTCCGCCGATTCCATTGGCTGCACCAAGAATCTGAGTTTTTCCTGCCAATGGAGAGTTGCTGATTTTGAGAAAACGAATGAAAAATTCTGCGGCGCCGGAGACGGGCGTTTCTCCTCTGGGGCCGTTGGGAGGCGAAGTACTTTCTACCAGAGGCACGAAGCGGCTTTTGTCGTTACCGGTTTCGTAGGGGCGAACGCCGCCTGCGAACATGATGTTCTTAAACGGTTGCTCTGTTGAAACGACAGGATTGGCCGTCCAACCGACAGAGAGAGATTGTCCGACGGATGGAATGTAATTAATGTCGGTTAGCGGTGTTGGGGCGGACTGGGCATGGTGGGAAAATCCCATCATTGCCAGAAGAGCCAGGGAGGAAAAATAACGCGGGAATCTTGCGAAATTCATGATATCTGAGGATTAATGAGAAAAAGGCACTGCAAAAACCCGAGGATTTTTGCAGTGCCGGAGAGAGGAGATGCATTATAGGCGGAAGAATTACTTCTTCCAGGAGTAAACGTTGTCTTCCGTGAATTCGGGTTCGAGGATCTTATGGTCAAGCTGGCTTCCCATGCCGTCGGGTCCGGTACCGTACACGATCACGCGAGAGAAGATCGGGCGTTCTTTCTTGCTGGTCGGATCCTGGATTTCTTCGTCTCCATCGGCATCAAGCACGACATAGTAGGGTTTGCCCCATGGATCGTACAGCCCTGCATCTCTGCCATTCATGAAAATGCCGCCTTTCGGATTGTCGACGATGGCTCCGCTGACGTATTTTTTGCGGGTACGGTTGACGCGGTCCAATTCGGGGCCTTTCTCGCGGTCGATCAGGATGGTGATCAGGCGGGAGGGATCCTCGACGCTTGTCGTGATGCATTTGTCCTTGTCCATGCGCACGACGGAATCGACCGGCAGTACGCCCTGATGGTCGGCGATAAAATTGTTGATGGCCAGAGCAAGGTCGGCGCAATCTTTTTGGGACTGGCGTTCGCGAGCTGTATTCATCGCCTTCTGAGCGGTGACGAATGCAACACCGGCCAAGGCGACGATGATGGAAATGACAACCAGCAATTCAACGAGGGTGAATCCTTTCCTGCGCAGTGATATGGGGGAGAGTTTCATATTTCTATCAAGAGTAATCAATTTGGCTTTCAGAGCAAGACGAAAGGCTTATCGGAACAAATTTTATTGATCCTCCTTTTCGAAGAGATTTCTGACGACGGCGAAGTCCACCCACTGTTTGTCCCGGTCGACTTTGACGGGGATGACCGGCAGGATGCGTCCTGGCTGGAGGGAACTTCCTTTCGAGCGTGACCAACGGTCTGCAAAACTCTCGTATCTCCAGTTGCCTTTGGGGAAGGAGTCCGGCTTGACAAGCCCCTTGATCTGCAGGCGGGGGATTTCCACGAGGAGTCCGAAATGGCGTACTTCCGAAATGATGGCCCTGTGGACTTCGGGAGTTTGGGCGTGAGTCTGTTCTTCCAGCCATTCCATGAGCTTGATCATGTTGGATTCCTTTTCGGCCGAGGCAGAGACGCGTTCCGTGTCGGAAATATGATCCGCGATTTCCTGGAGCCTGGCAACGGAACCGGCTCCGCGTGAGGCATTGGCGGGAGGGTTATCAAGCAAGGCGTTCAGGGAACGATGGACAACCAGGTCGGCGTACCGGCGAATGGGGCTGGTGAAATGGCAGTAATTGGTCTTGGAAAGTCCGTAGTGTCCCAGAGGCGATGTGTCGTATCGGGCCCTCATCAAGCTTTTGAGCAGGGATATTTTCATGATTTGCTCGTCGGGAGATCCCTTGATGGAGGCTAGCAGGGTCATCAGGTTTTTCTTATTCGTCAGATCATGAACCGTGTGCCCGTAGACTTTGCAGAGTTCACCGAAAGCATTGAGCTTGGCTTCGTCCGGATCCTCATGGACACGGTAGATCGTGGGACGGTTTTTGTTTTTCAGAGCTTCGGCTACGGCTTCGTTGGCTGCCAGCATGCATTCTTCAATCATCTGGTGGCTTTCGTCATATTCTTCCGAGACGATTTTGACGGCTTTACCCTGGGCATCCAGCAGAACGCGTACTTCGGGGAAATCCAGATCCAGAGCTCCGTTTGCAAAACGCTTGCGGCGGAGCAGGGAAGCAAGATCCCATGCGTCCTTCAGCATGCGGCTTAAATCGTCTTTTCCCTTGCCGTTCATGAGTTGATAGGCTTCGGGGTAGGTCATTTGCCGTTCGTTGCGGATATAGGCGTCCGCGAATTTCGTTTTAATACGTTCTCCCTTGGTGTTGAAGCGCATGACGCAGACCTTGGTCAGGCGGATGACGCCTGCTCTAAGACTGCACAAATCATCGCACAGGCGTGGGGGGAGCATGGGAATAACCCTGTCGGGGAGGTAGGTGGAGTTTCCTCTCTTCATGGCCTCTTCGTCCAAAGGGGAACCGATGGCAACGTAATGGGAAACGTCTGCGATGTGGACGGCTAGTTCCCATCCGTCTGCATCGCGGGTGACGTGGATGGCATCGTCGAAGTCGCGGGCTCCTTCGGGGTCAATAGTCATGACGGGGCGGTCCGTCCAGTCTTCTCTCCGAGCCAGTTCCTGTTGGTCGAGATCTTCAGTCAGTTCCTCGGTATTGTGGATGACATCCTGCGGGAACTGGCGAGGGAGCTGGTATTTGCGGATGACGGCTTCCATATCCACATGAGGGTCTTTCGGATAGCCCAGAACCTCCAGAACGGTACCGCGGGACGGAATTCTGCCTTCTCCCCATGAGACGGGTGAAACTGTAACCAGCATGCCGGATTCGATGGGCTGTTTCGGTTTCTCCGTCAACTCAATGTATTCCGGTGACGAGATGCCGTCTCCGAAGACCTTGCCGAAGGAGCGGGTCGGCCTGAAGTTTCCCACCCAGACCTGTGTCCTGCGTGCCAGGATATTCTCGACGCGGACTTTGATCTGGAATTCTTCCAGGCTGGAGGGACGTCCCTTGCGATGTTTTTTCCATCCTTTGGGGAGGGAACGCTGCAGGGAAACTGCGACACGGTCTCCGTCCATGGCCGTATTCAAACGATTGGGCTGGATGATGATTTCCGGGATGGATTCCGTATCCCATCCGTATTCACGGGCAACGGCATCGCCCTTGTCGGGGATGAAGAGGCATTTTCCGGATTTTAAGCGCCTGATACGTCCGGTGACCAGATCATGGTTGACGACTTTCAGGGCAAAACGGCCTTTTTTCAGACGGACGACAGAATGGTCTCGCTCCAATTCGTCCATGAGGATGCGGAGAGATGATCTGTCACTGCCTTGCAAGTCCAGCTTCCGGGATAATTCCGATTTATTGAGCGGTTCATAGTCCGCTCGCCCCATTAGTTCGAGCACTTGTGCCCGGAGGTTTCCGTTCATACGAAACCTAGATTAGCACAAAAGCCGGAAACCGCCACGTAATTTTCCCGGACATAACGAGGAGATTCCCGGAAAGAAAATATGTCCGGGGAGGAGGCGAAGGCAATTATTCTTCGTCCCGGCCTTTGGCTGCGAGTTCCTGTCTGGAATTGGGCAGGGGCATGCTATTGACATCACCCCATTTTCCGCGTTCGATCATTTTCATGAGTCCGGTAACGTGCGATGTCCACTTGCTGCTGACGTTGGGAGCGTATCGACGGCTGATCCTGGCAATACTGACAAGCCCCTTTTGTTGATACACTTTGAGGATGTATCCGAGGGAGTCGATGCTTTCGTCAATGTCGTGGAAGCGTTTCAGTCCACGACCGTCCATAATGCCGGCCACATTGTTTTTTTTGCGGTAGGCATTGGATTTCCCATGGTTGGTTTCAAATCTGATGATAGCTTCCATCAGGACCGGATCCACCGCGTATTTGTTTGCGGTTTCGTGGATGGCGGGACGAATATCAGTAATCGCATCAGCAAAACAGAATGTCGTCAGAAATACGCATAAAGCTATGATTCTGAAAGGCATGGCCGGGCTTGTATGAAAATTGGTGACGCATAACAAGCTTTTTTTTTGAAATGGGCCGGGACAGACTCCCGTAAATTCCGTACTTTGCAACTCGTAGAAGAGCAATCTATGCCCAGGAAAAACGCATTCGAGATTCCCCTCATGAAAATCAAATTGACACCCCTTATCCTTGTAACGACCGCCCTTGGCATGGCCCATGGCCAGGAGGGGCAATTTCCCTCCGTTTACCCGGCTCCCGTTTCTGGGCAGCGTCTCTCTCCTCCTATTGCTGCGGCTCCTTCTTTGAATGGTGCCAAAGTGTATGGAGCAAGGCCGGGATCCGAGATGTTGTATAAGGTTGCTGTTTCCGGAGAACGTCCCATGAAAATTGTAGCTCATGGATTGCCTAATGGATTGAAAATAAGCGAATCCGGTGTAATATCCGGAAGGGTGGCGCGAGCGGGTTCCTATCCTGTCCGTATTGTAGCTGAGAATGCTGCCGGGCGTACTGAAGGTACGGTGACTATTAAGGTCGGGGAAGACCTTTGCCTGACTCCTCCTATGGGATGGAATAGCTGGTATTCATACAGTGAAGCGGTTAGCCAGGATGCCATTGAAAAAGTAGCCCGGTTGTTCCATGATAAGGGGCTTGTTGAACACGGTTGGAGTTATGTGAATATCGACGACTGCTGGCAAGGTCGGCGAGGGGGGGATTTGTTTGCGATCCAACCCAATAAAAAATTCCGTGACATGAAGGCCATGTGCGACACTTTGCATGGTTTGGGTCTGAAAGTCGGCATCTATTCTTCCCCGTGGATGGGTACTTATGCCGGATTTACCGGAGGGAGCGCTCCCAACGCCAAGGCGGACTTTACGGGGCTTGCCCTTCCGGAGAAAGACTGGTTGCAGGAAGGACAGATCTTTGGTCGTTATCCCGGTTTGCACAAGCAAAAGGTGGATCGTGTGGGACCGGTATGGATGTTCGACAAAGATGCCAAACAGTGGGCCCGATGGGGATTCGATTACGTAAAAGTAGACTGGAATCCCAACGACGTGCCGACAACGAAACGTATCGACAAGGATCTGAGAGCTTCCGGGCGCGACATTGTCCTGAGTCTTTCCAATGCCGCTCCGTTTGAAAACATGGAAGGACTTAGCGTTCACTCCAACCTCTGGAGAACGACCGGTGATATCCAGGATAATTGGGGGAGTATTTCCCGGATTGGTTTTTCCCAGGACAAGTGGCAGAAATATACGCGACCCGGCCATTGGAATGATCCGGACATGCTCCAGATTGGGAAAATCGGTCAGCCCAACCGCCCCAATGTGACATTTAAACAAACGGGACTGACTCCCGATGAGGAATATTTGCAGGTGTCTCTGTGGTGCCTGTTGTCGGCTCCTCTGATTATCTCATGTGATTTGGAGAACATCGATGATTTTACGATGGGCTTGATAACCAACGATGAGATCATTGCCGTTAATCAGGATCCTGCCGCAAAACCGGCTGCGAAGGCATGGAGCGAAGGACCGTTTCAGGTATGGACGAAGGAATTGGAGGACGGTACGCTGGCTGCCGGATTTTTCAATACCGGCAATGAAAAAGCTGTTTGTACGGTCGATTTGTCATCCTTGGGACTCAAGGGCCCTCAGCATGTGCGCGATTTGTGGAAACGCGAGTCCGTCGGCAAGGCCGAAGGAAAGATTGCCGTGGAATTGAATCCACACGGAGTCACGATGTTCCGGTTCAAGGCTGCCAAGTGAGTTCTCCGATCTCGGGAATTTCCTCGTCAACAAACCGGCGGGCTGCGAGTGAAGCGGTTCGCCGGTTCGGCAATGCGGGCAGGGGGGAATAAGAGGCAGTCGGGAGTTGTGTTCCTTGCGGGATAGCCGGGAAGGGTGACAGGCGGCATGAAGACTTCTCCCATGAAGACGTTTTTTATCTTTTCTGCGGAGAGGATTTACGGCACAAATCGTTTCGTTATGTGGAAAGGCCGATTTTCTCAACCCACCGCCGATTTAGTTCTCCGCTATGGAGAATCCGTATCCTATGATTGGAGATTGTACAGGCATGATATTGCCGGATCCATCGCTCATGCCCGAGCCCAGTTGAAGGCCGGATTGCTGACGGAGGATGAATTTGCCGCGATTCAATCCGGGCTGGAAGGGATTTTGTCTGATATCGAAGCGGGTCATTTTACGTGGAGCCAGGAGCTTGAAGATGTTCACATGAACATTGAGAGCGAGTTGACCCGCCGCATCGGAGCTCCCGGCGCCAAGCTGCATACCGCCCGTTCTCGCAATGATCAGGTTGCCACGGATACGCGCCTTTACTGTCGCGATGCCGTAACGTCCGTTATCGGCAAGGTACGCGGCTTGCAACGGGCTCTGCTGGCCAAAGCCCGTGAATATGCCGATGACATGATGCCCGGCTATACCCATCTTCAGCGTGCCCAGCCCGTTACATTTGGTCACCATTTGCTTGCCTATGTAGAAATGTTTGACCGCGATGTGGAACGTCTGGAGTCCTGCCGTGAACGCCTGAATGTTTCCCCTCTCGGTTCCGGTGCTATTGCCGGATCGACGATCTGCCTTGACCGTGAATCGATTGCTCAGGAGCTCGGCTTTAACGGCGTGACCCAAAATTCCATGGATGCCATTGCCGACAGGGACTATATCATGGAATTCCTTTTTGACTTGGCCCTAATCGGCACGCATCTATCCCGCATGAGCGAGGATATGATCCTCTGGTGTTCGTCCGAGTTCGGCTTCATTACCTTGGATGATGCCCATACGACCGGCTCTTCCCTCATGCCGCAGAAAAAGAATCCTGATGTGTGTGAACTGACTCGCGGTAAAACGGGACGCCTCTACGGGAACCTGACCTCTGTCATGGTGGCCGTCAAGGGGCTTCCTCTGACGTATAACCGGGACCTGCAGGAAGACAAGGAACCCCTTTTCGATTCGATCGATACGGTAGAACTGGCCTTGGACGTCAACGCCGAAATGGTCTCCGGACTCATCTTCAACCGTGAACGTGCCATGCAGGCTGCTTCCGATCCGATGCTGCTGGCAACCGATTTGGCCGACTACCTTGTCCGCAAGGGAGTGCCTTTTCGTCAAGCCCACGAATTGGTCGGCAAAGCCGTGGCCATGAGCGTTGCTTCCGGAACGCCCCTGAACCGGTTGACCGACGAACAGTTCGCGTCCATTTCCGAAGCGTATGGAGCCGATGCCCGCGATGTCTTCCAATTGGAGCGTGCCTTTTCCCTGAGAAAGAACCCGGGAGCTCCCAATCCTGAGCATACGGCACGCAGGATTGCTTATTGGGAACAGAAATTTGCCTGAGCATCGAATTTTTTCGGTTTCCTCCCGGATTTATGACTTGAAGGAAATGCGGGGGCGGTCTAATTTGCCGCCTCCGCGTTTTTTTTACTTTTTCCTGCAATGCTTAAGCCTGTTATTCTCTCCTGTCTCAAGACCTATGACAAGAAGACGTTTCTTGCCGATCTTTTTGCCGGTCTGACCGTTGGCGTTGTCGCACTGCCCCTGGCGATGGCATTCGCCATTGCTTGCGGCATGGACCCTGCCAAGGGTTTGATTACTGCCATTGTCGCGGGGTTCCTGATTTCCCTGTTCGGGGGAAGCCGTTTCCAGATTGGCGGGCCTACGGGCGCCTTTGTCGTCATCATCATGGGAATTGTAGCCAGTTACGGAGTTGGCGGGTTGCTGATCTGCACGCTGATGGCCGGTGTTTTCCTGATCATCATGGGAGTATGCCGCATGGGAGCTTTGATCCGGTTCATTCCATTTCCGGTGACGACCGGTTTTACGTCCGGGATTGCCATGGTGATTTTCTCAACCCAGGTTAAGGATATGCTGGGACTGAGTATTCCCGGGGAAATTCCCGGCGGTTTCATTGAAAAGTGGGCATGCTACCTGCAATATGCCGGTACGGTCAATTGGGCGGCTTTGGCTCTATGCGTCGGTACGGTAGCGGTGATCCTTATTTGCAAGCGGCTGAGTTCCAAATTACCGGCGATGTTGATAGCGATGCTTGTTATGACCGGTGTGTCGCTCGTATGTTCCCTGCCGGTTGAGACGATTGGGGATCGTTTTCCCAGTCTTCCCAATGCCCTGCCCATGCCTTCTCTTCCTTCCATGGAATGGGCGTCCCTGCAGGGGCTCGTGATGCCGGCGTTTACAATTGCCTTGCTGGCGGCTATTGAATCATTGCTGAGCGCATCCGTTGCGGACGGAATGACCAGTACTCGTCATAAACCTAATGCGGAACTAGTGGCTCAGGGAATTGGCAACATCGGTTCCGCTCTCTTCATGGGTATTCCCGCAACGGGAGCGATTGCCCGTACGGCTACTAATGTCAAATCGGGAGCGAAGACTCCTGTTGCCGGTATGATCCATGCCCTGGTTCTTCTGGCGATCCTCATGGCGTTTTCCCAATACGCCAAGATGATTCCCTTTGCGGTATTGGCGGGTATTTTGTCCGTGGTCTGCTACAATATGAGCGAGATTCATGTATTTGCCCGCCTGGCCCGCGGCCCGCGGCCCGATGCCGCCGTTCTGGTGATCACGTTTGCTTTGACCGTGCTGGTGGATTTGGTCGTTGCCGTGGAAGTGGGGGTGGTTCTGGCCGCTTTGCTCTTTATCGGCCGCATGGCCCAGATCAGCAATGTCTGCCCGATTACGGGACAGATTACCTTTGGTGCCGATGATCCCGAGGATGATTCACGTTCCATTGAAAAGAAGACGGTGCCGCCTCAAGTGGAGGTGTTCGATATCCAGGGGCCTTTCTTCTTCGGCGCAGTCGATCAATTCAAGGAACAGGTACTGGGTTCCCTTGATCACGACATCAAAATTGTCATCCTCCGCATGAGGCTTGTTCCGGCTCTTGATGCAACGGGGCTGAATGTGCTCGGAGACTTCTTCCAGCGTTGCCGGGAAAGGCGAATCGTCCTCCTTCTGTGCGGTGTCCAGACACAGCCTTTGGATGTCATCCGTCATGCCCCGTTCTATCGCCGTCTGAAGAGCTATAATATCTGCTCCAATATCGATGCCGCCCTTGTACGGGCCAATGCCATTCTTGACGAACTTCCGGATCCCGTTCATGAAGAACCTGTCGGGGAGTTTCGCAAAAGGGAGGAAGGCTGATTCCGGAGACTTACCCAAGGTCGATTCCGAACAACGATGACAGATCCTTGCCTTTCAGGCGGTTTTTTTCGGTTTCCGAATCCGGTATCATACTTTCCGGAGATGAAGTGGGCAGCAGATTTTCCGGACGGATTCCCCGCAGGGTAAATAAGAGCTCTGGAGTATCGTCCAGAAGAACGCCGACGGCATACAGGGCCGCCGCCGCGTGTTTGCACAGATCGGCCCAGTCGGGACAGGTGCAGGACATTTTCCAGTCTTCGGGATTGGGGAGAATTCCCGAATCGGGGTCGCAGAGGATTGTAAGAAGTTCTGGCCCGGTTTCTCCTTTCAGCAGGTCGATCCACGAGGACAGGCGTCCTGCGCATGCTTCCCTGAGCTTTTCGATTTCATCGGCGTCGAGCGGGCGGATGCCGATGGTAACTTCGTAGGCGCTTTCTCCTGCTACAATCGCTTCGATAGAACCTTTTCCGATGCGGAGATCCAGAACGCATCCGCACCGCAGATAAGTTCTGCCGGGAGCCAGGCGCATGCCGTAGGTCTCGCTAAGGGCAAGGTGTTTCATCCATTGTCTGCCCCAGAAGTTGCGGGTCAGATTGCGTCCCGAGGCGCGGACGGGACGGAGCTCCCTGGTGCCGTCGTCCAAAAGACGGAGCATTTCCGCAGCCCACTCCTTGAGTTGGGACGTATTGGCGGGTTTTTCATCGTCGTCGCAAAAGCTGCACATGGGCGTATTGTCCTTGCCCCCTATGATAACGGTAAACGTATGGCTGAGCAAGCATGGCGTTGGCGCGGGTTGACGAGTTGCCGTGTCTATGGCATGCAAGAGCACATGTTGCAGGTATTCTTCTTGCTGCTGAGCGGAATTGTTTTTTTGGTGTTGATGTCCTTGCGCTATGGCAAGGCCAGGAGTCCCTTGTTTTCGTATGGGGAACGTCCTTTGCCTGGATTCCCCGGCCCGGTCGGCCTAGTTCACCGCCTGGACGGTGTGGGGAGGAAGCAGCGCCAGATTGTCCCCGGGCGCCATCCCTCCTACAACGGCAAGGATGGCAGCATGGTTTTACCCGTTCAGTGGGAAGAAAAAGTTACAACCGGGCGCATGGCCTGCGTCGCCCATACATGGGCTCTTGCCATAATGGCGGAAGAAGATCCCTCCGGCGACAAAAACCGTACCCAGTCTATTAACCGTTCCAGAATGATCCCGTTTTTTGTGGCTTTGATTGCCCTGGCCCTTATTTTTACAAAGCGTGCGGACGTCATGCTGGTTTCTTCCCTGGCCGTTTTTACTTGGGCATTCCTCACTTTTGCTGCTGTTCCGACTCAAATGCGGGAGAAAAAAGCAGCGGATATTGCCCGCAAAGGGTTGCGGGAGGCTGGAATGTGGCCTCAGCTCTCCGAAGATGCCTATGCACTGGACGCCTGCCTTGATGCCATGGCCTGGAGTCGTGTGGCAGGATTTCCCCGCATCCTGCCACGATGACGGCGGGTGGGCTTTACGCTTGGAGTTCCGTGGATGACAGGGCTTCGAATCTTGCCAGAATCCAGAGAAGATCCGAAAGGCGGTTGAGGAAAAGAGCCGAATCGACATTGCTCAGATCCCCGCTCATCCTGAGGCCGACGACGCGGCGTTCCGCCCGTCGGCAAACGGTGCGAGCCCAGTCCAGATGGGCGGAACCTGAGTTGCCTTCCTTGCCGGGACGAGCCCAACCCTTAAAACGGATATCACAGTCTTTTTCCAGATTCTTGGAGGTTGATTCCACCCAGGTGACATCTTCCGGCTTGATGCGGGCGTAGCCTTTTTCATCGTATTTGGGAAGGTCTTCTTCCAATGTGGCCAACTCTCCCATGAGCCCGACGAGGCGTTGCTGGACGCCGTCGAGTATGTCGGTGGTCGCTGTGGAGATGCCCGAATGGCGGACGACCCCCAGGACGGCATTGAGTTCATCCACTGTTCCGTACGTTTCAATACGGGGGGCTGTCTTGGAACTTCTCTTGCCGAACATGAGGTCGGTTTGACCATCGTCTCCTCTTTTGGTAATAACGCTCATGAATCCCCCTATAACACGCATCCATGAAGTTGGCACGATTAAATAATGTCCCCGAGGTTTTTCACTCTCTACAAGGAGAAGGGGCATCCATCGGTATGCCTGCCGTCTTTGTCCGCCTGGCCGGCTGCAACCTTGCCTGCTCGTGGTGCGATACGGCTTATTCATGGGACGGCAGTGTCCGTGCCGTGGAAATGGAGCCGTGCGATGTTGCCGAACTTGTGCTTCGCTTTCCATGCCGCCGTCTTGTTCTGACGGGAGGGGAACCTCTGGTTCAACAGAAGGAATTGCCTGATTTTCTGGAGCTTCTCCCGAACCATATGATGGAGGTGGAAACCAATGGAACCATCATACCCGATGCGGCGGTTGCTCGCCGGATTTCACAGTTCAACGTATCGCCCAAATTGGCGCATGCGGGTAATGCTCGGTCATTGAATCCGGCGGTATTATCATGGTTCGCCAATGAGGCCGGAGAAAAATCGTGGTTTAAATTCGTCGTCGAATCCGAGCGTGATATCAAGGATGTCGAGTTTCTCATAGAGACATGCGGTGTGGAGCGTTCCCGAGTCATTGTGATGCCTCAGGCCGGCAGTCTGGCGTGTCTGGAAGGAGTCCGGCGCAACGTGGCGGAATTGTGCATTCGGAGGGGATTCCGTTTTTCCGACCGCCTGCACATGACCCTGTGGGGGGATAAGAAAGGTGTGTGAAAGAACAATCCCCGGCAAACCCGGAACGGGCTGCTGGGGATTGCTGGAAGTCGTGACGGGAGCCTGTCTCAGGCCTTTTTGAGGACTTCGCGGCGCTTTTTAACGGCGTCGGCGAGGACTTCGAGTACATTCACCGTGGTATCCCAGTTAATGCACTGGTCGGTGACGCTTTTCCCGTATTCCATATCGCAGCTGATCTTTTGGGCGCCCTCGACAAGAAAGCTTTCGATCATGACCGAACAGATCTCCGGATTGCCGTTTGCGATTTGATTGGCGATTTCTTCGGCGACGACGGGCTGGTTGCGATAATCCTTCTTGCTGTTGCCATGGGAAAGATCAACCATAATGCGGTTTTCGATACCGGCCTTGCGGAGTTTTTCGGTCGCTTCGCGGATGTGTTCCGGTGAGTAGTTTGGTCCTTCCGTAGAACCGCGGAGGATGAGGTGGCAGGATTTATTGCCGGCGGTGGATACGATGGCGGACACTCCCTGCTTGGTCACGGAAAGGAAACAGTGCGGACAAGATGCAGAAATGATCGCGTCGATGGCGATTTGCAGGCAACCGCTCGTTCCGTTCTTGAATCCGACGGGCATGGACAGTCCGGAGGCCAGTTCGCGGTGGACCTGGCTTTCCGTCGTACGAGCTCCGATAGCCCCCCACGTGATCAGGTCGGCAATGTACTGCGGTGTGATCGTGTCGAGGAATTCCGTAGCGGCGGGTACGCCGAGGTCGGCGATGCGGAGCAGGAGGCCGCGAGCCATGTGCAGGCCGCGGTTGATGTCGTAGGATTCGTTGAGGAAGGGGTCGTTGATCAGGCCTTTCCAGCCTACGGTGGTACGCGGTTTTTCAAAATAGACGCGCATGACGATGGACAACTCGTCTTTAAATCGCGTCATTTGTTCATGGAGGCGGGTTGCATATTCGACTGCAGCTTCCGGATCATGGATGGAGCAGGGGCCAACGATGACGAGCAATCTGTCATCCTTGCCTTCGATAATGTCATCTGCCGTCTTGCGCGCTTCCGAGATCATTTGAGTGATCGCCGGTGTCGCCGGATAGTCCTTGATGAGGATTGCCGGGGAGATAAGCGGTTCGATATCGGTGATGCGGACGTCGTCTGTCTTGAACCAGTTCATGTACGGAATCTATTGAGCGTTTTTTAGAGCCCGATGAAAAGGAAAAACACCGTATGCAGACGGTGAAACAGGATATTTGACAGAAATTCATGTCACATTCAAGCAATTAGGGGCTTGCCAACGGATGCGGGATTGTTTTATATAGCTTGCCCGATTAAGAGGGTAGCCCCTTATAGACACGTCTCATGAAAGTAGAACTGGTAGAGAAAGCCGCCAAGATAATTAAGGATTCCCAGATTTTGGTCAACATTGTTTCCAAGCGTGTTGATCAGTTGAATAAAGGCCGTGCTCCCTTGATCCCGACCACTCCGCACATGGGCGCCGCCGATATTGCCCTGACTGAAATCATCGAAGGCAAGCTGGTGTACGAAGAAACCGAGCAAGTGGGATAGTCCGCGTGGCCTGGTAATTCGTCGGACAACGAGAAACAAACCGGAGGCAGCCTCCCTTGCTTCCTCCGAGGTGATCAACAAGCCTCCTCTTTGACAAGTAGAGGCTTTTTTCCTCTCCCCATGAAAGACAAGAAGACAAGTTCCGAAATTTCCACCAATAAAAAAGCTCGCCGGGATTTTGAAATTCTGGAGAAGCATGAATGCGGCATCGAATTGAAGGGTACGGAGGTTAAATCCATCCGCGCCGGCAAAGTCAATTTGTCCGATTCCTTTGCCCGAGTGGAACGAGGGCAGCTTCTGTTGTACGGGTGTGATATTCAACCTTGGGAGACGGCCGGCGCTTTCTTCCAGCATGAAGCCAAACGCCCTCGCCGTCTCCTCATGCACAAAAGGGAAATCTTCAAGCTGGAACAATTTCTCGCCCAGAAGGGCTGTTCCCTCCCGGCTCTGCGCTTGTACTGGAAATCAGGCAAGGTTAAGTTGGAACTTGGCGTCGGCAAGGGCAAAACACATCAGGATCAGCGCTACGACCTTAAGGCTCGTGTAGAAATGCGCGAAGCTCAACGGGAAGTCTCCCGCTTCAACAGACGGTAAGGCGAAAGTTGCTCCGGGCAGATTCCTCATGTCCGCTCCATTTGTTCAGCGAGCCCAATCGACGGCGATTTCGGCGATGCCTCCTTTTTTGTCGTCGTACTTGACGTGGCCGTGTTCAATTCCGTAGCGATGGACGTCGCGAGTGACTTTGACGTCAAAACAGCAGTATTTTGCGATTTCCATGAGAAGATCCTCATTGCCGGTTTTGGCGTATTCCGCCCACCATTTGAGCGCCTGGGTTCCGACGGCTGTTTTGGAGTTGCCGAGTGAAGTTCCGGCAATTGAGTCGAGCTTGAGCCGGAATCCGTAACGGTCTTCGATGTCCTTGCAGAGGTCGAGGTTGCGGGTCGTGTCGGCCATGCTCCACATATCGTAGCGTTGGAGGACACCATAGTCGAAATGGAGGTGGTTGTAGCCGACGACGAGGTCTGCCTTGCGGAGCTGGTCGATGAGTTCCATGACTTCTTCTTCGCGATAGATCTTGTATTCGTCCAGCAGGGTGGAGTAGGTGACTCCGACGGACATGCGCATTTCCGCGGTATTATGCCAGCCTCCTACTTCGGCGGCAGAGTGGCGCGTTTCCAAGTCAAAGTAAACGATGTCCTTCATGCCTTGTCAGATTAGCCGAGATCGGGGATAGGCTCAAGTCCCACTTGCTTTCATGGTGTATTTGGGGGCATAATTCTCCCCGATCCATGACACCTGCCTTTCATCTTGTCCTGTTCCATCCGGAGATCCCGCACAATACGGGAGCTGCCGGACGCCTGGCTCTGGCTACCGGTTCCAGGCTCCATTTAATCAAGCCGCTCGGTTTTAGCCTGGATGAAAAACACATCCGGCGGACGGGGCTGGATTACTGGGCGAAGGTTGATTTGTGCGTATGGGATTCTCTGGAGGAATTGATCCGGTCCGCAGAACCGGGTTCCCGGTTTTGGTATTTGTCTACCAAGGCGAAGACATTGTATTGGGATGCCGGTTTCCAACGGGGGGATTATTTTATATTCGGGCCTGAATCCAAAGGCCTCCCGGAAAGCCTCCTGCATGAAAATGCCGCTCGTGCGTTGACTATTCCGATGCCGGGCGAGGGTTCCCGGAGTTTGAATCTTTCCACTTCCGTGGCGATTGTGCTGTACGAGGGTATGCGTGCCGTGCGTGGATAAGAGCTAGGGGAATGTCGTGGAAACCGGAAACGCTCCGGGGAAGGGTACTTCCTGCCGGAGCGTTAATCGGATAAAAACCGTGTTTTTTTTAGCGCATGTCGATAGTCGGGACGGGAATCGGTACCTTGGGGCCGACGTATGCAGTCAACGGACGGTAGATGCGGTTGTCTTCCAGTTGTTCCAGAACCTGGGCCACCCAGCCGGCGACGCGCGCAATCGCAAAAATAGCTGTAAAAAGTTTCGTTGGAACGCCGATGCTATAATAAACCGTGGCGGAATAAAAGTCGACGTTGGCATTTAAGCCTTTGCGCTCGCGAATGATTTTGGCGATTTTTTCCGACATGCGGATCCATTTGGGCTCGCCGATTTTTTCTGTCAGGCGGATAGCCATGCGGCGCAGGTGGGGAGCGCGAGGATCAAGGGTACGGTACACGCGATGTCCCATGCCCATGATCTTTTCCTTGTTGGCGAGTTTTTTTGTGATGTAGCTTTCGACATTGGCTTCTTCACCGATTTCCTTGAGCATTTCAATGACGCCTTCATTGGCTCCTCCGTGCAAGGGCCCCTTGAGGGTGCCGATGGCGGAGGTGATAGCGGAATACATGTCCGAAAGGGTGGAGATACAGACGCGCGCGGCGAAGGTGGAGGCATTCATTCCGTGGTCGGCATGCAGGATGTAGGCGACATCAAGCGTGCGGGCTTCGTCGGGATCCGGTTCCGTGCCTTTGAGAAGCCAGAGGAAGTGGGAAGCTTCGTCAAGATCCTCGCGCACGGGTGGCAGGTCGAGCCCGGCGCAGACGCGATGGTAGTAGGCGACCATGACAGGGATTTTAGCGATCAGGCTGAGTCCGATTTCTTTAACCTGGGATGGATCTTTAGTGCGGTCGTCGTACATGCCGAGCATGGATACGGCCGTTCTGAGGGCGGACATGGGACGCGCGGACTTGGTAGCTGCTTTGAAGAAGTCCAGAATAGGTTGCGGGAGTTCCCGGTCACTGCGCAGGCGCTGGCAGACATGCTTCAGTTCATCCTTGTTCGGAAGGCGTTTGTTGAGAAGCAGGAAAATGATTTCCTCGAAATGGCATAACTCAACCAAATCTTCAATATCATATCCCAAATAGAGCAGACGGCCTTCTTCGCCACGTACGTCGCTCAAAGACGATTCGTTGGCAATAACGCCTTTCAGCCCCTTGGCATATACGGGTGCATCAGTTGTGTTGTTGTCATTCATAGTTTTTAGGAATTTGCGGAGTTCCCTGTTTGCGGCTGCATAAAAGTATAATGAGAGAACAGAAGTCAAGCCTTAACTACTGCCGGGTCGCCCATGCCGGACGTTTGGCGGCGGTAATATGAGGAGGCCGTACATAAATGGGAGCCGGAGCGTGTTCCAGCAGGGCGACGCGTTCCTGGTCGTTCCGGTTGAACCATGCTTCACCGAGAATGCGGGCGGAAGGGATTTGTGCAGAGGAGCTATCCGGGAAATCCAGGGTTGCCGTGACGTCGGGATCCTCCGGAGAATAGACGGTTTCCCCCTGAGACCGCCAGCCGGGAAGGGCTAATTTCAATTCCTCGGTGTCCATGATGGCAATCTCGCCCTGTAGGCGGCGATTGCGGAAAGTGGCGACGGCCCATCCGTTGCGGCGGGCATCGGAGATGACTCGATAGTCGGATTTGCCCTCGGCGGGGATGGCTTCCCAGGAACACAGGGAAACGACCCGGCTTCCGTGGATTAGGGAAATGCCGTCTGCTGCAGCCAACGCAACGCGGATTCCTCCGTATGATCCGGGACCTGCTCCCACGACGATGGTAGAAATCCTCAATTCGCCCGGCATGCCGAGAAGTGTCTTCAAATGCGGGAAGATGCTGGACGAATGATGGCGTTCTGCAGTCCATGATCTTTCCCCGGAGAATTGTCCTCCCTTCCAAAGTGCCATGGAGGCATGGGATCCCGATGTTTCAATAGTCAGTAGATCTCCTTCCATGTGGTGCAGAGTACCCTAATTTGCCTGTAACGGGAATTAAAATATTGTTGTGGACGGGGGAAATGAATCACCCCCCCTGTCGTAAATGGAATTGACTCTTTTCTTCTTTTTCTCTACGAACTCAGGTAGTTCCCTCCATGCAGAAGCAAGCCAAGAAAAGTAATCCCTTCCCCCAAAGACAATGGAGGAAGTATGCGGATGATTCGAGGCCTCCGCTTTATCCTCCTGTTTTGGAAATGCTTTCACAGTGCAATCGGAGGGCTAAAGCGGTTTCCTACAAGGCCCGGATGGCTTCGACCGAGTACTGGGATGATTCCTGGGATGCCGGGATGGTGGAGGATTTGGCTTTTCCGACGGGGTGGAGGAAGTGGATGCGCCGGATGATGGGGGTCTTCGTGTTTTTACCGCTGGCCATTCTATTGTCGATGACGCTTTTCGGCGAGGTGGTGAAATCCAGGACCAATGTGGACGTCTGGTTGTCGGAAGCCGTGTGGTTTTCCATCATGGGGTGCTTGGTGTGGATCGTGCTGGCGGCGATCCGCATTTGCATGTCGCCGTTTTTGTACTGGTATGTCCTGGGGCATGAACTGACGCATGCCGTAGCCGTGATCCTGAGTTTCGGCAAGGTGTCCGGGTTTCGTGCGGCACTGGATGGCGGGCATGTCCAGACGAATAAAAACAATCTTTTTATTGCCCTGTCCCCCTATTTCATTCCTTTGTGGGCGTTAGTCTGGGCCGGTATTTATGCCGTGATCAATTGGATATGGCCTCTCGACGGATGGCAGGCCCTGCTATACGGCGGCATCGGTTTCTGGTGGGCCTATCACTTGTACTGGACGAGTTGGATCATTCCCAAGGATCAGCCCGATTTAAAAGAAAACGGAACGTTTTTTTCCCTGATGATTGTTTATTTGGCCAATCTGGTGCTGCTGACAGGGATGTTGATGTTGTGCGGACTTGTTGGATTCAAGGCGTTTTGGCTCGGGCTGAAAATCAATTCCCTGGACATGTGGAATACGTTCCATGAATTGGCGGTCTGGTTTGCCGGGGTGGTGCACTGAATAATCCTTTCGGGTGCCGGGGCGTACCTGTCTTGTTGCTTTCTGTGAGGAAATGAACTCTTTTTTGTGGATATATGAAACATATTGATTAGAATACTTCCCTGTATGCGCTTCTTCCATTATTTGCTTATTGTTCCGGTTTGCCTGGCAGGATGGAGCCTTCCTGCATCGGCGAAGGCACCCAAGCCCAATATTGTTTTTATTCTTGTCGATGACATGGGGTGGGGAGATCTCGGATGTTTTTACCAGAATGACCGTCATAAAGAGCGGAAACCCGTTCTTACTACGCCCAATCTGGACAAGATGGGCAAGGAGGGTATCCAGCTCCGCCGGCACTATTCCGGCGCTCCTGTATGCGCTCCTTCCCGTGCTTCTTTGTTTTCCGGCGTTCATCAGGGGAATGCCCGCGTTGTCCGAGACAATACGTTCGACATGCCTCTGGAGAATTCCCATACGCTGGCTTCCGTGCTGAAGCAGGCCGGTTATTCGACGGCCCTGATCGGCAAATGGGGACTGGGCGGAGGCCGTGAAAGCGGCGGAGGTCCCGATGAATCGACAGCGTTTCCCACGAAGCGGGGATTTGACTACTTTTTCGGTTATCTCGACCATATTGCCGGGCATCGTCATTATCCGGCAAATGATCCGGCCGCCGGTCCCCGAGGCATCACGGCTATTTGGGACAACGACAAGATTATCACGAAAGATTGCGACAAGGCCTATTCGACGGATCTTCTGACAGCTCGTGCAAAAAAATGGATTGTGGATCATGAAAAGGAAGATCCTGGCAAGCCGTTTTTCCTGGCATTGACCTACATTGCTCCCCATGCTGCGCTGAAAGTTCCGACCAAGGCTTATCCTTCCGGGGGAGGTCTCAAGGGCGGGGTTCAGTGGATTGGCGAACCCGGACGGATTATCAACACCGCTTCCGGAGAGATTGATTCCTTCATCTATCCCCGATATAAAAGGCAGGACTGGCCCGAATTCGCCAAGCGCCATGCAACGATGATCGGCCGTATTGACGAAGGCGTGGGCGATATCCTCCACCTGCTTAAGGATCTTAAAATCGATAAAAATACTTTGGTGGTGTTCGCTTCCGACAATGGCCCCCATAATGAAGGCAGTTTCTACAAGTTCGTCCAGAATCCCTCCTTCTTCCGTTCCTATGGCCCGTTTGATGGAATCAAGCGCGACATGTGGGAAGGCGGCATGCGTGTTCCGGCTCTGGTTCGTTGGCCCGCCGCCATTCCGGCCGGACAGGTTTCCCAAAATCCGGGACAGTTCCACGACTGGATGGCTACATTTGCCGAAGTCGCCGGCGTGCCGGTTCCCGCCCGTACGGACGGCACCTCCCTGATCCCGACACTGACGGGGCATGGAGAGCGCCAGGAACCCGGTATTGTTTATTTCGAATACAATTACGGGGGAAAGACTCCTGCCTATGCCGATTTTGCCGATGAACATAAGAATGCGATTCGCGGTCAGCAGCAGGCTGTTTACATCGGCAAGTACATCGGTGTCCGTACCGGAATCAAAAATCAGTCGGACGATTTCCAAATCTTCGACACGGAAAAAGATCCCCAGGAAACGAACAATCTTGCAACGTCCCTGCCCAATGCTTCGAAGTTGCAGCAGGAGATGAAGGACAAGGTCCTCCGGGTTCGCCGCGTATACGATTATAATAATACGGTCCGGGGCAATCTTGTCCACCGTCCGTATGACAATGAACTCGTCCCGGGGGTAGAAGCTCCCGATGCCAAACCGGGTCTCGCTTTTGCATTGATCGACAGTAAACCGGCTCCTTGGGTGCCGCGCGCTCCCAAGGGGACCAAGACGGAATCCGTCAACGGATTGGTTTTTCCCGCTTCCCTGGCATCGGACAAAAAGGGATTCTCTGGGGAATGGTCCGGGTTGATCCGCATCCCGAAGGACGGAGATTACAAATTCTTCGTCAAGACGGATGCAAACTCCGGTTCCAAGGCCTTCGTTCGCCTGCATGGCAAGGACGGGATGGCTCTTGTCGATGCGGACTTTGCCTATACTCCGGGAGAAGAAGTGGATTCATCCGCCGCAATGGGCACGGATGAATGCAAACCGGCCAAGACCGGTATGACTCCCGTTCATTTGAAGGCCGGGTTGCATCCGATCACCATCGGTTACGTCCATGGCGCCGGAGAAAGCGCTCCCGTACTGGATTTCTCTTGGAAAGGTCCGCAGATCAAAAAGGCACTGGTGCCTGCCGATGCGTTCTTCCAGGTGTCGGCTCATCAGAACCGATAGGAGGCTGTTTCAACAGATCTGATTTTCAACGAGGCCGTTCCGACACCCATCGGAACGGCCTCGTTGTTTCCCCTTCCTATGCATTCAAGCCGGGTCGCCGGCGGAGTGATACGTCCTGAAATGGAGGAACCCCATGAGAACGGCGACAACCAGGCTGCTTGCCAGGAAAACGATAGCCGTCGAATGGCAAATATTTCCGATGCCAACGAGCGGTGAGACGAGTCCGCCGGCGCCGAACAGGACGGCTCCCAGGAAGGCTGAGGCCGTTCCGGCACGTTTTTTCTCGCTGTTCATGGCGAGAATGGTCGAAGACGGCATGATCAATCCCAGGAAGAACAAGGCAAGGAACAGACTGGCCTCAAACAGCCATAACGGGCCGTCCGCCAGCAGAATTCCCGCTGTGGAAATTGTCGTCAAGATACCCAGGATACAGCCTGTCCGCAAAGCGATCCGCACATTGGAAAAGGAAGAAAGAACGAGGCTGCTGGCTACCATGGCCAGGGAATTGACAGCGAAGGCTCCTCCGAACATCATGGGATTTAAGCCATAGTGGTTTTGCAGGACATAGGGAGATGAGGAGATATAGGCAAACAGAATCCCGAATGTGGCTCCCTGCAATAAGCTGTATAACATGAAGGAGCGGTTTCGGAACAGATAACGGAATTGAGCAAGAGAGGCAACAGGCGATGCCTGGAGACGTTTCCCATCGGGCAGGGATTCCTTGAACCGCAGGGATAGGATCGTGATAGTTATGCCCAGGGCGAACAGGAAAACGAAGATCCCTCTCCAGTTCGTCACTTCCAGCAGCAGGCTGCCGCAGATGGGGGAGATCATCGGAGCCAGGCTGTTCATGGCCATGATAATGCCGAAGGCGCGTGTCAGATCCTTCCCGGTAAACAAATCGGTCGTGATCGAACGGGAGAGGACGATGCCGCCTGCTCCGGCCATTCCCTGGAGCACGCGGAATGCCAGGAAGGAATGGATGTCCCACGCCAGTATGCATCCTCCTGTCGATGCCAGAAAGAGAAGGAGAGAGATGCGGAGAGGATTCCGCCTCCCGTATTTGTCGCTGAGAGGGCCGATGAGGATCTGTCCGATAGCCAGGCCGATCATGCTGGTCGTCAGGCTCAGTTGAACCATGACGGGAGTCGTCGAGAAACTGTCTGCCATCATCGGGAGGGCCGGCAGATACATATCCGTGAGCAAGGGAGCAAAGCCCGATAGTGCCGCTAGGAAAATGTAGATGAAAAGACGGTAGGCGCGACTCATGAGATGATTGTTTGTTATCGAAATGAAATTAATAATGCAAGATAATAGTTTTTATTTGGTAATTATTTTACATGATGTGATGACCGGCATGCGGAGGGATCGGAATTGACAGGGGAGGGGATTCGATAACAGTAGTTGCATGAAATACCTTCTGCTGTGCGCTTGTATTGTTTTGGGCTTCGTTTCCCTGTCTGCCTCTGCGCCTTCTACGGAAGGAGTAAAGGATAAAATTGCCCGTAAGATCTGGCAGAACGAATGTGCCGGTTCCGTGAAGGGCCTTGTGTCATGGAACAAAGGGGAGAACTTTCCTTCCTTGGGAATCGGGCATTTTATCTGGTACCCTCGAGGTGTCCGCGGGCCGTTTGAGGAGAGTTTCCCGGAATTTGTCCGCTTTGCCGCGTCCAAGGGCGTTACCGTGCCTTCCTGGGCGCGCGGGACTGCCCCCTGGGCGGACAGGCAGGCTTTTTTGGCTTCCGACAAAAAAGGGGGATTGGCCGATGTCATGCGTGCATGGCTGGCCTCCCATACGGAAATCCAGGCGGATTTCATCATCAAACGCTCGGTATCGGCTTTGCAGAGGATTTGCCGTGAAGCGAAGAATCCGGAGGATATCTCGCGGAAATATTATGCCGTGGCCTCGACTCCTCAGGGGATGTATGCGTTGATCGACTATGTCAATTTTAAAGGGGAGGGCGTGAACGCCGCGGAGCGGTACCGCAACCAGGGATGGGGGCTCCTTCAGGTGCTGGAGGAGATGCGGCCCGTCGTTGCGGGAAATGCGGCTTCTACAGAGTTTTCCCGAGCGGCCGGAAAGGTCCTTTCCCGGCGCGTTGCCAATAGTCCTGCCGACCGCGGCGAACGCAGGTGGCTCCAGGGTTGGTTGAACCGTTGTGCGACCTATGCCGTCCCCTTGTAACGAGTTTTCGTCACAATTTTTCGTGTGATTTGCCTTGACGTACCCCTCCCGGGCAGTGTACTCCGCATGCCTACATTAATAATTGAGTATTGACAATGACTCCTTACACAAACGAAGAAACGTCTCTGATTTTGTTCAAGCCCGACTGTGTGCGCAAAAACCTTTCCGGTACGATTTTGAAGCGGCTCCTGCATGAAGGATTCCGCCTTCGCGGGCTGAAAATGATCCAGCTGGATGAAGCGATTTTAAGAGAACACTATGCACATATTCTTGATCTTGTGATCGACGGAACCCCTCTCTTTCCCCGTTTGCTCGCTTTCATGACCAGTTCCCCGGTCGTCGCTGTGGCTTTGAGCGGCCCCGGCGTGATCGTACGCGTACGCGAATTGCTTGGACCTACCAATTCCACCAAGGCTCCCAAGGGAACGATCCGCGGCGATTACGGCACCGATAGCATGATGAATATTTGTCACGCTTCCGATAGCCCCGAATCGGCAGCGACGGAACTTGCCCGTTTCTTTAAGCCGGGTGAATTGTTCGATTATCTCAGTTGATCCCTGATGGTTCAACTGTTTGATTGGGGATGTCCTCCCGGGGGGACATCCCTTTTTAAATTCTCCGTGGACGGGAGATGGAAAAGAGAGTAAATATCCGGTATGGATTTTAACTCAGGCATAGCGGCAAACGTCATTGATACGATCGGGGGGACGCCCATGATCCGTCTGAATAAGGTGACGGAGGGCAGTCCTGCTGAAATTCTACTGAAGTGCGAATTCCGCAATCCTCTTTTCAGTATTAAAGACAGGGTGGCCCTTTTCATGATCCGCGATGCCGAACGCCGGGGACTCCTGAAACCGGGTGGCTTGATTATCGAACCGACCTCCGGCAATACGGGAATCGGGCTGGCCTTCGTTGCCCGTAGCCTGGGGTACCGGTGTCTGCTGGTCATGCCGGAGACCATGTCGGTGGAACGCCGGGCTTTGCTCGGCATGCTCGGTGCGGAAATTGTCCTGACTCCCGGTTCCCTGGCTATGAAAGGTTCTATCGATAAAGCCCGGGAGTTGACGGAGAAATACGGTGACAATGCCTTCATGCCCGATCAGTTTTCCAACCCGGCTAATGCCGAAGCCCATTACATGGGGACCGGCCCCGAAATTGTGGCTCAGACGGGCGGTCGTGTGGATGTGTTCGTTGCTGGAATCGGTACCGGCGGGACGATTATGGGTATTGGACGCCGCTTGAAGGAAGAATGTCCCGGTGTCCGTATCGTCGGCATGGAACCGTCCGAAAGCGCTGTGTTGTCGGGAGGTTCCCCGGGGGCTCATCTGATCCAGGGAATAGGAGCCGGATTTATCCCCTCTATTCTGGACGTATCCCTGTTGGATGAAGTCATTGCTGTTCCGGGAGAGGCCGCTGTCGAAATGGCCCGGCGCCTGAACAAGGAAGAAGGGATTCCTGCCGGTATTTCCACGGGAGGCAATGTGTACGCTGCTCTGGAACTGGCCCGGCGTCCCGGCATGGAGGGCAAGCGTATTGTGACGGTGGCCTCTTCCGCCGTAGAACGGTACATGAGTACCGTGCTGGTCAGGAATGTCCGGGAACAAGTCACACACCTTCCCATCAGTCGATAGGGAACGATGTAAGATCAAAGATTTTGAAAGAGAATGCCCTTTTATAGCGTATATTCTACGCTATGACGAACAATTCGACTCTCCTTTGTTCCATGCTGGCCGGTATTGCCGCGCTGGCGTGGAGTAGTCCGGCTTCCATGGACGTTGAAGCCCCCCGTCCGTACGGGGCGGTGCCTTCGCCAGCTCAGTTGGCGTGGAACGACATGGAAATGCACGGGTTTGTTCATTTTACGACGAACACGTTTACGGGAAGGGAATGGGGATTTGGTGACGAATCACCGGACATGTTCAACCCGACGGATTATGACCCGGAGCAAATCGTCAAGGTCATGGCCGATGGGGGCATGAAAGGGATTATCCTCACGGCCAAGCATCACGACGGCTTTTGCCTGTGGCCGACAAAGACGACCAAGCACAGCGTAGCTTCCTCTTCGTGGAAGCACGGCAAAGGAGATGTCGTACGCGACTTCGCCAACGCCTGTAAAAAATACGGGTTGAAGTTCGGCATTTATCTTTCGCCCTGGGACCGCAACCATCCTGCCTACGGAACGCCGGAATACATCAAGGTCTACCGCGAACAACTTCGAGAATTGCTGACCAATTATGGTCCCTTGTTTGAAGTATGGCACGACGGTGCCAATGGAGGCGACGGTTACTACGGTGGCAAACGGGAAAAGCGTTCCATTGACCGTAGTACCTACTACGATTGGCCCAAAACCTGGGAACTCGTGCACCGGCTTCAGCCGGGAGCCGTCATTTTCTCCGATGTCGGACCGGGATGCCGATGGGTCGGCAATGAATCGGGTTTTGCCAATTATCCCTGCTGGGCGACGTATGAACCTAAGAGCCCTGATGCTTCCCTTGCCGCTCCCGGGCATTGCACTTCCGGCAATCTCCCATCCGGAGACGTGAACGGCAAATTCTGGATTCCAGCCGAGGCGGATGTTTCCATTCGTCCGGGCTGGTTCTGGCACGAATCTGAAAATGCACGTGTCAGGACTCCGGAAAACCTGATGGAACTGTACTTTTGCAGCGTTGGCCGCGGAGCCAATCTCAATCTCAATGTTCCGCCGGATCGCCGCGGGCGCATCCATGAAAATGATGAGGTAGCTCTGAAGGGATTCGCCGCACTCCTCAAAAAACTTTATTCCCGCAACTTTGCAGCCGGTGCTGTCGTTTCGGCGGATTCCACTCGCCCGGGAACGGATGCTTCTCGGGTATTGGATCGCAAGAGAACGACTTTCTGGATGGCTGCCGATGGTCACAAGACGGGTACGGTGACATTGAATTTGCCGGAAGAGGCCGAGTTCGACGTCATCCGCTTGGCGGAACCGATTCAGCTGGGACAGAGAATTCGTAAGTTCTCCGTCTCCGTTTTGGAGGATGGCCAGTTTGTGCCATGGGTTGACGGCAGCAGCATTGGCGGCCACACCCTGCGTCAGGGTAAGCTTGTCAAAACCAAAGCTGTTCGCGTATCCATCGATGCGGCGGATGCCGAACCGGCCTTGAGCGAAATTTCGCTTTGGAAGCGCCCGGTTGTGATGAAAGCCCCGGAAGTCGTTCGGAACGCCGAGGGCAAGGTTGAATTGAAATCTCCCTCCGGCATGACGCTTCGTTATACCCTCGACGGCACGGAACCGGGGACTTTGTCTCCGGAATACAAGGAACCTCTGAATTTACCGCTTGGCGGTAAAATTGCCGCTCGTGCATTCCGTGGAGAAGAAATGTCTTCCGTCGTTACTGAAGAACTCCCCGTTAGCACGGCAGACTGGAAGGTCATCGCCGCTGAACAAGCCGCCTCTGATCCGAAGGCTGCCATCGATGGCAATCCACGTACTTTGTGGCACACGCACGCCGGTTCCGGAGAAATCGCTCCTCCACAGGCTATTGATATCGACATGGGGGCCGATATTCCGGTTTCTGCCGTGTACTATACACCCCGGCAGGATGGTACGACCCGTGGCATCGTCAGCCACTACGAAGTGTATCTGAGCAATGATGGGAAAAACTGGGGCCGCCCTGCCGCCACAGGGGAATTCTCTAATATCAAGGCTAATCCTATTCGCCAGAAGATCGCGATGAAACATCCGGTTAAGGCTCGCTACATGCGCTTTGTTGCCAAATCCGTCGTCGATGGCAACCACGTTGTTGTGGCGGAACTCGGCGTCGAAGCGGCACGGTAATTTGCACCTTTATCCAACAGGGCTGGTTCCATGTTTGGAATCAGCCCTGTTTGTCTATCCGAAGGTGGTTCATTTATTCGGACGGCTAATGCATGTTGCCTACCAGTCCCAGCGGGTCATGGCGCGGTATTCCGTGAGGCGTTCGTCGAAGCACTTTCTGTCCATTGTGAACAGGGCATCGGCAGAGAAGGATTCACAGGTGAAGGAGGCTGCTACCGTGGCATGGACGATGCCTCGTTTGACATCGTCGAAGGAGGGTGTCAGATCCGGCAGGCAGGCAAGGTAGCCGGAAAGGGCGCCGAGAAACGTGTCGCCGGCTCCGGTGGGATCGACGACGGATCTCAAAGGCCAGGCGGGGCAACGGAACAGTCGCAATCCGCCTCGTGCATTCCGGGCAAAGAGGCTTGCCCCGTATTCCCCCTGCTTGATAATGGCAAATGCGGGCCCTAGGGAAAGAATGTGTTCTCCGGCTTCAAGAAGACTGTCGGTATGGGCGTACCCTTTGGCTTCGTCTTCATTCATCAGGGCAATGTGGGAGAGGTGCATGACGGCGTCGAGCATTTCCGGCTGACGCGTAATCCACTTGTCCATGGAGTCCGTCAGGACGAGTCGGGGATTACGGCACTGGTTCAGGAACTGGAGCTGGCGGGCGGGTACCATGCAACTTGCGACGATGACCGGGTGATCGCGCAGGACTTCCGGGACATCTACTTCCCAGTTGACCATGACTTCATCTTTGGCGGACACGGTACGCCGTTTGTTCATATTGTCGTAGTATTCTCCTGTCCAGGCGAAAGACGGGCCCTGGTAGCGGACGACATGGTCGAGATTGACGTGTTGCCGTTCGAGGGATACCATCCAGTCTCCGGGAAAGTCGTTGCCGATAATACTGAGGATGTCCACCGAGTCGGCAAAGAGCCGTGCCGCAACTCCGGCGAAACAAGCGGAACCACCCAGGACGGAGTCCGCCCGGTCGGTAGGCGTAATAATCGTATCAATGCCGATGGTGCCGGAGAGAAGAATGCGGGCTGACATGGAAACAAAAAAAGCGGGAACGGCTTGCAACCGTTCCCGTCGGGTTGGTGAATGGATTACTTGTAGGATTTTTTGAGGATTTCCACTACGTCATCAATGGTGAAGCGGGGCACGTCGATAGCGAACAGGCTGCCCATGGTATCAAATGCCGTCTTGGCATAAGTACGGAATTTTTCCGGTACCAGTTTGTAGTCCGACATTTTCAGGGAATCCACTCCGCAGGCCTTTTGGAGGGCGACTAGCGCGCGGATGAAACCATCGACGGAGGGTTCTTCTCCCATGGCTACAGCCATTTGGGCATAGCGTTCCGGACTGGAGGGACCGTAGGTTTCATGATAAGCCTTGGAAATCATGATGAGTCCGGCGCCATGGGGCAGGGAGGGATCATAGGCGCTCAGGGCATGTTCGATGGAGTGTTCGGACGAGCAGCAGGACGCGGTTTCTACAATGCCGGAGTAGGTGTTGGCCAGGGCGACATAGCTGCGGGCTTCAATGTTGCCGCCGTCGCGGACGGCCGTGGGGAGATACTTGGCAAGGTATTCGATAGCTTTGAGGGCGAACATGTCGCTGATGGGAGAGGCGATTTTGACGATGTAGCCTTCAACGGAGTGGAACAGGGCATCGAACCCCTGGTAGGCCGTCAGATGCGGAGGAACGGTTGTCATAAGTTCCGGATCGACAATGGATATTGTCGGGAACGTACCTTTGTAGCCGAAGCCTATTTTCTCATGGGTATCTTCCTTGGTGATCACCGTCCAGGGGTCGGACTCCGTGCCGGTCCCGGCTGTCGTGGTGATACAAATAATGGGCAGAGGTTTGTTCGGAACCGGGAGCGCCTTGCCGCTTCCTCCGCTGATGTAATCCCAGTAATGGCCGGGATTGGTTGCCATGACGGCGATGGATTTGGCGGAGTCCATGCTGCTGCCTCCTCCGAGGCCGATGACGAAATCGCATTTTTCCTCACAGGCGATGGCGGCGGCTTCCATCACGTGTTCCACGATGGGGTTGGGCTGGATTTTATCGTATACGATGGAGTCGGCGCCGTTTTCCTTGAGGAGGGCGCGCACCCGGTCGAGATAACCGAGCCGCTTGACGGAGGAACCGCCGATAACAATCATGGCTTTCGTACCGGGGAGTTCGATCTCGGCAAGTTTGTTCAGGGAACCGGGACCAAAATGAATATCCGCGGGCATCAAGAATTGAAAATTTTCGAACATGGGCCAACCCTAGCAAGGCCTGCTGCAGTCGTCAAGCAGCCAGCCTGCCCGGTCGGTTCAGGGGGTGCAGGATGATGCGGACATGATTAATCGTGATTTCACAAGTCTTGTAGTTGATATGGGAAATGAATTGTGGCACAAATGCGCAAGGAAACTTAACGACTGGCTCCATGGGACATACGAAGATACACGTAGGATTGGAAATAGGGACTAGCAAGACTTGCATGGTCGTCGGGGAAGTGAAGCCCGACGCCACCGTGACGATCATTGGCGTGGGGGAGGTCAAGAGCTCCGGTGTGATCAAGGGCGAAATAGCCGATCCGGCAAAAGCCATCCAGAGCATTTACGATGCCTGGGTGCTTGCCCAGGATCATGCTGATGTGGACATTATGACGGTTTACCTCTCTGTGACCGGCTCCCACATCGTGGGAAAAACGAACCGCGGCACGTTCCGTCTTCCGGAGGATGAAAGTATCATCAGCCGCGAGCATATGGATGAGGTGACGGACATTGCCAAGGACTGTCCCCTTGGCCCGGATCAGTTTGTCCTGCACCGCGTGCCGGGACTTTTCTCCGTGGACGGGCAGGAGAATCTCAGCAATCCGGAAGGCTTGTCCGGACGGACTCTTGACATCGACTGCCATATTATTCACGGCATGAAGACTCGTATCACCAATTCCCTGCGTTGCGTGCGGGAAGTCCCTCTGGAAGTCGAGGATGTCGTTTTCGCGCCTCTGGCTACGGCTCAATACGTGCTGAGTCGCCAGAGCAAGCAGGCGGGAGCCCTCCTCATCGACATGGGGGGAGGTACGACCGATTATGCCTTGTACATCGAAGGCCAGCTTACCGCCTCCGGTTGCGTGCCGCTCGGCGGAGATCACATTACCAATGATATCCGCCAGTACACGGGTATTCCCTGGGTCAAGTCGGAGTTGCTTAAAAAGACGGAAGGAGATGCCTACGGCAGTCCCGGACGTTCGAGCGATATGGCTCGTTTGGTCGGCGACCCCGGCATGAAAGATTTCTCCGTTTCACGGACGGTTCTCAATGAGTTGATTCAGAACCGCCTTGTGGAAACCTTCAAGGTTCTCAAGAAATGCTTGCCCGACGATGTATTCAAGAAACACCGTTGCAGCGAGGTGTACCTGTGCGGAGGCGCCAGCCTGATGAGAGGCGTCGGCGAATTGGCTTCCCGTATGTTCGGAGTGCCGATTAACCAGCCGAGCATGTCCGAAGATCAGGGTTCGGCTACCTATCTGGACGATCCACGTTATGCGACGGCTATCGGCCTGATTCGGTATGCGCAGATCCTTGATGCGGAACTGCCTCGCAAAACCGGTTTTCTGGGATCCCTTAAAAATTTGATTATGAAGAAAAAACGTTGAACGGCAAACTCCTTCAAATGTTCCATTCTTTAGTTCTATCGATTTCATGCTGACTTATTCTCCTAGCGACGAACCGACTACTCCCCCTCGCGTTGCGATCATTGGGCTGGGTGGTGCGGGAAGCAATGTCCTTCACCTGATGGAAAAGAAGGAATTGCCGGGGTGTTCCCTCTATTCCGTCAATTTGGATATCCGTTTGCTGGAATCATCGGGCGCGCCTCATAAGATTCACCTCGGCAGCAGTGTGACGCACGGGCTCGGTTCCGGGGGCGATCCCCAGGTAGGCGCCCAGGCTGCCCGTGAAAGCGAAGCTTCGCTGGTGCGTGCGTTGGAAGGCTGTTCCCTGGCGGTGATGATCGCAGGGCTTGGAGGAGGTACCGGATCCGGTGCTGCTCCTGTCATTGCCCGCCTTGCCAAAGAACTGGGAGTATTTTTGGTGTCGGTCGTTACCATGCCTTTTGATTTTGAAGGCCCGCGCCGTTCCGAACAGGCTCGTGCCGCTTTGGCGGAATTAGCCCTGTATTCCGATATCCTGGTGCCGTTCGACAACGAAAAAATGGCGGATCTGGTCTCGGCGGACGGCAGTGTCCTCCGGGCGTTCGATGCATCCAACCGCCTGTTGATGCGTGCCGCCGAAGCTGTGCCGATGCTTCATGGCAATCCGGGGCTGGTCCGTTTGGGACTGGATGATTTGCGCACGGTGATGGCCGGTAGAAATCGCAGTTGCCTGTTCGGGTTCGGAACGGCTCGCGGCGGCAATAAGGCCGTCGAGGCTGCCCGCCAAGTCATGGAGTCACCTTTCCTGGCCGCGGCGGAATCCTTGCGTGGCGTCAGTGAAGTCCTTGTGCATGTGACGGGCGGTGAATTGCTGGGGCTGGATGACATCCGAAAGGCTATGGACGAAATGGCACGGCTTTTACCCGGAAGAATGCAGGTCCACTTCGGCGTATCCGTGTGCCCGGAAGCGGGCGATGAATTGCGGCTGGTACTCTTTGCCTCGACGGCGATGCGCGAGCATGTCCGCAAGCCATTGACCGAATCCGCGTTTTCCGCAGAAACAACGGAGGTTGTCTCTCCGGTTCCTGCTCCCGTTTCCCTGCCGGCAGTGCCGGAAGATGCATTGTCCCACTCCGTCGTTGCCGAACTCCCCGCCGATGAACCGGTTGTTCCCGAATCTCCTGTCCAGGAACCGGTTATAATCATTCATTCCGATATTGATCCTGGTGCGGAATTGGAGCTTCGACAAGAGGATCCCGAGCCTCCTTCCGATGTTTCGTCTGTTCCGCATGTCGAGGTGCCTGCCTTTTCCTTTGAACCGTCAAACCGGACGATGGCTCCTTCTCCTCGCAGTGCGCCCCAGTCCCGCCGTTCCCGTTTCGAGAAGAAAGTCGAGGCTCCAGCGGTTACTCCTCCGGTGGCAGAGCCTCTGCCTGTCGAAGAGGAGGAAGATCCCTTTGACAAGCTCAAGGAGATTTTTGTCGAAAAGTCGCCCGCGGAAATTTTTGCCGGCGATTCCGGCGACTCCACATCTTCCGATGAGGCAATCGATCCCCTTCTTCCGGAAGAAGAGGAGGACGAAGACGGCAAGGGGCTGTTTTCCAATGTCGATGCCTTTATCGTCGACGGAGAAGACCTCGATCTTCCCCCCTTTATGAGAAAGAAAAAATAGGCAGCCCTGGTGGGCTGCCTGATTCAGTCTTTTGTTGTTAACTTCGGATGGGAAGAGAACCCAGGACGGAATTATTTTTTATTTGCTTCCGGCAGCAATAATTCCTTGTACAAGGCGATGGGAGCAAGCCCTCCCCAACCGCAAAAATCATTGCCGGCTCTATCTTTGGGATGATCGCATTGCTCCGGGGAGATATTCTCGAAGACAGTACCTGTTTTGCGCCACAGTTGCGCATTGGCATTGTAGTACCGGCGGGCAATGTCCAGCGCCAGATCGCGTTCGCCCAGCTTCATGAGCCCCCGGATGGCGACATAGGTTGTCGGAGGCCAGACGGAACCGTGCCAATACCCGTGTTCCGGGTTGTATTCCGGTTCATTGGCGGCCAGGGTCGGCAGAGGGACGGGGCGGTTGAATGTCGCGGGATCTTTCAGGGTGGCAACGATTTTCGGAACCCGTTCCTTGGGGACGATTTCCGCAATGAGTGCCCAGAATGCTCCGGCATGGAGACGGGGAATGGTTTCTCCCTGGTAGTAGTCGCAATAGAATCCGAGCTTCTCGTCCCAGCATTTTTCATTGATGAGTTTGGCCATTTCGGCATGCTGGGCACGGTATCGGGCCGCGTCGTCCTTGTTGCCGAGGATCTCCGCAATCCTGGAGAGATTCAGGGCATTGAAAGCCATTTGAGATGAAATGTCGATCCACCCCATCTGCTTGTTCCAGCAGTAGAGAGGATTGTTTTTGACGACATTCCACATGCCCTTGCTGTCTGCGGTAATATGTTTTTCTTCAATATTGATTCCCCCGGCCATCGAAAATCCGGGTTTTTTGGGAAGGCGGGGCAAGTCGTCCATGCCTCCGCCGAGGGCATCTCCGTAAAACAATCCGTCGTCCCGGCGGTAAGCCTTCCAACAGAAATCATGATGCTTTTTCAGGTGAGGATAAACTGTGTGGAGGCGGGCCTTGTCCGTAACGCCTGATTCGAACAGTTCCCACTCGGCCCAGCATAAAATAGGAGGATTGAACGAGATGGGATGCTCCCGGCTCCAGTAAGGCTTTCCATCGCGTTGGAATTCCCGGCAGATAAAGCCGTCAGGCTCCTGGAGCATGTAAAAATTGTCAAGCGATGTCGTGATGGGGAAATGATCCGGTGCGTGCTTGGCCCAGAGCGTACAGAAAACCGTGTCCCACAGGAACAGACCGGAGAAGCCGCCTCCGGTGGCGAGACGGGGTTTCAGCGGCACTTTGGGAGGAGACTGTTTGTCGGCTTTCTCGACTTGAGCAATTTTCCGGTCGGCGATTTTCAAGGCGCCTTCGTAAAAGGCTTTCATGAATTCCGGGGTGAAATTGTCGTCGTTGATGGCTCCGGGTTGAGAACTTGCAGGAGGAGTCTCAGGTCTTCCGCCTGCTCCTTCCGCATGCGCTGGCAATAGCGGCAGAGAGGCAAGGGTCAGGCCGGAGCAAAAAGCCAGAATTTTGAAATCCGTGGGGTTCATGGAATATCTCATTTCCTATTCATACGGGAATGAGGAGTTTTTTCTTTCTTTCATTTCCAAAAGGCAAAAGGAACTGGCGGATATTTATTGTTTAATAGCCGCCCCGAGAGTGTCCAAAGGGGACTCTTCGAGGTGCAATTCGCGGACGACGACTTGGAAAATGAACAGGCTGGCCGCTGCGTCGAACAGGGCATTGTGCCAGGTTTTTCCGGGCAGGAGGGCAGCCAGGCTATCCGAGACGCCCAGTGCGTCCGCTACGCTACGGAGGGAGTAGTCCGGCAGACCGGGCAGGCACATGCGCGCGAGCGCGAGCGTGTCGATCCACGGGCCGAACCCGTGACCGGGGAAATGCCGCAGAAAACGTCTTTCCGTAGCCGGATTGTGACCGATGACAACGGCTCCTTCAAGATAGGTTCGGATGGTGTTCCAGAGACTCAGGAAGGAAGGTGCCCCGGCAAGCATGTCCGTGGTGATGCCGTGTACCTTGGAGGCACTCCAGAGGACGGGTTTGTTTGTTGCAATGTAGGATTCCCAGAGAAGCGGTTTTTCCTGCCATCCACCGATGCGGGCAATGCCGATCTGGACAGGCTGATCGGTTTCTCCCGGGGCGGCTCCCGCCGATTCGAAATCAATGGCGGCGAAACGGCATTCCTGAATGATGCGGGAGAAGGGTAGACGCATGAATGAGGCTGAAAGTGGGGGCTGCTAGAATAATTCCAATTGGGCCTGTTCGGCACGGGGCAGCGTGTCGTCCATATCCGTATTTTTAGCGCGCGGTTCCTCTTGAAGACGGGGAGATTTCTGCTTTTTGGCCGGACGGGTGGAGTTCATTTCCAGGTGGGAGAGGATTGCCTTGGCCCTGTCCACGATGGAGGAAGGCATGCCGGCAAGGCGCGCGACCTGGATGCCGTATGATTTGTCGGCGGCTCCCGGGATGATTTTGCGAAGGAAGACGATCTCGTCGTGCCATTCCCTGACGGCGACATTGCAGTTGGCGACTCCCGGGCGCGATTGCTCCAGATCGGTCAGTTCGTGATAGTGAGTGGCAAAGAGCGTGCGGGATTGCAGTTTGTCGTGCAGGTGCTCGGCGACAGCCCAGGCGATCGAGAGGCCGTCGAATGTGGCGGTTCCGCGACCGATTTCATCGAGGATGACCAGGGAGTTTTCCGTGGCATTGTTGAGAATGAGGGACGTTTCGCTCATTTCCACCATGAAGGTGGATTGTCCGCGAGCTAGGTCGTCGCTAGCTCCCACGCGGCAGAAGATTCTGTCCACCAGGCCGATAATTGCTTCATCGGCGGGTACGTAGGAACCTATCTGAGCCATGAGGGCAATCAGGGCGACCTGGCGGATGTACGTGCTTTTTCCGGCCATGTTGGGGCCGGTGATGAGGATGAGGCGGGAATCCTCAGGAGTCATGTCCGTATCGTTCGGTACGAAAGACTGGTTTGTCAGCGTCTGCTCGATGACGGGATGGCGACCGTTGACGATGTGCAGGCGGCGGCTTTGTTCCAGCACGGGGCGGCAGTAGCGGTTGCTTTGGGCGCATTCCGCAAGAGCCAGGAGGACATCCAGCTCGGCCAGAGCATCGGCGGTCGACTGGATCGGGTCGATGTAGGCGGAGAGGCTTTCGCGGAGACGGACGAATTCCTCGTATTCGAGTTGGCGGGAGCGTTCGTCGGCGCCGAGGATGGTATTCTCCATCTGCTTGAGTTCCGGAGTGACGAACCGTTCGGCATTGGCGAGTGTCTGCTTGCGGGTGTAATCGTCGGGGACCTTGTCGTAGTGGGACTTGGTCACCTCGATGTAGTAGCCGAACACATTGTTGAAGCGGATTTTGAGCGAGTCGATTCCCGTGCGGATGCGTTCTTTTTCCTGAAGTTCCGCAAGCCAGAGTTTGCCATCGCGCGATGCGAGGCGCAGTTCGTCCAGATTGGGCAGGTAGCCGTCTTTGAGGATGCCGCCTTCCTTGATCGTGACGGGAGGTTCGTCCTCAATGGCGCGGTCGAGCAGGGCGACGAGGTCGTCGAAACTTCCCAGGCGTTCCAGAATTTTCCGGAGCAGGATGCCCTCGCCGTTCAGAGCGGTAAGATCGTCCCTGACGTCGGGAATGCGGGCGAGGGAGCACCCCAGGGCCTTGAGGTCGCGGGCGTTGCCCGTTCCCTGGGCAAGCCGGCCGGTGAGACGTTCCATGTCGCGGATATTCTTGAGACTCTCCCGTAGTTTGCTCATCAGGAAAGGTTCCGCGAGCAGGTTGGCGATCATGTCCTGGCGGGCGTGTAATTCGTCCAGATCGCTGAGGGGATGCAGCACCCAGTCCCTCAGTTTGCGGGCTCCCATTGGCGTGGATGTTCTGTCCAGTGTGCCGAGCAGGGACAACTTGACCCCGTTTCGCGAATCGACGAGGTCGAGGTTTCTCTGGCTGGCTTGGTCGATCAGGACGGTACCGGAACCGGCGCGGACGGACAATCGGCGCAGGTGCCCCGTCGGTCGGCGGAGCTGGTAGGAAAGATAGTGGAGGATGGCGCCTGCGGCACCGAGGGCGCGATCCATGCCGGAGCAGCCGTAGCCGTCGAGAGAATGGACGCCGAAGTGGTCCAGCAGGGCGGGGATGGCCGTCGTGGGCAGAAACGTATAGGCGTCGTAGTAAAGAGTGACGGCCACGCCGGGGAACATGTCCTTTTGTTCGTCGCTGATGAGGAGTTCGGATGGATTGATGCGGGCGATTTCATCCAGAAGGAGATTGATGTCTTCGAATTCGGCCAGCGAGAATTCCCCCGTCGTATGGTCGGCACAGGCAAGTCCGAACGTTTTTTTGTGCTTGAAGAGGGCGACAATATAATTGTGAACCGAACTGTCCAGCAGATTGAGATCGGCCAGCGTTCCGGCGGAGATGATCCGGGTGATCTCGCGTTCGACGAGTTTTCCGGGAACGGGTGTGCTCATTTGTTCGGCAATGGCAATGCGTTTGCCGGCTTTGACGAGCTTGCCGATATAGGCTTCCGCAGCATGGTGAGGAACGCCGCACATGGGGATGCTTTGCCGTTTGGTGAGTGTCAACCCCAGGATGCCGGCCCCTTCCTTGGCATCTTCGAAGAACATTTCATAAAAATCTCCCATGCGGTAGAAGAGGAATACGTCTTCTGGCAGGCCCTTCTTCATGCGAAGGTACTGCTCCATCATCGGAGTTACGCTGGAGGGCTGGTCGGTCATGGAACGGGAAATAATGTAATACGAACTCTTCCCGATGGCAAGGGCTCGCGCCTCCCATTTTAGAAATCCCAGATGTTGCGGACAATCATGTATGTAACGGTCAGCATGCCGAATCCATAGTATGTCCGTGCCCGGACAAGTTGCCACCACCTGGGCTGCGTATTCCCCCGGATCATATACAGGAAAGAATGTATGTATTCAATCAATAGGACTCCTGCGGCAGGTATCCAAAATATATTGTACCGGATGGCTTGGAGATAATCGCCCTGCAGACAGGCAAAATACGCACGCGTCCCTCCACACCCCGGGCATTTGAGTCCGGTATAATGGGCCAGGGGACAAAAGGGTACCAGATCCCGTACCCATTGAATGGTTGCCGGGCTCTGGTGTTTGAGAACGATAAAGAAAGTGAAGGCAAAAAGTGCCAACCCTGTCAGGAGCAAGAAGTACTTGCTGCGACTCCACAGGAATTTTCGTGTTTGTACACAGCCGCCATCTCCGGTGGTTTTGAGAAAGTGCCCGAACAAAAGAGTAGTGGGATATCTTGTCCTTCGGCAAAAGGTTTGGGCCGATCTTAGACGGAAATAACGAATAGGGAGATACAGATCGCGATGCAGGCAACCCCAATAATGGCGCTGATGATGCTCCATTTCTTGGCTTCGTCGGCCTTTTCCCTTGCTTCTTGCATTTTTCCGGCGATGAGAAGGACATCTACTTTAGAGGCGCAGATAATGGCGTAAATACCGGCCGGCTTTCATCGGGGACGGGTGCCAGTTCCCGTGCGAGGCTTTCCGGGGCGGGGATGGCTTCCGGGATGTCCTTTTTGGCGGGGATGCCCAGTTCTCTCAGCTTTCGGGCGCGGGGAAGGAGGCGGCTTTCGTAGGAAGCGGCGGCTTTGTTGAATTGGGCAACGGTTCTGTTGAGGCTTTGGCCGACAGAGCAAAAATGCTCCGTAAGAGTAATGCAGCTGTCGTAGAGGTCGGCTCCGGCCTTGGAGATGGCGCGGGCGTTTTCGGCGAGTTGTTCCTGGCGCCAACCGTAGGCAACGGCCCGCAGGAGGGCAATGAGCGTCGTAGGCGTAGCCAGAATGACCCGGTTGTCGACTCCGGTCTCGATCAGGGTGGGATCCGCTTCCATGGCCGCCTGAAAGAACGATTCCCCGGGCAGGAACATGACGACAAATTCCGGCGTGTTCTCAAACTGGGAAAAGTAGGATTTGGAACCCAGCCGCGTCAGGTGGTCGCGTACCTGGCGGGCATGGCGTACGAGGAGGCTGCTCCTCTGGTCGGGATCTTCGGTGTCCATGGCTTCCAGGTAGGCGTTCATCGGCGCTTTGGCATCAACGATGATGTGGCGGTTACCCGGGAGGTTGACGACGAGGTCGGGACGGATGGACGACTGATCGTCGCTGCGGCTTGTCTGGACGGTAAAGTCGCAGTATTCGACCATGCCTGCCATTTCGACGACGCGCCGTAGTTGGAGTTCTCCCCATTTGCCGCGCATGTTGTTGTTGTGAAGTGCCTGGGAGAGTCGGCTCGTTTCCTTGCGGAGCGTCGTGTTGCTTTCAGTGATAAGCTTGATTTGTTCCCGGAGCGAGGCGTAGGTGAACTGGCGGTCTTTTTCCATGTCTCCGAGTTTGTTTTGCACCTGGCGCAGGGTGTCGCCGACAGGCTGGAGGAGAGATGAAATGGCTTGTTTTCGGGAATCGAGTTCGTGAACTGCCTGTTGCTGTTGAGCTTGGAAATGGGTTTGCGCGAGGGTGAGGAACTGTTCGTTGGAGGCTTTGAGGGCACGTGCGCCTACTTCGGCAAAAGATTCCCTGAGTGTTTCGCGCGCCTGGGCAAGCAGGGCGTCTGTCTGGACGGAGGTTTCGCGGACGGCGTTCAGCTCGGCTTTGGCACGGATGACGCGTTCCCTGGTCCGGAACAATTGCACGGCGAGGACGGCGGCCAGGACAAGAAGCAGGATGACGAGGCTCCAGGGAAGAAGTTGAAAGATGAGTGAATCCGGCATAGGAAATTAAGAGGAAGTGTAATGGAGAAGAGAGTATTTTCAAGACAAGATCGTTGATAGTGCGTGCAGGAGGATATTTTGTCCATAATTCAACAAAGTTTGATTATAGACGATTTTGCCTGTGGGAAATGCGTATGAATAGACAAGGCATATCTATGTCTTTGGGAGGTACTCCTTAAAAAATTAAACGATCAACAACGGTATGAATCATCAAAAATGCTATACACGTCGGAATAAGGGGATGCCCGAGGGGGGCTTCCATCGGTTCTTCAGGTTTGCAACTCTTGTTTGTTGCTTATACGGAACCGGGATGGTTGTCGGAGCGAATGTCCCCTTCCAAACTGCTTTCTTGCTGGATGCCAACGCTCCTTCCGGGACGGTGCCATGGAATGGGGCGCAGGTTTATGAATATGGGGAGGATAAGGTTCAGGCTTCGGCGGATCACCGGAAAGTGTTTTTTGGGGAGATGATCAATCTTGGTTTTGACCAATTGCCCCAAGGCCAGGATTGCATCGTCCGGGCTACGTTTTTGTCTGACCAGGAACGCATCCTGTTGATAGGAGCCAACGGCATTGCTCTGGATGATTGCTTCAAGCCGGAACCCGGAAAAGTTGTCGAACGGGAGTGGACGGTTCCGGGGAAATACCTGAACAAGGGTTACCTGAATTTGACGGTCTACGCGATGGCTGGGCCGAATGCCGTTTTGCAGAAGCTGGAAATCCTGACGACGGATGGCAAAGCGTTGAAAATGATTACCGGCAAGGATATTGTCCGCCTGTCGGATGAGGATATTGATCGTCTGGTTTTACCTACTCCCAGAATAACACCCAGACCCGACCGTGTGGAAGGGGTGGAACAAGCTGTCCTGAGTCTGAACGGCGTGTGGGAATTCTCTCCTGCGGAAGGCAAGGCGTTTTCCCCGATTCAGGTGCCGGGGGAATGGAAGATGCAGGGATTCGATGTGGCTCCCTATGCAAAGGCCGTTTACAGGAAGTCGTTTTCCGTACCTCAGGATTGGAAAGGGAAACGGATTAGGCTTCGTTTTGATGCCGTACATTCCGATTGCCGCGTTTTGTTGAATGGTAGGGAAGCGGGGGAGCATCGGGGAGGTATGGTTCCGTTTGAACTGGATGTGACCGATCTGGTTTCGGTGGGAAGCAATCAGCTGGAAGTCCTGGTACAGTCGGAATCCGTAGCCGATTCGATGAGTTGTATTTCCGAGTATGCCGCTCATCGGGTGGGGGGAATCCTGCGCAAGGTGACCATCTTTTCCATTCCGGAGACTTGCGTTGTGGATGAGTCGTTCAAGACGGATGTCGATCCGGTAGCGGGCCGTGCAGCAGTGCATTACCAATCATGTCTGGAGAATGCCGGCAAGCAGCCGTGCAAGGTGGAATTGACGACGCTTCTCCGGGATCCCCAAGGGAACATTGCCGGAGAACGAACGGAGCATCTGGAGCTTCAGGCCGGGGAATCGAAGTCGGTCAATATCCGTCTTGATGTAGACAAGGCGCAGCTCTGGACTTCGGAAACTCCTTCGCTCTATAAGTTGGAAAGCCGGATCAAAACGAACGGCAAACCTGCGTACTCGAAAGTGGTGAAAGTGGGACTCAGAGAAGTCGAAGTGAAGGACAACGAACTCTTCGTCAATGGAAAACCAGTGAAGCTGATGGGTGTCAACAGGCACGAAGTCCATCCTCTTTCCGGGCGTTCCTTGTCGGGTGAACTGTGCCGCAAGGATGCGCAGATGTACAAGGATGCCAACGTCAATTTGGTGCGTACGTCTCATTATCCGCCCAGTGAGGAGTTCTTGAATGCCTGCGATGAGCTGGGGCTTTTTGTGGAATGTGAATCGGCTCTTTGCTGGGTTGGGCAGAATGGGGTTTGGTATGGGAAGTTTGATGTGAATGATCCCTTGTTTTTCCGGTATGCGCACCTGCCCAATATGGAACAGATCGTTGCCTATAAATCCCACCCCAGCATTGTGATCTGGTCGATGGCCAATGAATCGAACTGGAATCAGTGGTGGGGCCGGGTTTTGAATGTGAACAAAAAATTGGACTCCAGCCGTCCCTATACTTTCCACCACCAAAACATGAAGGGGGAAAAACTCAGAATCTGGGGTGTGGATATTGCCAACCAGCACTATCCCTCAGAACACAATTCCGATGAATGGAGTTCTCACAAAGAACCGTTATGGTTTGGAGAATACGCCCATTTGCAGTGCTACAATCGCCGTGAGCTGATGACGGATCCTTCTATTCACGAGGATTGGAGCCGTCCTCTGCAGAGGATGGTAGACTTAATGTGGAAACAGAAAGGTTGCCTCGGAGGAGCTATTTGGAGCGGTATTGACGACATCTTCATCCTGCCCGACGGCTCGGAATGCGGCTACGGCAGCTGGGGGCCGATTGACGGATGGCGGCGGGAAAAGCCGGAATACCACGGCATGCGGATGGCCTATACGCCGATGAGGCTCTTTTCTTCCTCTGTGAACCAGGAGGGGAAACTTGTCTTGAATGTGCAAAACAGATTCAATTTCAAAAATCTTAATCAATTTTCCCTGCGTTGGGAATGCGGGGGGAAATCAGGGGAAATGAAGGCGGATATAGCTCCGCATGCCCAGGGTGAGATTGTCGTTGGTCAGGAGTTGCCGAAAGGTGCTTCGGTGGATATTGTCCTTCGGGATCTCCAGGGAAAAGAACTGGCTCGTGAACGCGTGGTGGTTCCCGGAGGCCCGGAACGGAAAGTCAATGAACAGATCGTGGACAATCTCGTTGCCGGACGCATTGACCCGGACGGGAAAAATATTGTTTCGCCTGTGATCCCGGAATTGTCTTTGCCGGTACCGTTGGTCCAGAGTGTCAATGGAGAAGGCGGTACCCAACTGGTTGGACAAAAGATTACTCCCCTGACCGATTTGGGGGACTGGACATGGACGGGACATGCTGTTTCCGGCAAAACTCACCGTTTCGAAGGAACGGGAGACATGGGGGCGGGGACTCTGTTTCTGACTCCGGAAGATAACGGGATGGTGAAGGTTAAGTACGAATTGACCGTTCCCATTGATGTCAACCCCAGACAATGGGGCGTGGTGTTCACTTTGCCGGATTCTTTCGATACGATCGAATGGGATCGCAATCCTCATTGGGCATGGTATCCGGATGGTCACATCGGGCGTGCCTGCGGAGAGGCTCGTGCCAATGTTACGGCTCCCGATCGGGGAAGCAGGCCGTCCGGCCCGCCTGCCGCTTTGTGGAAGGATGATTCCAATGAATTGGGGAGTAACGATTTTCGCGGAACAAAACTCGACATCAATTATTGTCGTATGAAGTCGCCGGAAGGTGGTTCCCTAGTCATTGTACCTGTGTCCGGAGGACCCAGGCAATCCGTACGTGCCTGGAAGGACAAGGGGAAAACCCGTGTGCTGGTATCTGGCTTTACGACGGGAGGTTCCGACAGATTCTTCTGGATCCATTATCAGAATGAATACAAAAATATCAAGAAAGGCGATACTATTTCGTCGGAATTCATGATCGGTCTGAAGCAAAAAGATTGATTTTCCTGCTTTGTTCCACCCGCAGATTCTTTTCGTCAGACAGGCAGGGCGAGGGGAATGCGGGTGGCGTTGTTGTTTTCATCATAGTCCCCTTCATCTTCATCCAGAGGAATCGCCTGTGGGATGTCCTCGTCTCCTCCTTGACCGGATGGCCCGACGGGAAGAGCCAAAGGCGGTTCTTCCTCATTGGGAGAGGCGTTGCCGGCCGGCAGCGCCGAAGGGATGGACTCTTCCTCCAGAGGTATAGCCAGGGGAATATGCTTGGTACACATTTTCGAGGGAGGAGTGACGCCCGGCATAGTCTCGTAATAGGCGGTTCTGGCTGCGATGCACCCCGAATGGGCAATCTGCCCGGATTCCCGGCAGAGCTGGACGGCGCGATTGTGGGAACCGGGGGACGTGCGGATTTTTCCGCATGGGTAGCCTTCCTTTTCTGCATGGATCATGATATCCGCCCAGATGGGGAGAGCCAGCGTGCCGCCGTAGCCGCGGTCGACGATGGTTCTCTGGCGGTCGAATCCCACCCAGACACAGGCGGTGAGACTGGATGTGTATCCGGCGAACCAGGCGTTCATGTACTTGTTGGTCGTACCTGTTTTACCGCCGCACGGGGCTTTGAAACCAAGCGTTTTGAGTTGTCCGGCGGTGCCTCCCGGCTGTGTCACCTGCTGGAGCAGAGCGGACGTCATGTTGGCGGCTCTCTGGGAAAAGGCTCTGCGACTCGTCTTGCGCGAGTAAAACAGAGTCTGATCCTCCGAGTCGGAAATCGTCTCAATGATGTAGGGAGTAGGACGAATGCCTCCATTGGCAAAGACGGTGTAGGCACTGGCTACATCCAGTGGGGATGCCTCCCACGTGCCCAGGTAAGTGGCGGGAGTTACGGCAATTTTTCCCTGGAATCCTGCGAGACGGGCATGGTCGATGACATTGCGGAGACTGGCCATGTGACCGATGCGCACGGACATGGTGTTGCGTGATTTGATCAGGCCGTAGGAGGCCGGCTGCATACCGCGGAAGGAGTTGTCCGAATTGCGGGGCGACCACTTCCCGGCCCCGGGGATTTCTCCGGGACGAATCGGACCGTCGGAAACGACGGTTGATGGCGAATACCCTTTTTCAAAGAATGTCGTGTAGACAAACGGTTTGAACAGGGAACCGACCTGACGACGGGATTGAACGGCACGGTTGAAGCGCGATTCTTCCGCATCACGCCCTCCGACGACGACGAGAAGTGCGCCGTTGGCATTGTCGATCGTGACGCAAGCGGCCTGGACGTAGTCGGGCCGGGTTTTCTCCCGGGTTTCCTTCGGCAGGGCAAGGTATTGGGCCCGTGTAGGATTTTTGTATCCTTTGGCGGTTTCTAGTTTTCCGAGGTGTTTGTTGATGGAATCGATGGCGGTGTTCTGAAGGTCAAGATCCAGAGTGGTGCGGACGATGAGTCCTCCGAGGCGGATGTTTTCATCTTCCAGAATGTTGTCGAGCTCCCGGCGGATCAGTTCCATGGCGTAATTCTCTTCGGAACGGGATTGGGGCCGCCGGGTGACGATAGGTTCCTTCAATGCGCTCTGGTAGTCGTCTTCCGTGATTTTACCATGATCTTTTAACAACCGTAGGACGATGTTGCGTACTTCTTCGGCGCCTTTGGGATTTTTGTAGGGAGAAAACTCATTGGGACCATAGATGATACCGGCGAGAAGTGCGCATTCCGACAGGGTGAGTTGGGATGGTACCTTGTCGAAGTAGCCTCGGGAGGCGGCGGCAATGCCCATGAAGGTATGTCCCCAGAAAATACGGTTGATGTAGGCTTCCAGAATCTCGTCCTTGGAGTAGGTTGCTTCGATGCGTTTGGCGAGGGCTATTTCCACCAGCTTGGTATTGATGTCGCGCTTCTGGTGGTTAAAGGTTGTCTTGGCCAGCTGCATGGTCAGGGTGGAGGCTCCCTGCGTGGCACGTTTGTGCTTGATCAGTTGCTGGAAGGCTCGTCCGACACCGATCCAGTCTACCCCTCCGTGCGAGTAGAAACGGCTGTCTTCACGGGCAAGCAGGGCCTGAATGAAGATCGGGGGGACTTCACTTAACTTGACGCGGACGCGGTTTTCTCCATGAAGCCTGCCGATTTCCCGGTTTTTCCGGTCGAGGACGATGGTACGTTCCGGCATTTTCTGAACTTCGGAAATGTCGTAGCGGTTGGCGATGGTACCGTAGAGAAATACGAGGATGCCTCCGGCGAAACAGGCGACGAAACAGACGCTTAGCAGGATGCGCAACGGCCATATGAGGAACCATTTGGCATTGCGCGTGATTTTGTAGATGATCCGGAAGGGCAGGGAGACCAGGCTCCATATGAGAAACAGGATGATTCCGAACAGTGAGAATTTTTTACCTTTTCTGCGGGGCAGGGATTCTGGGAGCAGAGGTTCGTCTTCAAAACGGAGCCTGGGTTCCGGCTGTCGCGGGGGAGGTTCGGAGATCTGGCGCGGGGCCGTACGTCTGCGGGAACGAGGAGGAGGGGCATCGAATTCTTCCTCGTCATAGTAGCTTTTCCTTCTGCGGGAGACAGGAGGGCGTTCGTCGTCGTAGTCGTTGTCTTCGTTCCGGGGTGGAGTGCTGCGGCGAGGCGATCTTCTGGAGGGCGAGGCTTCGGCGTATTCGTCAGAGTCGGGATCAAGATCTCCGGGCTTCTTTTTACGGGGACGAACATGGGACCAGTCCAGTTCTCCATTGCTGTTGCGGCGGGAACTTCCCGAATTGCCCTGTGGACGCTTGCTGGCCATGCAGGCATGTATGTACCATATCTTGACAGGTGGGTCTAAGAAAAAGAATGTGCGCCCGAATTCCTGGTATGACACGGGCGCATTTTTGCATGAACATATTAAACAGACACGTAGTCCAAAGAAAAAGCAACTGTCTGATAAACTATCCATGACGTTTCGTTTCCCTTATTTATTGACGCTCGCATTACTGGGGTGCCTGATGGTTCCTTCGGCTTGGTCTGTACCCGCCGGGTCGCTGGCGGAGTTGAAGCAGATTCAGGAGGAAGTCCACCGGGTGGAACGCAAAGTGACACCGGCAACGGTGGCCCTGCTTTCCGATCGTGGCGATACGGGCAGCGGGGTTATTGTTAGCCGTGACGGCCTCGTTCTGACTGCAGCCCACGTTGTCCAGGGGGATGAGGTGATGCGGGTTATTTTTCCTGACGGTCGTATGGGCAAGGCTCGCGTATTGGGCGCCAATTACACGCGTGACGCGGCCATGGTGCAGATCGAAGACGGAAAGAACCTGCCTTTTGTGGAATTGGGCGATTCGGATTCCATCAGCGTCGGGGATTTTGTTGTCGCCCTGGGGCATGCCAAAGGTTATGACCCGGCTCGCCGAGCACCCATCCGCCTCGGCAGGATGAACACGGACGGCAAGCAACGCTTCATGATTTCGGAATGCACGCTGATTGGCGGTGATTCCGGCGGTCCCCTTTTCAATATGCAGGGCAGGCTGGTAGGTATCCATTCGTCCATAGGTCCGCTTCTGAAGGTCAATAACCATGTTCCGGTCAATGTGTTCAAACAAGACTGGAAACGCCTCCTCAAAGGCGAACAATGGGGGGTTTTGGGCTTGCACCCCATGGCCGACCCGGATACGCCTGTCCTGGGCTTTTCCATGGCCTATATGCAGGGAGTGGACGGTGTCATCGTGGATGGCATCGTGGCCGATTCTCCCGCTGACCAAGCCGGGCTTCAACTGGGCGATCTGGTGACTCACTTGGGGGAACGACGCGTCAGCAATCCCCGGGATATGCTTCGGGAGCTGGGACGCCACCATCCCGGAGAGAGCGTCGATCTCGTCGTCATCCGCAAAGGGACGACGTACAAGGCTCCCCTGAAGCTGGGGAGGAGGGGAGATCTCTTGCAACCTTATTACAGACAACGTTAACTTTTTTGCGATACCGATGTTTTCGAAACTAATCGTTCCGATGTTTCCTTTGGCTTTGGGCGTTGCCTGCTTCGCCCAGGAGATTGTGAGTCCGCTGCCTCCCGAAGATTTGATTGCCGAACAGGATAAGGCGGTTCTTGATCGTCAGGCTGGAGAGATTTTCAAGCAATGGGATACTCTTGCCAAACCTCTTGCCGGTTCGGTTGTCCACATTATTTCCGGCAACCGCCTCGTGGCGGTGGGTACGGTCGTGGCGCCGGGAAAGGTGATGAGCAAATTCAGCGACCTGAAACTTGCCCGCGGCTTGCTCGCCGTGATGGACGCTTCCGGGCATGTGTACGACATGCGCCCTCTGGCCCGCGTTCCGGAACATGATCTGGTTCTGCTGGATGTACCGGGATTGAAGGTTCCTCCGGTCAAGTTTGCCGACAAACCGTCCGCGTTGAACGAAGGCGACCTGGTGGCTGCCGTGATGCCCGGCGGTCGAGTGACTGATTTCGGTGTTGTCTCTGTTGCCGAGCGTAGTCTGCGGGAAGAGGATCTCCCCTATCTGGGACTTGTCGTAGATCCTTCCTGGGAAGGCAAAGGGGCTCGAGTGGCGGACGTGGAGGCTGGCGGCGGTTCCCATCTCGCCGGGTTGGGGCGTGGCGATGTCATTACGAAGGTGAACGGAACGGTACTGGACGGTATTTTTTCCCTGCGCAAAGCACTTAACGGAGTCAAGCCCGGCGATACGGTTCCAGTGGAATATTCCCACGGCGACAAAAATGTGAAAACGAGCATTCGTACCGCTTCCCGGCCGACCGACAGGATGCGTTTTCCTCAAAAGCGGCTGGAGTTGATGAATTCCATGGGCAACCGGATGAATGCCCGGCGGGATGGTTTTCCTTTGGTCGTGCAGACGGACATGACGATTGCTCCCGAATTTGCAGGCAGTCCGGTCATTAACTTGAACGGTGAAGTAGTCGGCATGGCTCTTTCGCGTGCGGGGCGCATGGAAACCTACATTTTGCCCGGATGGCTCTGGAAGGATCTTACCAAGAGCATTCTTACTCAGCTCGAAGAAGCAAGACTGGTTGCGGAACGGGAATCCATCCCTCTGGCCGAACCCGTGGAGGATGAAGACAAATCCGATGCCGGTACGATGCAACCTCGCTTGGATGATATCCGCAAATCCTTGCAGAAGAAGGGCTACCAGCCTAAGGATTATTGAAGCGACCGTTGAAAATAGGAAAGAACCGAGGCGGTTTTACCAGAATAGGATGGCGCAGGTCAATACGGCGATGCCGTAGCAGATGCCGGCAATGCAGAAAGCGTTCCACCGTTTGACGGATGCCGTCAGCCAGTGGATCATGTCGCGGTACAGGTAAGGTTTGCCTACCCAGAACAGGCAAAGAATGACGACGACATAGCCCCACAGGGGAATAAGGATTCGCGTGGTCGGTTCCTTGAGAAAGGCCGCTGTCATGAACGGACTGACAGCCAGTAGTCCCAGCATGCCTAGAGCCCGGGGGAAGAGCAGTTCTTTTACCTGGGTGGCCAGCAGGAAGAAAAAGACCGGACAGGCAAGCTGAAGGAGCCAGCGGATGCTTTCGAATTCGGACAAATTGACGCGCATTTTGCTGAATATACCCATGTTCTCCGGACCGATCAGAAGGAAGAACCAGATGATGGCTATCCCCAACGTGATCTGGGCCAGCATCGTGTTGCGCGCGGATTTCCGGGTGAATTCCATGAACGCCTTATTGTTGATAAGTGCCAACAAGTGGCTCAGAATCAAACCCGTGCCGAGGACGTAGCCGGCTACGGCCAGGGGGATCATCTGGTAGGCGTGGAGAGGGGCTTCGTTCATGTTGCGTTTTAGCCTAATGATTCCGCGCTCCGGGTAAAGGAGAATCTCGGCATGAACGGTTGTAATTTGAGCGCGGGGAACCGTTTGGGAGTCATAGCTGCATGCAGGAAAAAGAAACGAATAGATTGGCCTCGTGGCTGATGACTCTTGCCGGCGGCATGGCAGGCGCAATGGCTTTGGGTAACGAGGTACCGGTGGATATTCCTCCTCCGGTGGCGGACATGTCGAAAAAACCGTTGACTCCCGAGGAAAAGAGAGTGATCGAGCAAAAGGGAACGGAGCGACCCTTCACAGGTAAATACGTTGATTTTAACGAGAAAGGTATTTACATCTGCCGTAAATGCGGGACTCCGTTATACCGTTCCGAGTTCAAGTTCAAATCTTCCTGCGGCTGGCCCAGTTTCGATGATGAAATCCCCGGCGCCGTGAAACGCGTTCCGGATGCCGATGGCAAGCGAACGGAAATTCAGTGTGCCCGGTGTGGCGCTCACCTCGGCCATGTATTTCTCGGAGAAGGCTTTACGCAGAAGAATACGCGCCATTGTGTCAATTCCGTGTCGATGGTGTTCGTGCCTGAACGGAAGGAGAAAGATCAAGAGTAAGGCTTCTTTTTCCTATCTTGGTTTCCACTGTTTGCGTGATGAACAGTTCTCTGGGAGAAATTGGTTCTTGATTCAAAGAAGTGGGTGGGAAAGGGAAGATCTCGGGACCCCCCAAGACAAAACCGCCATCGGGGAAAACCCGATGGCGGTTGAATGAGATATTGCTTGTACGGCTTCCGGTAGATTACCAGAAGATAGCGTACAGGACGACTGTAGCGGCAATGACGAACCAGCCGAAGAACTTCGCTTTGGGAGAGCTTTCGAGGCTGACTTCGTTCTTGGCGGGCAGCACGATGGCTTCACCGCCGCGCGAGGCATTGATGATCGTGAAGATGAAGCCGATGATAACGATGGTCACAAAGCAGATGGACATGCGGTTCAGGAACGGCAGGGACGGCCAGAAATACTGCAGGGCACCATACATGGCCGCGTTAATTGCAATCCCGAGCCAACCGAAAATACGCGGGCACTTCGGCACGAAGAAGCCGAAGAGGAACACGCAAAGGGCTCCCGGGCTCAGGTATCCTTGGAATTCCTGAATGAAGGTAAAGATACCTCCAAAGATCGGATTGTCCAGGAACGGAGCAAGACTGGTAGCGATGAGTACGCAACCCAGGACGCCTAGTTTGCCGACCGTGACGAGTTCCGAGGACGTAGCGTCCTTGCGGAGCTTGTTGTAGATGTCCATCGTGAAAATAGTCGATGCCGAGTTCAACATGGAGGCCAGTGAGGAGACTACGGCTCCAAACAGGGCGGCCAGCACGAACCAGGTGAGGCCGGTACCGGGCATGAGATTCTTCAACAGAGTCGGGAAAGCGGCGTCATAATCGAAACCGACGATCTTTTTGGATGTTTCAATTTTCTTGTCCTTGGCTGCCTGGAGGATGACTTCGTTGGCTTGTACGACAGGCTTGATCAGGCGGATGCGTTCCGTCTTGATGGTGTTTTCGTTGTTGATGTCGTCCCTCAGGGTCTTGAGAGCGTTGACGAGGTTGATTGACGTCTTGGCTCCGTTTTCCCCGGCGACTTCGATATTGGTCGGATCCATTCCCACGAGCTTGGCGTTGTGGAGGATGGATTCTTCGGCAAATGCGATTTGGGTTGTGGTGCCTTCTCCGCGAAGCTTGATTTCCTTGGCTTCAGGTTCGGCAGCCATCAGAACACTGGCGTCAATAAAGAACACGGTCTTGTCTTTCTGCCCGTTATTGACGATATTTGCGATGACTTCTTTTTGGTTGCTGTAAGCGGATTCACGGAGGTCGTCACGGTAGAGGTTGTAGGCAAGGATGCCGGGAATGACGACGACGAACGGGATGAGCAACTTCAGGAAAGCGGCGAAGATAATGCCGAGCTGGCCTTCAGCCAGGGACTTGGACGCTAGCGTGCGCTGCATGATGTACTGGTTGAGGCCCCAGTAGAAGAAGTTGGGAATCCAGAGGCCGAGGCAAAGAGCCGTCCACGGAATGGCGGAATCGGTGGCCGGGCGGATCATGTGGAATTTACCGCCGGCGCTGTTGACTCCGTCCACGGCTTCACCGGAGTTCAACTGAAGGAATCGGTCGATGGCATCGGCATTTTTCAGGGAATCGACGGTAGCGTTGGATGTTGCGGAGGCGGATTCAATCAAATGATGCGGGTCGGCACTTCCAATACCCTGGATGACGAGGTAGCAGACAACGCCGCCGCCGACGATCAGGCCGGCGCCCCAGATGAGGTCCGTCCAGGCGCAGGCTTTGAGTCCGCCGATGTATACGTACACGGAAGCGCAGAAGGCAATGATGATACAGCCTACGGTGAGATTGCCGAAGTCGATGCCCGCCAGGTGATAACCGGCAAAGAAGACGGAGATGACCTTGGCCCCTGCAAAGATAACGCCTGCCGTCGGAACGCCGACGAGGATCAGGAGCGTGCAGATAGCCATGATGGAACGGGCGCCGATGTTGTAGCGGTATTCCAGGAATTCCGGGATTGTATAGACGCCTCCGCGAAGGAGTTTCGGCAGGAAACAGAAGGCGACGACGACTAGCGTGATGGCGGCCATCCACTCGTACGAGGCGATAGCCAGGCCTAGCCAGTCGGCTGCTTGTCCGGACATGCCGACGAATTGTTCGGTCGAAATATTGGCGGCAATCAGGGAGAAACCGACAAGCCACCAGGTTAGACCGCGACCGGCAAGGAAGTAGTCGGAAGCGCCTTTTTCCTTTTTCTCTTCTTTCGTTTCTTTCGGATCGCGGCTTTTCCAGATACCGAGGAAAATAACGCCGACGACTACGATGCAGAAGACGATGGCTTCCCACGTGTCGATGGGAGCGGGTTGCAATGCTTTTTGACCGGGTTGGTCGGCTTTGACCAGGAGATCCAGATCGGCGGCGGGAACGGTTTCCCCGGCGGCTGTGCTATCCAGAACGGCGTTGGCCGCTGCCGGCTGAACGACTGCAGCAGGTGTGGCGCCGGGGGCATCCTGCGCCCATGAGCCACATAACATCAGGGCGCCTGCCCCGAGAATCATAGCTAATTTTTTCATAATATCAGGTGGTGGAGAGAGAAAATTGACTAATCCCTGGAAAGTATCTGGGCATTATTACCATGTTCCGATTGCCGCAGAGAATGCTTCTCCGGAGTGTGTTTAAAGAGAACCCGTGCACCATCGCCGGGCCGTGTAATCAGGTAAGTCGTGTCAATACCGGTTTCCTGGCGGTAGGCCTGGAGGAGTTCCTGGGCTACTTTGTCTACATCTTCGGTTTTGACGAGGGCGACGATGCATCCCCCGAATCCGCCCCCCGTCATGCGGGAACCGTACACGGATGAAGCGGAAGGAATGCGGTCGCAGAGTGAAACGAGTGTATCGACTTCGGCGCAGGACACCTCGTAATCGTCGCGCAGGGAGGCATGGCTGCTGCGCATGGCGGAGCCGGCTTTCTCCCAGTTCTTGTCGGCAAGAGCCTGGGCAAAGCTGGCGACACGGACGTTTTCCCCGATGACGTGGCGGGCGCGGCGGTAGCGGACATCGCCCAGTTTGTCCTTGGATTCTTCAAGCATGTCGAGGGTGGCTTCACGCAGAGAAGGGACGCCCATGATGGCGGAAGCTTCTTCGCACTGTTTGCGGCGCTGTCCGTAAGCTCCGTCGGCCAGGGAATGTTTGACGGCGCTGTCGAAGACGAGGACGGACACTGCCGGGTCGTCCATGGGGATCAACTCATAGTTCAACGAGGCGCAATCAAGCTTGAGAGCATGACCTTTACGACCGTTGGCGGAAATGAACTGATCCATGATACCGCAGGGGACGTTGACGAATTCGTGTTCGACGGATTGGCCGATCAGGGCCACTTCCTTCGGGTCGATTTCAACTCCAGCGAAAGCAGCCAGGGCCGTGCAGACGGAAACTTCAAGGGCGGCGCTGGAGGAAAGCCCACCTCCGCGGGGGACATTGCTGTCGATCAGCATGTCTACAGGGCCGATTTTAATGCCGCGGCGGTCTAGGAGGGCGAGTACTCCTCTCACGTAGTTGGACCAGAAGGGTTCGCCGATAGACAGGGCGTCCTGCACGGGAATTTCATAGATTTGGTCCCCGAGGGAGCCGCAAAACCTGTGGTTCCCGGTAGGAGACGGGGCAACAGCCACAACGGTGTGATTTTCCAAGGCCATGGGCATGACGAAACCATTGTTGTAGTCGGTATGTTCGCCAATAAGGTTGACTCGGCCGGGAGCCGCCGCGATGTGCGTCGGCTTGTGGCCGAAATATTCTTCAAAGTACGGTGTGATTGTTTCTGCCGTGATTTCGCGTTTCACCAAATCCATAGTAACACTACTCTCTGCCTGAAATTGACCGGCACCTCAAGAATAAAGTCACTTTTCGATCTGGAAGGAAGTTCAAATCGGCAAATGATTACCGAAAAAAACGCGCCCCGGGGATAAAACCGGGACGCGTTGCGTAAAATGGATAATCGGGGGGACAATCCTTATTTCTGTCCGCCTTGCTGCTGCTGCATGAGCTGCTGGAGCTGTTCGGGCGTCAGGGACATCGGGGAGTTCGAGGTCTTCGGAGCTTCCTTGATGCCTTGGAGTTCTACGTCAAAAATCAAAGCCTGGTTGGGCTGGATCTTCGGGCTGGGAGACTGTTCGCCATAGGCGAGTTCCGCAGGGATGAAAATCTGCCACTTGGCGCCGATCGGCATAGCCTTGAGAGCTTCCGTGAAACCGGGGATAAGTTGTAGCGGAAAGTCGACTGCCTTGTCGCCGCTGTCGTCAAAGACGACGCCTTCAGGAGTCGTTCCCTTGTATTTCACGGTGAAAAGGGGTTCCTTGTATTCCTTTTCGTCATATTTTTTGTCGCCGCCTTTTTCGATGACTTTGTACTGGAGGCCGCTATCCGTGGTGACGATGCCTTCTTTCTTGCCGTTTTCTTCCATGAACTTCTTGCTGGCTTCAAGATTGGTCTTGGCCAGTGCGGCAAGGCGTTCGTCGATAACGGTCTGGAATTGCTTGAGCGAATTTTCAAGCTGAGCTTCGGGGACGGGGCATGGATCACCCTTCATCCCTTCGGCGAGAGCCTTCATGAAGATATCCATGTCGAGATCTTCGATCTTGAGGGTGGGGATGGAAGACATTTGGCGCCCGTTCTGGAAACCGAGGAAATAACTGATATCTTTTTTAAGTTGGGCGGGATCCACGGGTTTGGCTGCTTCTTCTTTGAGTTGTTCCTGAGTTGGAGGAGTGTCTGTCGGTGTATCCTGTGCGGTGGAGAGTCCGGCAGTCATGGCTGCTGCTGCGAGCATCAGCGAGATGGAGGTTTTCTTTTTCATTGTCTTCTATTCTTTCGGAATATGGAGTTGGAGTAGAATGGCACTAAAATCGTTCAAAGGGCAAGCCCGGAGAACGCAATCGATGTCATGCAGGTATCGGGCGGATGTTTTCCAATGCCTTGACAATCATTGCGGGATATAGTTTATGTTCCTCAATTTGTATTCTGGCATGGAGGGATTCCGGTGTGTCATCGGGGAGAACGGGTACCCTGGCCTGTCCGAGAATGGGGCCGGTATCCATGCCGTCGTCTACGTAATGTACGGTGCATCCGCTTTCGGTGGCTCCGGCCCGGACGGCTTGCGCCCAGGCTTCCAGCCCCGGAAAAGCGGGCAGCAGAGCGGGATGGATGTTGATGATGCGTGCCGGGAAAGCATCCAGCAAGGGATGGCGCACAAGGCGCATAAAACCGGCCAGGCAGACGAGGTCGACTCCATGGGCGAGAAGCGCATCGGCTACTTCCTTCTGGGATTCCTCCGGGAATTTGCTTTTGAATCCGCGGCAATCGATAACCTGGGCGGGGATGCCTCTTTGTCGGGCTCTCTCCAGAATATAGGCGTCCGGGTTGTCGGCGAGGACGATGGCGACTTCCGCCTTCAATGTTCCGGCATCAATGGCGTCCATGATGGATTGACAGTTTGAACCGGAGCCGGAGCCCAGGATTCCCAATCGAGGCAGTGCGTCATTCATACTTGAGTGTTTGAACCATGTATTATTTCCTGTGGCAAGTCTGCGGCTTGACAATTTTGAACTTCCGTATGCCTAATGTCTGCATGAATGACGAACGTTATGAGGCATTAGCCGCCCAGATTGTGAACTATTCCCTCCATATCGGTCAGGGAGAGAAGGTGTTGATTGAGCTGGCCCTTGTTCCTGATGAAGCCGGGATCGCTTTGATCCAAGCAGTCCGCAAGGCGGGAGCACTCCCTTTCCTCCGCGTCAACAGGCCGCGCTTGAACCGTGAAATGATGGCCGGGGCTACGGATGATCAGTACGAAGCCATTGCCCGCCATCTGATGGCGGAAATGCAGGATATGGATGCTTACATTTCGCTGCGGGGTGACATGAACGCTTTTGAACTTTCTTCCGTCCCGGCCGATGCCATGGCAACGGCAATGAAACATCTGCGCCCTGTGATGCAACGGCGTGTCCAGCATACGCGTTGGTGCGTCCTGCGCTGGCCGACGGAAGGCATGGCTCAGCAGGCCGGTATGAGCACTGGCGAATTTGAGGATTTTTATTTCCGTACCTGTCTTTTGGATTATCGGGCGCTTTCTCCTGCGATGGAAAAGCTGGCGGAGATGATGCGGCGGACGGATCGGGTGCGCATTACAGGGCCGGGAACCGAACTGGCGTTTTCTATCAAGGATATTCCGGCTTTGCCGTGTGCCGGGGAATGCAATCTGCCTGACGGCGAGGTGTTTACTGCTCCGGTGCGTACGAGTGTCAACGGTGTGATTCAATACAATACGCCGACAGTATTTCAGGGGATTCCCTTTGATTCCATCCGTTTCCGTATCAAAGACGGCCGTATTGTCGAAGCCGAGGCCGGAGCCAAGACGGCTGCCCTCAACAAGATTCTGGATTCTGACCCGGGCGCCCGTTATTTCGGGGAATTTGCACTCGGTGTCAATCCCTGCATTCGCAAGGCCATGTGCAACATTCTTTTTGATGAGAAGATCGCTGGTTCTTTCCACTTGACTCCGGGACAGGCCTACCATGTGGCTGACAATGGCAATAGTTCCCAGGTACACTGGGATCTCGTGTGTATCCAGACGGAGGAATTCGGTGGAGGAGAGATCTATTTCGACGACGTCTTGATCCGCAAGAATGGTTTCTTTACGGATCCTGAATTGGCTCCGTTGAATCCGAGTCAGGATTAAACTACTTTCTCTCTTATCTCTCTCCATTCCGTCCATGCTTGCCCTGCTCGCTCATTCTTCGCCGAATCTTATTCCTCCGTTTTTTGTTTTGTTGACGTTGGTTTTCTTGACCGTCGTCGGCTTGTCCCTGTTATTGGCGCGGTTTCGCCAATCGATGATGGGGGGATATTTTCTGTGCGGAGCTATTCTGGCGAATTGCGGTATTTTGTCCGGGATACCCGGGGCGGAAGAGAGCATCAATTCGTTAGCAGAGATAGGGATCATCCTGCTGATGTTTGCACTGGGAATCGAATTTTCGATGGACCAGCTGCGACTTTTGCGCAAGACGGCTTTCATCGGCGGCAGTATCCAGATGGGACTCTGCATGCTGTTCTTCGGCTTCGGGTTGCATCTCCTCATGAAACTTCCCCTGGCGGATGCCTTGGTGATCGGCGCAATCATCGGGTTGTCATCGACAGCTGTTTCCCTCAAGTCGTTCCACGAATTCGGACTTTCGGGCACGTCCGGGGCACGCATGGCTTTGGGGATAGCCTTGTTTCAGGATATTTTTGCCGTAATGCTGGTCGCGGTGATGCCTCAGATTTTTGCACCCGGGGAAACCGTGATGGGGACCTTTGCAAATGTGGGTGTAGCCGCAGGCAAAGGAGTCGTGTTCCTGATTGGTGCATGGTTGATTGGCAAATATATTTTGCCCCGTCTGATGCTGGCAGTGTCACGGACGAAAAGCCGCGAATTATTCACGATGACCGTGCTGGCTATCTGTTCCGGCATTGCCATGATGGCTAGTTTGCTGGGGCTGAGTCTGGCTCTCGGCGCCTTCATTGCCGGGTTGGTGGTGAGTGGGTCGTATTATAGCCACCGCGTGTTGAGTGAGATCCTGCCGTTCCGCGACATTTTTCTGACGATTTTCTTTGTGTCGGCCGGTTTGTTGATCAATGTGAACGAGTTGTGGGAACATTTGGGGACTGTGACGCTGATTACCGTCAGCGTGCTCGTCATTAAGCTGGCTTCCTGCCTCGTGGCTTCGTGGGCGTTGAATGTTCCCGGGCGCATGGGGATCATGGCTTCTACATCGCTGATGAATGTGGGGGAATTCTCCCTGGTTCTGCTTCCGTTCATGAACAGGATCGAACCGGTGGCCCCGGCGATTACCAATAACCTTTTTGCCATTGCCGCCGTGTCGATGGGTTTGACTCCCGTTTTCATGAAAATAGCTTCCCGGTTGGCTCCCGTCCTGACACGGGTGCCCGGTTTCGGTGGTTCCCGACGAAAAATGACTACGGAAACGCTGACCAGTAAACTTGCTACGATTCAGGATCATGCGATCATTTGCGGTTATGGCCCGGTTGGGCAGCGACTGCACCACGATCTTGAAAAATACGGCATTGCCTGCATTATCGTCGATCTGAACGCCGATACGGTCAAAAGGCTGCTCAACCAAGGGGTAACGGCTATTCTTGGGGATATCCAGCATTCCGTCACCATGGATTTGGCGGGAGTTGCCAAGGCCCGGCTGATAGCCTTTACGTTTCCGGATATTGCACCGGCGCTTTCGACATATCCGGTGTTGATGAGTGTGAATCCGGATATCCATGTGATTGCGCGCGCTAAATTCCCCTCGGAGGTGGCTCGCCTGAAAATCGAAGGAATTGCCAGCGTCATTCACGATGAAGTGGAAACAGGGGGCGCCGCTATTCGCAAGGCTCATCAGATTTTTGATATCATCCCGGAAGAGACGCAGGCGTAGTCCGGAGGTCCCGTGCAGGATGAGTACGCATTCTTCCTTGGACAAGACGCCTGTTTTGTCATATGGAATCAAGGCGAATGAAGGTACGACCGTCCATCCTGTCCGTTTTTGCCGTTCTTGCCGCCGGAATCTTGCCGGTAGGGGCCGATGTCGAGCAGGAAGAACCTGCCCCGGCCTTCGCCGATTTCAAATCCCCGGACGGAAGAAGCGTACCTCCGTTTGAAAAACTGGACGGAGGTCGCATTGGAATTGGCAAAGTCATCGTCGATCCCGCCCGAAAACAGGTTATTGTTCCTGCCCTTGTCAATATGGAGGAAGGGTTGATTGAGTATGTGTTGTGCTTGCCGAACGGCAAACTCCATGAATCTCTTCTGGTGACGGATGCGGATCCTTTCCACATGAGTCTGGCAATGAAAATGCTAGGGTTCAAGGCATTTGAAAATTTCTTCCCGGTTCGGGACGAAAACCTTGAGTGGCTGCCGTTTACTCCTCCCGAACCTCGTGATTTTGCCGATGCCTATGTGTCGTTGAAGCTGAAGTGGAAGGATGGGAAGGTTGACCGGGAGTCGGATCTGTCGGATCTTGTAATCAATGCCCGGACCAAACAACCCTTTCCGGCGGACAAGTGGCTCTATACCAATTCCTTTTTTTACAGTGGAGCCTATCAATGCAGTTTGTGCGGCAACGCCATTGCGATTTTTGCCGACCGTTCGTCCATGATCAATTACATCGGCGATTACAATGAAGGGGATAACGAGGCGGGATGGATCGTCCATTCCAAACATCCGTTGAAACCGGGGGATCCTGTCGAAATCGTGATTACTCAGCCGTTCCGTTCCGTTCGGGAATCTTCAAAACCACACATCCAACCAGCACCATGATTCTAAATCGTTTTATTCCGGTTCTTTGCCTGTTGACAGGCCTTCAAGCCCTTCCGGCGGTTGCCCAGACATCCGTTGCCTCGCCTGCGGATCCTGCTATAGCCCGGTATGCCTCTATTCGCCAGGAAATCCTGCACTCGATCGACAAAGGCAATGCCTACCTCAAAGCTCACCAGGCAGAGGACGGCACCTGGGGAGATCCTAGCTATCCGGCTTTGACGGCTCTGGCTGTGACTGCAGCCATGAGAGCTCCGGATCAGAAAGGGAAACCCGTGCCCGAGTATCTGAAGAAGAGTTATGAATTCCTACTGAAGTCGCAGAAGGAAGACGGCAGTATTTTCAACAGGGGGCTGGCCTCGTACAATACCTCCGTATGCATGCTGGCCCTTCTGGCCGCCGATAATGACGCCTATGACAAGCCGTTGTTGAAAGCCCGGGCCTACCTGATTCGCCAGCAGGAACATTTTGCTCCGGATAGTCCCTATCATGGAGGGATCGGTTATGGCGGAGCCGATGCTCCTCCCATCGCAGACTTGTCCAATACGTCTTTGGCTCTGGAAGCCGTTTATTATTCCAAAAAACTGGCCCAAGACGGCAAGTACGGTGAACAACCGGAATTGGACTGGCAGGCTGCTGCCGAGTTTGTCTCCCGGTGCCAGAAGGATCCAGACACGACTTCCGATCCTTCCCAGGCAGGCGGATTCATGTACCGTCCTGCCGGATCGGAACGGCAAGCTCCGCAAAAACAGGCAGCTCCTTCCGGCAAACCCGGAACCGATGCCTCCGCCAGAGGAAGCAGAGGCGGACGAGGTGGCCGCGGCGGCATGGGCGGAGGAAAAGCCATGGCGGAAGATTATGCCCATGCCTACGGCAGCATGACGTATGCCGGCATGCAATCTTTGATCTATGCCAACATGGGAAAAGACGATCCGCGCGTTAAGGCGGCGCTGGATTGGCTGTCCAACAATTATTCCGTGGATGAGAACCCGGGAGTCGGTATTCAGGGGCTTTATTACTATTACCAGTCGATGGCCAAGGCGTTGTCGGCAGCGGGTATCGACTTTCTGAAATTGAAAGGCGGAGATGAAGTGGACTGGCGCGACAATCTGGCGACCAAACTTGTAAGCATCCAGAAACCGGATGGTTCCTGGGTGAACACCAACAACCGTTGGTGGGAGGCGGACCCCGTCCTCGTGACCGCTTATACGGTATTGGCCCTGGAGCAGTTGTACAACTCTATCCCTATTCAGAAATAATGAGTTAAGGATTGGGCGCATCTTTTTCACTTGTATGCGTCCAAGTCCCGTGAGAGCATCCGCACGCATGACGGACAGCAATAAAAGGAAGAGGATTCGGGCATGTGAAAGTTGTGCATGCTTGGTGGCGGAAGTGTGGAGCTGGATCATTGATGAGGCGAAGAAGGCTCTTGTTGAAGAGCCGTCCATGCTGAGTCTGCTTAATGATGTATGCCTGACACGTACGTGTTTGGTGGAAGCCATTGTTGCCCGCCTGGCCCGCAAGTTGTCGCGCCGCGATATGGTACGCGAGGAACTGGAACCTGTCATTCGCGATGCCCTGGAAAGCGATCCTGCCATCATAGCGCAGATGGCGCATGACCTGGTTGCCATCGTGGATCGTGACCCCGCTTGCCATTCACCGCTGGAGCCTTTGCTCTTTTTCAAAGGTTTCCATGCCATCTCGACATACCGTATCGCCCATTGGTTGTGGTCTCAGGGCCGCCACTTGATTGCCTTGCAATTCCAGAGCGTTGCCAGTGAAGTGTTTGCTGTGGATATCCACCCGGCTGCCAGCATTGGATCCGGCATCCTGCTGGACCATGCTACAAGCTTTGTCGTCGGTGAAACGGCTATTGTGAAAGATAACGTTTCCATTCTGCATGAAGTAACTCTCGGTGGTACGGGCAAGGAAGAAGGAGACCGCCATCCCATTGTCGAATCGGGTGTTTTGATCGGTGCTGGTGCTAAAATACTGGGGCGCGTGACTATTGGACAGTGCGCCAAAGTAGCAGCCAGTTCCGTGGTATTGTCCGACGTCCCTCCTCATACGACGGTTGCTGGCGTTCCGGCCACGGTCGTCGGCGATGTGACAGAATTTACCCCGGCTTTGGACATGAAGCAGGATCTGTGCCGATGATGAGGCTTGTTCGGGAAATTTGAAGGTGGAATCGGCAATATGGGATGGGGATTGCGTATTGACGACGCAATGCTGGAGATTCGGGTGTGACTTTAGGCTTTTATTTTGAATCTGGAGTCGCCATACTCGCCGCGCATGAATCTCGACATTCTCCAGAAAGCTGCCAACCAGGCCAGAGGACTTGCCATTGATGCCGTGTACGAATGTTCGTCCGGTCATATGGGACTCCCCCTGGGATGCGCTGAAATTGGTGCGGTTCTCTTCGGAGACCTACTGAATATTAATCCTTCCGAGCCTCGCTGGCTGAATCGCGATCGTTTTATTCTGTCCGGCGGTCACGGCTCCATGTTCCTGTATTCATGGTTGCATTTGACGGGATTCGACCTGAGCCTCGACGATCTCAGAGCCTTCCGTAAAAAAGGTTCCAAAACACCCGGACACCCGGAATTCGGCGATACGCCCGGAGTGGAATGTACGACCGGACCATTGGGGCAGGGCGTTGCCAATTCAGTCGGCTTCGCTTTGTCCGCCAAACGTGCCGCAGCGAGATTCAATACTCCCGAACATACGATTTTCAACCAGATGGTATACTGCCTGGCCGGCGATGGCTGTATGCAGGAAGGGGTCTGCCGCGAAGCCATGGCCTTGGCTGCCGTGCTGAAATTGGACAATCTCGTCGTTATCTACGATTCTAATGACATTACGCTGGATGCTCCGGCTGATAAAACCCAGCTTTCCGATGTGGATGGTTTATACTCCAGCCTGGGCTGGGAAGTCAGCACGATTGACGGACACAATATCTCCTTGATTGCCGACACCGTTGCCCGGCTCCGTTCCAGCAAGAACGGCAAACCCAAGCTTATCATCGCCAAAACGATCATTGCCAAGGGCGTGCCGGAAGTTGCCGGTACGACCAAGGGACACGGCGAAGGCGGGGCCAAATTCTGGCCGGAAGCTCACGCCAATTGGGGACTGCCCTCTGATGAACGATTCTACGTTTCGGAGGAAGTTCGCTCCTACATGGCATCTCTGCGTGCCAGGCGTGAAGAAGCATGTCGGGCGTGGCACGCCACCTTCGATGCATGGAGCAAGGCCAACCCTGATCTTGCTGCCGAATTGTCTGCCGGGATGAAGGCATGTGCCGAAGGGATCCCCGCCGGGGAAACGGACAAGGCTATTCCTGCGTTCGACCCGTCTTTTGCCGATGCGACGCGTTCCGCCGGAGCCAAGGTAATTAACGACATAGCCAAGGCCGATCCCTTCTTCCTGACGACCAGCGCCGACTTGTACAGCTCCAATAAGAACTATCTCAAGGATGCGGGAGACTACTCTCCGGAAAATCCCACCGGACGTAATTTCTGGATTGGCATCCGCGAACATGCCATGGGCGCTATTTGCAACGGCATTGCTTATGACGGTCTGTTCCGTGTGAGTGCCGCAACCTTCCTGGTGTTTGTGGACTACATGCGCGGATCAATCCGTGTGGCCGCCTTGAGCGGATTGCCTGTGACATACGTGCTGACTCACGATTCCGTCGCTGTCGGTGAAGACGGTCCGACCCACCAGCCGACTGAAACCTACAGCAGTCTCCGCGTGGTACCGAACCTTGATGTCATTCGACCCGCTGATCCTGAAGAAACGGCAGGTGCCTGGATGGCAGCCATGGAACGCCACACAGGACCGACAGCTCTGATTCTTACCCGTCAGAAGGTGGCGACTCTTAACGATCTTCCTGTTGAGATGCGTCGGCAGGGTGTGCTCAAAGGCGGATACATTGTCCGCAAGGAAAAGGGAGTCCTTAAGGCTATCCTGCTCTCTTCCGGTTCTGAACTTTCCCTCGCTCTTCAGGCGGCGGATCGTTTGGGAGATGGCATTCGCGTCGTTTCCATGCCGAGTTTCTACCGCTTTGATGCTCAGAGTCCCGCATATCGTGAGAGTGTTCTGCCTGCCTCCTGTGAGAAGCGGATATCCATTGAAGCCGGTGTAACATCCCTTTGGTGGAAGTATGTCGGACTGGAAGGTGAAGTCATCGGAATCGACCGCTTCGGCTTCTCCGCTCCCGGAAACCAGGTCCTCGAAGGACTGGGCATGACGGTGGATTCCGTCGTGGATGCCGCCAAGCGTGTGCTTGCCCGTTGAGGATTCCGAAATCGGACTTTCCTAGGGCTGTTCCTGCCATGTACAGGAACAGCCTTTTTGCTTGTCTTCCTCATCAAGAAAAAGGTATATAGTCAGGCCTATGTATCGGTTTCATCAATATGCGGGGAAACTCGCACTGACCGTAGGAATGGGAGCTGTCTTTGCAGCATCTTCGTGGGCTGGTCCAGAGGCTCCCAACAATGTCGAGCGCCCGGCGCCCACGAAAGGTGCTCCCGTTCAGTTTGGATTCGGAGGGGCTGACAATAGTGAATTCATGTTGAACGGCAAACCGTTCCAGATTCGTGGCGGCGAAATGCACCCCCAGCGTATCCCCAAGGAGTACTGGCGTCACAGAGTTCAGATGGCCAAGGCTATGGGGCTCAACACGATTGCTTTTTACGTGTTCTGGAATGATCTGGAAAAGCCCGATGGTACGTTCGACTTCAAAACGGGAAACCGCGACATTGGCGAATTCCTCAAAATTTGTCAGGAAGAAGGCATGTGGGTTCTCTTCCGTCCGGGGCCGTACGTGTGTGGCGAATGGGATCTGGGCGGTTTGCCTGCCTATTTGCTGAAGGATCCGAATGCGAAGATCCGTACGACGGAGGACGCCCATTTCATGAAGGCCCAGGAGCGTTATCTGAATGCCATAGCCAAAGTGGCAGAACCGTATCTGGCCAAGAACGGCGGCCCCATTCTCATGACCCAGTTGGAAAACGAGTATGGCAGCTACCAGCGCAAGGATCGCAAGTACATGGAATGGCTTAAGGATTTCTGGACGAAGAAAGGCTTTGCCCCATTCTATACATCCGATGGCGCCGGCGAAGGCTTTTTGCGTGGAGTCGTCTTGCCCGGAGTGGCTGTCGGTCTGGATCCCGGACTTAACGATGCTGCCTGGAATGTAGCCAATAAGTGTAATCCCGGTGTTCCCGTCTTTTCATCGGAAACTTATCCCGGTTGGCTTCGCCACTGGGGAGAAGGCAATTGGTCTCCCACCCCCGGCATTGTGGACAATGTCCGATGGTTCATGGACAAGGGGCGTTCCTTTAGCCTGTTTGTCGTACATGGCGGAACCAATTTTGGGCTGACCGCAGGTGCAAATACCGGGGGGCCGGGACAATATGAACCCGATCTGACCAGTTACGACTACGGATCTCCCATTGATGAACACGGCAGACCCAACGAATTCTACACGAAGATCCGCGATATCATTATTTCCAAGGTGCCGAAGGAAGCCGGCATTCCCGAGGTTCCTGCTGAAATCCCGTCCATGGAAATTCCGGAATTCAAGCCCGTCTTCCATGCCGGACTCTGGGATAATCAACCCAGGGCATTTGCGAAAAAGTATGATACTCCTCCCTATTTTGAAATGTGGGGACAGAATCAAGGGATGGCTATCTACAAAACGACTATCCCGGCAGGCCCTGCCGAAACCCTGACGCTGGATCATGCCAACGATTACGCCATGGTGTACCTCGACGGCAAACCGGTGGGTACCCTCGACAGGCGCGAAGGTAAAAAATCTCTGGAAATCCCTGCACGTAAGAAGACGGCCACTCTGGAAATCCTTGTGGAAGCCATGGGGCACGTCAACTTTACCATTGGTATGGAAAAGGACCGCAAGGGGCTTCATGGCGATGTCAAGCTGGGCGATAAAAAGTTGACAGGCTGGATCGTCAAACCCATGCCTTTGGCTCCAGAAACCATCGTGAATGCTCCTGCTACCAAAAAGGGGACCGGAGCCCGCAAGGGAGCTCATTTCCGTGCTGTGATCAATCTTGAAAAACCGCAGGATACTTTCCTCGACATGTCGAAGTACACCAAAGGCTACCTCTGGGTCAATGGCCACAACATGGGGCGTTACTGGAACATCGGGCCTCAGCTTCGCTTGTATGTTCCGGCTACGGTTCTGCGTTCCGGCAAGAACCAGATCGACATCCTTGATCTTGTTGAAACCGAACCTCAGCCCGTACGCGGCATGACCGAACGCAATAAGGAACCCGGCAAGGTCGAGACGAAAAACCTGAATAACGAATGGTAATCAAGTAGACGAATCCGGATACGTTAGACACTTCCATCAGAGCCGCTTCTTCGGGAGCGGCTCTTTGATGTTCTATGGATTCATTTTCTCAAGTTGCTTGGTCGCAGATTCTGGTGGAGACGGCCCACGATAAAGGAGTATCGCCCGGCATGTCTATTATGAAGGGAACCCGTGAGTGCAGATTGACATCTGCACCGCGTTTGACAAGGGATTGAGCGAGTTCATATTCTCCCATAGCGAGGGAGAATATGAGCAGGGAGGAATTATTTTCGTCCGTCAGACTGGCATTGCCGGTTTCTGCTGTTGACTTAATCATTTTTCGCGTGTCTCCTGTCAGGTATTCTTGCACAACTTGATGTGAGAAAGGATACAGGATGTCGTAAATTCCCAACAATACAGTATTGCCCCATTTGCTATCGAAATAATATTGGACGAACTCCCTGCTCGCCTCAGGGGTGATGAGGTCGGCGGTTGTGATGAATCTGTTGTAGCATTGCTGGATTTGAGTTCGTTCTGCCTCGTTCCATGACGGATGAAAATCCAGTTGCGACCCCATATTCCCCTTGAAATAAAACGGGATAGTTAACAATGTAAGACTGAGACCCAATTCGAATTTTCGCTTTTCCCCATATTCGATTCTCAAATGAGTAAGGAAATCCCGTCATGGAGTAAAGGAGATTATCCCTTGAAAACATCACGGGCAACCGCCTGGCGAGAGGAGATTGCCCGTGATCGGAGAGATTGAATGCGATTCCGTTAGCTTAAGGCGGATGCTTTGTTAATGGCGGCGCGGGCACGGATGATATCGTCCTTGTGCTGGTTGCCGGAGCTGCGTTTGACGGTGAAGAGTTCCTTGAGAAGAACGTTCATGTCTGAAACAGCCTTTTTGAATTCGGCGCTGGCCTTGGGAGATGCTGCCTGCTTTCTGAGGATTGTGATTTTCTCGAAATCTTCGAGACCGTCACGGAGTTTTTCAAAACGCAGAGAACTGCGGTTTCCTGGATAGACGAGGTAACAGTCGCCAGGCTTCCAATTGCCGAAATCGGTGGTTTCCAAGGGGTTTCTGCCCCAGGAATTATAAGCCCATCTCAGGATGCCGTCCAGATTGTTGGCGGCGGCGAAGATACCGAGCCATTCCGATTCGGCTAGTGAGGATTTAGTGAAAGTATTGGGCTTGGCTGGCGAGCAGCAGATATAAAAAGTCGTCTTTTGGCCTTTCTTCTTCCGGGCTTCAAGTACTTTGCCGACGGTATCCGCATGGGTGATACTGATGGAGAGATCATAAACCCTATCCGTCATGGAGGTAGGGTGGTTGAAGGCGGAAACCATACGCATGCCCGGGGTGTATTGATCAAGCAGTTTCTGAGCTGCGGCGACCATTTTGTCGGGGCGTTCATCAAGGCCGATGCAGGTACGTTCCAGCCAGCCTTTCTGTTTGAGATGTTTGACGAAATCGGTGAGAAATGGTCCCCAAATGGCTTCGTATTCGGCATTGTCGGGGTTGAGTGGTTGTTCCTTGTATTCACCGCTGGCCTTGTCGAGATAGCGGAGTTTCATCGACCAGGGAACCATGGTGTAGCAGTTGATGAAGGAGTCTTTCATGCCGATGTCGTTGCTCATGAAGTCGACCCACTTGTCGAAATTGGTGTAGTCGTAGCTCATGGTGCCGTCTGTATTTTTGATCCATTCGATCATGGAGGGCCACCAGTCGTAGGTTTGCTCGTTCCATGCTTCATGGATCAGGGAACAGGTGATGGTCTTTTGCCCGGCATCCGCCAGGCGCTTCATGAGAGGTCGCATCAGATCGAAATGTTCCTTGGACCATGGTTTGACGTCATGCCAGCGGGCGACTGCTTCCGGGTGCTGCCAGAGATCAAGGTGCATAGTCCAGTCTTTGGCTGGCGGAAGTGCCGCCTTCATGACATTGATCTTGATGGGGATGTCAATGGATTTCTGCCCTTGGGAATGGACGGAAACGACGCCTTTATATGCACCGGGAACTGTTTGAACCGGAATATCGGCCTGGACCCATACAGAGCGGATTTGCCCGGCCGGGATGTCGATTCTGTCCCAATCCGGATCAATAATGTCGGCGATAGCATCTTTGTCGGCTCCGGTGAAGCGCACGAATGAGGCGGAAACAGGAATTTGAGTTCCATCCGGTCCGATAAGAGGCTGTGTCGAGAGGCGAACTTGTTGTAACCCTCCGTCTCCGGAGATGGCAATTTGTCCATTGACTCGTTCTCCCCTCCAGGCCGTGTCGATGATACCCGGCTGGATACGGGAAGGGTCGATTGGACGATCTCCCGGTTGGCGTTCGTCGGCTGAGATGGGAATAGCCTGTAGTCCGGCGTGATCGGATTCGGCAAAGCCTTGAATTTCGACGATATGTCCGCCGGATTGTTTGCCGGCGGAGTTGTTGGTGATTGTCGTGCGGACGTACCGGACAGTAGTGGCAGGGAAAGTGTAGGTACTGCCGTCCGCCGTACCGGAAATGGAATTGGCGCTTTGGTCGACGAGTGTTTTCCAAACTTTACCGTCTTTGGAACCTTCGATTTTAAATTGGTAGATGCGTCCGTCGGCCCAATAAGGCCAGAATCGGATGGAGGAAAGAGATTGGGGTTTCCCCATATCGACCTGAAGCCAAACAGGAAGGTTTTCGCAGCCCCAGTATTTGCCGCTGTCGGATGCATTGCCGTCGACGGCCAGTTCCGGAAGAAAATCTTTGTAAACTCCGCTCGCCGTAACTTTGGCATGCTGGAAAAGGTTGGTCGAGAGGGAATTATTTGTCTGGGGCAGTGTAGGTTCCGGGACAGGATGGCGATTGGGAGAGTAGGCGGCCGCACTTAGAAGCGACAGGGAAACTGCGGCATACGTGATCAGAAAACTCTTGGGATTCATGGTAATTACTAGTACGTGAAGAAACTTGCTTTCTTTCAGTGGAACTTGGGGGGGATGCTGTTTATGAGGAGAGGAATCCTCACTCGGACTGGGGCGGGAGAGGGGGGCTTTTCCTGGTGACTGTCCGGAACATCGGCTGATGGGATGGCAGGTTCCAATTCCAATGGATGGAGGCAAGGCGTACGAGCAGGGTGATCCAGAAACCGGTGATGAAACAGACGGAATTATCGACGTTGAACATGTCCAGCAATACATAGGTGGCCGATCCCAGGAAGGCGGCCGTGGCGTACAGTTCGCCGGGACGGAAGACGTACGGCACATTGCCCGTGAGGGCATCTCGCAGAAGCCCCCCGGCTATCCCCGTACAGATACCCATGACGATGGAAACAGCCGGACCGAAACCGTTCAGAATGGATTTTTCCGTCCCGATAACGCCGAAGAGGGCCAGGACGATGGCGTCTGCAATGCGGATGGTGCCCAGGGGAGGAGGATATTTCTGGGCGGTGAAGAAGGTGATGAAACATGTGACGCCGGAAATAAGCAGGAAATTTTCACCCGTGGGCACAGTCCAGTAAACGGGCAATCCGAGTAAAATGTCACGGATGGTACCTCCTCCCAGAGCGGCTATGGTTCCTGTGACAATGACGCCGAACAGATCCATTTTGACGCGTGACGATGCAATGGAGCCGGCGATGGCTGCAACAATCGTGCTGATGATTTCGCAAGAGCTCAGGAACATCTGGAAAAAGGAAGGAGGAAAAGTAAAAGGGCTGATTACCCGACGGAAATCCAGGGAAGGATTTCGTGTTGGCGGGAACAACTGAGGGTAGTATCGGAGAATCCTGTCCTGGTTATGGTTCGCGCCATGGTTTCCATGGCGATTTCCTCCGTGTTGCTTTCGCCGCTCAAATGTCCCAGGATGATGTGGCGAAGTCCGCCATGAGCAATTTGTTCAACGAACTCGGCGGCTTGCTGATTGGAGAGGTGGCCGTGGCGTGATGCAATGCGCTGTTTGAGAGGCCAGGGACGCTTGGGTGTAGTTTCAAGAAGATGGGGATCGTAGTTGGATTCGATGTAGAGTGCATCGACATGTTCCAGGCTGCGGGCAATGGTTGTATTGCAGCAGCCTGTGTCGGAGAGGAATCCGAGTGTACCGTCCGTGGTTGCCATTCTGAACCCGACCGGATCTACGGCATCGTGTGATGTGGCGAATGGCATGACGGTGATGTCGCCGATCTGGAAGCTGGAGCCCTTTTCAAAATTGATCCACGAAGCGTTCGGGGCTTTTTCCTTCAAGTACATGCATGTGTGCCGCGTTCCCATGACGGGAATTTTATACTTTTTAGTAATCTGTCCGAGGGCCTGGCTGTGATCGGTGTGTTCGTGAGTCAGAAGGATGGCACTGATTCTCTCTAGGCCGATACGTAATTCTTCCAACTTCTTTTTCAGACGAAGGGCGCTGAAACCGGCATCAATCAGTATCATTGTGTTTTGGGTACGAATGACGGAGGCGTTCCCGGAACTACCGCTGCCCAATACACAGAAATCCAACATGGGCGCGATTTTAGCAGAGCTTTGCGGAGTCGCAAGCGCCCAAATCGTTCTTCCCGGATTTTTTTTTGCCTAAAACCTCTCTTTTTTAACATGCGTGATTGACTTTTGACAGGTATTGAAGTGTATTGAAATGCACTGAAGTGTATCTCATGTGATGCTTAAAGGTATTTCCAGTGAACTGCGTAGCAAGTTTATCCACAAACTCGACCCCAAGAATCGCGTTGCGATTCCCTCTGAATGGGAGCCGGGCGAGGGGTGCCCCTTGCTGTTGCTGGAAGCCAAGAAGGAAGGACTGAAGATGATCAAGGCCCTGACTCACGCGAAGTTCGACGAGTATGTGGCGATGGTACGTAGTTCGGACAAGACTCCCGCAATCAAAGAAATGGTGATCGGGCGCCTGTATGCCGAATGTGTTGAGACGGTGATTAGTGCCCAAGGCAAAATGCTGATTCCTAAAAAAATGTGCGAACAGGCGAATTTGTCCGGAGAAGTCAGACTTGTCGGTCGCGGATCCTACTTCGAAATCTGGAGACCGGATATTTACGACGAATTTGAATGTCTTGAAAAAGCCAGGCTGGAAGAGTTCAGTGCAGAATTTGGAATTTTCCAATGAAGACCCCCGAATACAAAACGATGTCCCTTCAGGACGCGGAATTATTTCAGCGTCCCGGGTGGATCGTGGGGGCGGATGGCATTTGCATCGTGACGGGAAACGAGCTGGAAACTCCGGGATATCTGGTGACGTTCTGGACGGATGGTGCTCTTGCTCCTGAAGATGTCTCGGCTTGGAATGCCGCCAAGGCTGCCAATGCTGAGGAAATGAGTCGGGCTGGACAGAAAGGAGCCTACGGGAAACTTGCCGAATTGGGGGAACGCTTGAACGGAACGTTTGAGACGATTGTGGAACGCGTACTGGCGGAAGGCCGCCATGGAGTGGAGTCCCCCTCTGAACGCCTGGCTCTTCTGGAGGCTCTGGAAGCCGGAGAAGGCTATCAGTTGATTGCCGCAGGCATGTTCGGGAATCATGCTCATGTGTTGATGGGATTGACCGGGGAATGCGGCATCGACGCATGCGTGCGCATGTGGAGGCTGGCTGCTCCCGCTATGGGTGAGAACTTCTATGGACGTTCCGTTCGTCCGGAAGAACAGAAGCGGTTCATAGACTCATTGCTTTCCGAAGCCGGAGAAGTGATTGCTCCTGCTGTGCAGGATGGGCACGAATTCTCCAGTAAAGAACTTGCTTTCAGTCATGTAACCGTACTTTTGGAGGAGACTGTCAATCTTGTTGATCCGGAGGAAGGAAAGTTGATTGTTGATGCGACTCTTGGCGGTGGAGGCCATACGGAGTTGATGCTGGAACGAGGCGCTACCGTCTGGGGCATTGATCAGGATCCGGATGCCCGGCGCGCGGCAACTCTGCGCTTGGCACGCTTCGGCGGCAGATTCAAGACTTTGGCCGGCAATTTCCGGGATATGGAAGCTTTGTTGGCCGAACAGGGAGTGGACAAGGTAGACGGTATTATTGCCGACCTCGGTATATCCTCTCATCAAGTGGACACGGCTGAACGCGGCTTTTCTTTCCGGGAAGATGGGCCGCTTGATATGCGTATGGGGCCGGAGTTGAGAAAATCCGCTGCGGATATCGTCAACTCCGCTCCTGAAGAAGAAATCGCCGGAATCCTGTGGGAATACGGCGAGGAACGCGCTTCCCGCGCGATCGCACGGGCCATTGTCAAAGCCCGTTCCGCAGCTCCGATCACGACGACGCTCCAGCTTGCCGGTATTGTTTCTTCCGTATTGCCTCGCAAGGGCAAGCAGCATCCTGCCACACGCACATTCCAGGCATTGCGCATTGCAGTCAACGACGAGTTAGGCGCACTGGACGATTTACTGGATGCTTCCGTCAAACTTCTCCGGAAAGGGGGGAAGATGGCTGTCATCACCTTCCACAGTCTGGAAGACCGCCGTGTCAAGCAGTTCTTCGATCTGCACAGCCGCCGTGAAATCGACCGCAAGGAATGGCCGGAACCAAGGCCCAATCCCGATTACTGTTTTCAATTGTTGACCCGTCGCCCGATTGTGGCGGATGAACGGGAATTATCTCTTAACCCCCGATCCCGCAGCGCCAAGTTGCGCGGTGTAGAAAAAACAACCGACTAATTTATTTATTATGAGCCGCTTCAATTCCCGTCGCAAAGACCACCAGGTAAGTCTGGGTTTCATCGTCTGGCTGGTTTGTTTTGCCGTTATGTTATGTTCCGCAGGAGTATGTATCGGCGTGTTAAAAAACGAACAGATAGATACCCAGCGCGATATTGAACGCATGAATGTTGAAATAACTTCCTGTGAACTGAACATGAATCATTACCGGGCCAAAATCGCTACGAATACAAGTCGTTGGGCGATACGTGACCGGCTTGCTCAGAACAAATCCATTCTGCAGGAAATCCAACCTGGGCAGATTGAGTCCATCCGCCGCGACAACAGCCAGCCGGCTATGGCCGCTAAATAAGTACAATTCCTTTTCCCCTTTGTTCTCCTATTCGTGCCTTCTCCGACAAAGTCCTTTTTTGCGAATCGTTGCCTCGTCCTTTGTTGCGTGGCCGGGGGGATCGTTTCGTTGTTGGGGATGAAGTTGGTGGATATTCAGATTGTCCATGCCTCGGATAATGGTCCGTATTATGGCCGCAGACTTGCTGAAATAGAAGAATTTCCTGCGAGGAGGGGATTGATCATGGATTCCCAGGAGGAAGTTCTGACGACCAACGTCCAGACATCGGAGTTGGTTGCCGATGTTTATCATTTGAACGACCCCAGGCTCATCACATGGGGGCTGGCCTACTCCAAGGCGGTCCATTCGGACAAGTGGGCGACGCTGGATGAAGCCGGTCGCGAGAAACTGGTCTCCAAATACCGTTCCCGCCTGCTTGCCCAGGCTGCTACGAAAAAAGATGGAGATCCGGAATATAAGCTTGCCCAATTACTTCTTTCCGACGACTCCAAGGCCAATTCCATCGTAAAAGCGGAGGATGTCAAAACGACGATTCATGAACGGCTTGAGAAATTGTATGACTGCGATATTGCCGAGTCCTATATCCGGGAGCATATGAGTTATGCCGCTGCCGTGATTGCGCCCTTTCTGGAGGGTGTTACATATGAGGAACTATTTGCCAAGTTGAGGCAGGATAATGTCGGAAAACAGCAGATGCGTCTGGTTATTGCTCAGAATCTGCCGGAAGAAAAAGCCGAGTTGATCAAGCAAGCCCTTCAGGATGCACGCGTGCAGGGATTCAAATGCGAGACGATCTGGAAGCGCGTTTACGTCGCTCCGACGTGTTTGACGCATATTCTCGGTTATGTTGGTCAATTGACGGAAGGTTCTCCCTTGCTGAACGGTGTTGCCGGACTGGAAAAGACGATGGATCCCTACCTGGTGGGACAGAAGGGGTTTCGCGAATCCCGCCGTAACAACCGCGGACAGATTATTCCCTCCAAGGATGACAGGTTCAAACCTCCGGTCGATGGACTGAACATCAAGCTGACCATCAATATGGAACTTCAGACGATCGTTGAGGAGGAATTGGATAAGGGACTTGCTTATTACCATGCTCCCCGGGGTACGATCATCGTTGTAGAACCGCACACGGGAAATATTCTCGCCATGGCCAGCCGTCCCCAGTTCAACCTCAATACCAAGGAGAACATGCAGGAAGGGGCGCTCAATTTTGCTGTCCAGGGACTGTATGAACCGGGTTCGACTTTCAAGCTCGTTTCAGTTACTTCTGCAGTGGATACGGGTAAGTTGACGTTTAATTCGATGATTGATTGTTCGACGGCGCCCGTACCGGGATCGAAACCCGTATCGGATGCTCCCCGGCATTATGGCATGTTGTCTGTGGCGGACGTTTTGAAGAAATCCAGTAACCCCGGTGCTTTCCGCATCGGGTGCCGGGCAGGTGGCTGGAATGTGTATAAGAAGTATCTGGAAGCATTCGGGTTCCGCAAGAAAACGGGAATCGAATTGCCTTCGGAAGCACAGAGCCAGTGTCAGGATGGAAATAACTTCTCCAACTTCTCCCGAATTACCTACGGTTATTCCGTCATGGTGACTCCGCTTCAGGTTGCTATGGCTTATGCGGCCGTGGCTAACGGTGGCGTTTTAATGAAACCGCGGCTTGTGGATGTCATTTACGATAGCGACGGTACTATTGTCGAACGCCGCCAGCCGGAGGAAGTAAGGCGGGTGATGAAGGAATCGACTTCTCGCGCCATGAGAGATGCCCTTGCCCGCGTTGCAGGGGAGGGGGGAACCGCCCATCGCGGAAACGTACCCGGATACCAGATCGGCGGAAAGACGGGGACTGCCCACAAGGTTAAGGAACATGGGGGGTATTATGACAACCGCTATACGGTTTCTTTTGTAGGATTGCTGCCTGCCGCTGATCCGGCATTCGTCTGTCTTGTCGTTGTAGATGATCCGCATCCGACGGATTGCCACCCGGGCGGCGGTACTGTTTGTGCTCCGATTTTCAAAAATGTTGCAGGAAGATTGGCTGCGGCATTGAATGTTCCTCAAACCACCCCTATACAAGGCACGGGCCGAATGGCCCGGACGGATGCTCCTCCGGCAACGCCGGCGGTTACGCCTCCTCCTGTGAAGAAACGGCAGTTGAAAAAAACAGTAGCTTCTTCCAACAGAAAAAAAGTTAAAAAAACCTTATCTCCCTCACCCCGTACCAAGAAACGTAGCGCATGAAACTGAAGACATTGTTAAAATCCCTGCCGGGTTGCCGGGTTGTCGGTTCCGAAGAAGTCAACATTTCACGCGTTGAAGTGGACAGCCGCAAGGTTCAGCCGGGAACATGCTATATTGCCATACCGGGAACCAGGGTGAACGGGGCGGATTTTATCCCTGCGGCAGTACGCCAGGGAGCCCGTGCCGTCATTTCCGAAAAAGCGGCTCCTGCCGATTTGGATGCCAAGGTCTCTTGGGTTCGTGTCACGGATGCCCACAGGGCGGCAGGCGTGCTTGCCGCGGCTTGGCATAAATTCCCCTCTCGAGCTATGAAGGTAGTCGGAGTGACGGGAACGAACGGAAAAACGACAACTTCTTATATGGTGCAGGCCTTGTTCCGCAAGTGCTGGGACCGTGCCGGATTGATCGGTACTGTCGTGTGCGACAATGGCTGCGAACGCTATCCTTCCGTGCAGACGACTCCCGGTCCCCTGGAACTTGCGGACATGATGGAACAGATGGTGGATAACGGGTGTCGCGGCGTTGTCATGGAAGTTTCTTCCCATGCCTTAAGCCAGCAGCGTGTGGCCGGAGTGGAATTCGATATAGGCATTTTCACCAATTTGACCCAGGATCATTTGGACTACCACAAGACTATGGAGGATTACTTTATGGCGAAAGCGTCCCTTTTCGAACAAATGGCATCCCAGGGCGGTCGGAAAAAACCTGTTGCCTTGGTCAATGTGGATGACGCCTATGGTCGCAGACTGGTTGAGATGTTTTCTTCCAGACTGACGGTTAAAACATTCGGTTCGTCTTTTGCTGCCGATTTCCGGATGATTCCTCATCATATTTCCGCAAGGGGCAGCGAATTCGAACTGGTTTACAAAAACAGGTCCTATTTGGTGCGTTTGCCTTTGATCGGACGGTTTAACATGTACAATGGCCTGGCTGCTCTTGCCGGAGCCGTTTGTGCCGGAATCCCTGTTCGCGAAGCGGTTGCAGCTTTGGTCGACTGTCCGCAGGTTCCAGGAAGAATGGAGCTTGCCGGCAACCGCGAAAACGTACATGCGTTTGTCGATTATGCCCATACGCCTGATGCTTTGGAGAATGTCTGTAAGACGCTCAAGGAACTTTGCACCGGTAAGTTGATTACCGTGTTCGGGTGCGGAGGCGACCGCGACAAGGGCAAACGTCCCCGGATGGGAGCTGTGGCTGCCCGCTATTCGGATTTTTGTATTGTGACTTCCGACAATCCCCGGAGCGAGACTCCGGAGGACATCATCCGCGACATCATTTCCGGCATGCCGGAGAAGGGCGTTGTCGCGATTGCCGATCGTGCCGAAGCCATCAAGCAAGCTGCGGCACTGGCTGCCAAAAGCGATATTATCCTGATCGCCGGCAAGGGACATGAAACCTATCAGGAATTTGCCGATGGACGAATTGACTTCAACGATTTTGTCCATATCCGCCGTGCTCTGATGCCCGAAACCGGGACTCTGGAGCAATAATGATCCCTCCCTTTTCCCATTTATGTATAACCTGACCTCCTCGCAATTGGCCTGCATCATCCAGGGAACTTTGTTCTCGGGAGCGGGAGATTGCGTCCTTGGCGGTACGGTTGGTACGGATAGCCGGGTTGTGGAGAAGGGAATGATCTTTTTTGCCTTGAGCGGAGAGAAGTTCGACGGTAACGCATTTGCTTCCGAGGCTGCATCCAGGGGGGCTTCGGCCGTTGTGGTAAGCCGTCCCGTCGAAGTGGATTCCTCGGACTGCGCGGTGATTGTGGTGGAAGATACGCTGGTTGCCTTGCAACAACTGGCCGGTTGGTGGCGGGATTGCCTGTCTTCGCTGGTGGTCGTCGGCGTGACAGGTTCCAGTGGTAAAACATCGACGAAAGATCTGACTCTTGGAGTCCTTTCCCAGGCTTTCCGGGTGACGGCGACGAAGGGTAATTTCAACAACCATATCGGCGTTCCTCTCAGCATTTTGAAGGGATCTCCTCAGGATACCGCCGCCATTTGGGAGATGGGGATGAACCACGCAGGGGAATTGTCTCCTTTGTGTGCGATGACCCGCCCCTTCGTCGGCTTGATTTCGTCGATTGGTTCGGCCCATATTGAATTTCTCGGTTCCCGGGACGCCATTGCGGAAGAAAAATGTACGTTGGCGCGGAGCTTGCCTGAAGACGGTGCCATGATTTATCCGGCGGATTGCGATTATGCCCGGTTGATTCGTTCCTCGACGAAGGCTCGTTGCATTGCCGTCGGGATAGGAATGGGCGATGTCCGGGCGGAAAATGTTTCCTTTGATGAACATGGGTCGCGCTATACCTTGGTTATTGACGGATTCTGCCGCCGGGAAGTGCGGTTGAATGTCCATGGCCGCCATATGGTGTCCAATTCTCTGCTGGCTGCGGCAACGGGTTGGTTTCTCGGAATGGAGGCGGATGCGATTGCCAGAGGGCTTGCCGAAGCCTCATTGACAGGAGGGCGCCTGAGATGTTTTGTCGACCGCGGGGTTCTTGTCGTGGATGACACCTACAATGCCAATCCGGAATCCATGGTTGCCGCCTTGGATACCCTGTCTATGATGAATGGGGTGAAGGGACGCCGCTGGGCTGTTCTTGGCAGGATGGGAGAGTTGGGCGACTTTGCCGATGAAGCCCACCGCCGTGTCGGCGAGCATGCTGCACAATGTGGTTTGGACGCATTGGTTTGCGTCGGTCCGGAAATGTCCGGCATGGCGGAAGCCGCCCGTGATATGCCCGTGTCCGTACAGTTCGATACCCGTGAAGCCGCCGCCGCGTGGCTGAAAGACCAAATCTTACCTGGGGATACCGTTTTGTTCAAAGGGAGCCGCTCTTCCAGCATGGAACTTGTAATGAACCAAATTTTCAGTGACCAACCATGACTTCATCTCTCATTCAAATCACTTTTGCCGGATCGGACTTCATGGGAAGTCCTCTGACTCGTTCTTTGCTGGCTTGTGCGATTTCTTTCTTGTTCGTCATCCTCGTCGGTCCTCGCGTCATACGCGAGTTAATTTCCCTGAAGGTCGGACAACCGATCCGTACGGCGGAAGAAGTTCATAAACTGGCGGAATTGCACGGGGCCAAAGCCGGGACTCCGACAATGGGCGGTGTCCTGATTCTGGGAGGAACCCTGCTGGCAACTATTCTGTGTGCGGAATGGAACAGTGTGTTGGGCACCAGTATGGCGGTGATGCTGGCTTTGGGTGGATTGGGATTTTGGGATGATTACATGAAGGTTAAGAAGAAGAACTCGGACGGTGTTTCCGCCCGGGTGAAGCTGGCATACCAGTGGGGTGTGAGTTTACTAGCTGCCGCTTTCCTGTATGTCTGGCCCGATGCCGGTTCCCGTCTCCCTTATCCCGAACTGATCAGTCAGCTCTATATCCCGTTTTACGGAGCTATCGACATGGGCTGGCTTTGCATACCGTTTTGCGCCCTGGTACTGGTATCGGCATCCAACGCTGTCAATCTCACGGATGGTTTGGACGGATTGGCATCAGGTTGTGCGGTTACGGCGGGCGTTGCCTATGCCATGATTGCCGTTATTGTGGGGTATCCTCCTCTGGCTGCATCGTTTTCCCACTTGCCAAATCACCCGATGGTGCTGGAAATGAGCGTGATGATGATGGCTCTTGTCGGAGCTTGCCTGGGCTTTCTGTGGTATAACTGTTATCCGGCCAGGGTTTTCATGGGAGATACGGGATCTCTTGCGATTGGAGGTGCATTGGGTATGGCGGCCATTTGTACGGCTCAGGAATTGTTGTTTGTTGTTATTGGCGGGGTTTTTGTGATGGAAGCCACATCCGTCGTTTTGCAGGTGGCCAGCTTCAAATCGCGTGGGAAACGCATTTTCAGGATGGCTCCTATCCATCATCACTTCGAATTGGGAGGCTGGAAGGAAACGCAGGTTATCGTCCGCTTCTGGATGATCGGGCTGATTCTGGCCATAATCGGTTTAACTTGTATCGTTATTCAATAATTCCATGAATCTTCAATCGTTAAAGGTTGCCGTGCTCGGCGCGGGCCGTAGTGGAAAAGCCGCCGCACTTCTGGCCAAGAGCCGGGGTGCGGATGTGTGCGTTTTTGATTCTGCTTCCGTGAGTGAGTGGCATGAAATTGTACCGTTGGTCGAACATGCCGGAAATGAGGACGCCGAACGCTTTGGCGCTGATTTGGTGGTCATGTCTCCCGGAGTGGAACCCGACTGCCCATTTGCCTTGGCTTTTTCCAGCCGTGCCGGAGAATGTATTGGAGAATTTGAATTTTCCGCCCGTTTTTACCAAGGCCGCATTATTGCCATTACCGGTACGAATGGCAAAACGACGACGACGGCGCTGATTGAGAAAATTCTGCTTTCCGCCGGGTTGAAAGCCGTAGCTTGCGGTAACTACGGGATCCCGGTTTCGGAATTGCTTTTGCGGGACGAAATACCGGAAGTTCTGGCATTGGAATCGAGTTCGTTCCAGTTGGCCGGTATCCGCGATTTCCACCCCGATGTGGCCGTCTGGCTGAATTTTGCTCCGGACCACATGGACCGGTATCGATCCGTTGAGGATTACCGCAACGACAAATTGCACATATTCGATAATCAGACGGAAGCCGACTGGGCTGTCGTCCGTGCCGGAGAAAATCTCCCGGCACTGAAAGCCCGTACGCTGACTTTCTCTACGGAAGGTTTGCCTGCAACGCTGACCTGCCGCGACGGTGTCGTTATGGAAAGCGATTCCATTGTCGTGGATCTTACGGAAACCCTGATGAATCAGACGCACAACACGGAGAACGTGATGGCTGCCTTTCTGGCCTGCCGTGCGCTGGGTGTGGATGAGGACGTTATCCTTGCCGCCATCCGCGGATTTACACCTCCTGGACACCGTTGCGAATTGGTTCGTTATCTGGACGGAGTGATGTGGCTGAATGATTCCAAGGCGACCAATCTGCATGCTCTTGTGGCGGCGATCAAGTCGCAGAAAGCGCCTGTGGTGTTGATTGCCGGAGGCAAAGACAAGGGGCTGGATTATGTGTCGCTGCTCCCCTTACTCCGTGAAAAAGTCCGTGCGGCAGTTGTATTCGGGCAGATCCGGGAACAGTTGTATTCTGAGTTTTCTCCGGTCGTTCCTACTTACCGGGAAAGCGATGTCGAAGCCTGCGTCCGGCGGGCTCAGAAACTTGCACAGCCGGGAGACATTGTTTTGTTTTCCCCGGGAACCTCTTCATTTGATATGTTTACCGGATACGTCCAACGCGGACAGGTATTCCGGACCGCCGTATTAGCATTAACCTCTCAACAGTAGAAACACGATTTCCATGCACAAGAACACATCCAAAGATAGGACTGTTGTTAAAAGGGTTCCCCCGAAAAGGGGATTTTCCAAAATGTTTCAGGGCAAGGTAACCCGTTACCGAAGCCGTATTTCCGAGTTTGAGGACGATACTCCCAGCAGCACGATTGTGCGTATTCTGGTGGGCGTGTTGCTCATCCACTTGATCGTGATCGGCGGCGTCTGGTTGCGCGGTTCCTTGAAGAAAGACGAAGCCGAAACCCGGGTCAATATTCCCGTTGCCCAGAATACGGCTACCCAGACGCAGGAGCAGCCTCAGCAAAACCAGCCGCTTCAGCAGCAACAGACGACAGCCCAGACGCAAACTCCGACCGGGGCACCTCTGATCACAGATAAGAATTCTATGGCGGAAGTTCCTCCTGCCGTATCCCAGCCGCATTCTTCCTCCGGACAAGAGCAAATCCCTCTTGCCCTGCCCGTGGATGGAACATCGGGCGGACAGGTGGTTCAGCCGTCCGTTGCCTCGAATCGTCCGGCAGTGTCGGCTCCAACTGTTCCTCGGAATGATCAGCCGGTTTCGTCCGGTTCGGTTGCCGTGATCGAACCTGGCCCTGCCCGTCATATCATCGCAACGGGGGATACCTGGGAAAGTATTGCCAGGGATAATAACTGCACGGTTGAAGGCCTCAAAACCGTCAACCCCGGTGCTGTTCTCGCAAGTGGAGCAACTCTTGTGATTCCCATGAAGCCGGGAGAACGTGAAAAAGTGATCCAAGCGCGTCAGGAAGAAGCAATTCGCAATGCCGATGTCGTTTATGTCATGAAAAGAGGCGATACTTTGTCCAAGGTTGCCCGGCAGTACAAGGTGAGCGTGGCTTCTCTCCAAAAATACAACAACATTACCGATCCCCGCAAGGTGAAGATTGGACAGGAGATTAAAATCCCCAAGCAATAAAAAACTGTTTTACGGAACTTTTTCATGTCATCCAAGGTCAGCATTATTCTTGTTTGGTTTTCTGTCATTGTCCTGCTTGTGGTAGGACTGGTGATGGTTGCCAGTACGGGAGTTTGGGTTGAACCCGAGGACGATCAATACGGAATGTTGTACAAACAGATGCTCTTCTCCGGTTTCGGTTTGATTGGAGCTCTTCTGTTGGCTCGCATGAATTATGAGTTCTTCCGCAAATATATCTGGCTAATTATCGGATTTGCCTGCTTGTTGCTGGCATTGTGCTATGTCCCCGGCATTGGTCGGGAGATTAACGGGGAACGCCGCTGGATTAACCTCGGCATCCAGTTCCAGCCGAGTGAATGTGCTAAGATCTGTACGATGATGCTACTGGCTCACTGGTATGCCTTGCACCGGGATGTCGCTTCCAAGTTTATTGGCGGGTTCATCAAGCCGGGCATTCTATTCGGTATTCCCTTGTTGTTGATCTTTTTTGAAAAGGATATGGGGACTGCCTCGGCTTTGGGAGTTGCCGGATTATGCGTCATGTTTGCCGCTGGAGCCAATGTCTGGTATCTGTTGGGGACAATTGTAGTCGGATTCGGAGGTCTTTACTACATGGTGCAGACCAACGCCAACCGGTTGGAGCGTATTAGAGCCTGGACGGATTTGGCCGCTTATAGTGACGGAGCGGGACTTCAGCAATTCCGGGCGATGCTGGGAATGCAGCGCGGTGGTATTGAAGGGATTGGTCTTGGTAATAGCGTGGAAAAGCATGGAACACTTCCTTTTGCTCATACCGATTTTATTTTTGCTCCTTTGGGCGAGGAATTCGGGTTGATCGGCACGATGACCGTGCTGTTGTGTTTTTCCCTGTTTGCTTTTGCCGGCATGTCCGTGGCCATGCAGACGAACGACCGTTACGGTCGCTTGCTGGCGGTGGGCATTGTTGCTCTTGTTTTTTGTCCGGCCATGTTGAATATCGCTGTGGTGACGGCTGCCTTGCCCAATTCCGGCCTTCCTTTGCCATTTATCAGTTTTGGCGGGACGAACTTGATTTTTACACTGGGAGCCATCGGTATGTTGACGAGTATCCAGAGGCATTCTTATACGCCGCCTCCTGCGTATGAATTTTCGAGAAGAGATGACAGATCCGTAGACCTAAGATTATGAATGAGAGCCAAGGAAAAAATCTAAGTGTCGTGATAGCCTGCGGAGGAACCGGGGGCCATCTGTTCCCTGGTATTGCCGTCGCGCAGATACTGAAAAAGAAGGGATATCGGGTGACTCTGCTCATTTCCCGCAAGAAAGTCGATGCCCAGGCGACGGAACAATATGGGGATTTGGATTTCAAGACGGTGGAAGCCGTCGCCATGCCTAAGATCCCTTCGATCGGCATGTTCAAGTTTTTCTTCCTCATGTGGAAGACATGGCGCAGTTGTAAGGCTATATTGAAGGAAGTGCAGGCAGATGTCGTCGTCGGCATGGGCGGTTTTACTTCTATGCCTCCGGTCGTGATTGGTAAGAGAATGGGATTGAGGACGTATGTCCACGATTCCAATGCCCTGCCCGGAAAAGCGAACCGGATGACCTCCCGGTGGTGTGACAATGTCCTGCTGGGGATGGAGGAGGCGTGTCACTATTTCGACAAAGGAAAATCTATCGTGACGGGTACTCCCGTCAGAATGGAACTGGAAAAAGTCCTTCCCAGGGAACAAGCTTACGAACAACTCGGTTTTCGTCCCAAGGGGAAACTCGTTTTGGCGATGGGCGGTTCCCAGGGGGCACGCAATCTCAATACCTTGACGATTGAAGCTGCCGGAGAATGCCGTGATTTGTGCGAATTTCTCGTGATTACGGGGACGTCTGATTATGAACGGGTCAAGGAAATGTGTGCGGGATTGGACAATGTTCACCTGATGGCCTTCTGTTCCTGCATGGGGGCGGCGTATAGCGCGGCGGATGTGGTGATTTCGCGTTCGGGGGCTTCCAGTTTAACGGAACTGGCCCATATCGGAAAAACATCCCTGCTGGTTCCGTATCCATTTGCCGCTGATGACCACCAGGCTCATAATGCCCGGGTCTTTTCATCCCACAAGGCTGCTCGTGTTTGTCGTGAAGAATCGCTGACGAGTGAAACGATTGTCGGATTTTTGAAAGAATTGTTGACGGATGACAAGCTCCTGTGCGAGATGGAGTCCGCCGCAAAGCGGCTTGATGTTCCCGATGCCGCCGACCGCATCGTTGCCGTGGTTGAAAACAATAATGCCCCAGAGAAGAATGATTGATGAATTGAGAAAAAGGCTTTTGGATCGTGATCATCCCGCCCGGATCCACTTGATTGGCGTAGCCGGATCCGGTATGTCCGGTCTGGCTTTGATCCTTCTGGAGATGGGGCATCAGGTGAGTGGTTCCGATAGGGTAACCAGTGCGGAAACGGAACGTCTCCAAGGTTTGGGGCTGATTTTCTCGACTCCTCATACGTCAGTTGTTCTCGACGGAGTGGAAATGGTTATCTACTCCAGTGCTATCCGCCCGGAAAATGCTACATTCAGCGCTGCCCGGGAGAAAGGCATTCCTTGTTACCGCCGTGCCGAATGCCTGGCCGCTGTCTTGAATGCCAAGAAAGGCGTCATCGTTTCCGGTACGCACGGGAAAACGACGACTTCTTCATTATCTGCCCATTTGCTTCGCGAGGGGCGCATGAGGCCCTGCCATTACGTCGGAGCAGAAATCCCCGTTCTGGGTGCCAATGCCCACTGGAATGAAAACAGCGAATACCTTGTCGCTGAAGGAGATGAAAGCGACGGAACTCTCGTCAATTACATTCCCGAACATTCTATCGTTTTGAATGTGGAAGCCGAGCACCTCGACTTTTACCGCGATTTGGATCACATTAAGAGCGTGTTTGATCGCTTGTGCCGACAAACGAGGGGATGTATTTTTTATTGTGCCGCAGATGCCGGCGCCCGCAGCGTATGTTCCAAGTATCCGAATGCGATCGGATATGGATGGTCGGATGCGGATTACATTGCGACCGATGTCCATGAAATGCGCGGACATACGGCCTTTACCGTCGAGTTCCGAGGTGAGGTAATCGGTCGTGTTGAGTTGGGCATTCCAGGAAGACATAATGTCCTCAATGCTTTGGCCGCGATTGCATTTGCACGTGAGGCCGGTGTGGATTTTGATTCGATCACGCGCGGTCTTGCCTCATTTGCAGGGGCTAAGAGAAGGTTTGAGACCAAGTATCTGTCCCCTTCCTACCGCATTGTGGACGATTACGGTCATCACCCCACGGAGATTGCCGCGACTTTGCAGACAGCCCGCTCTCTGAATCCCAAGCGTCTTGTCGTGTTGTTCCAGCCTCATCGTTATTCGCGTACGAAGATGCTTCATGATGATTTCGGGAAGGTTCTGCAGAATGCCGACCAAGTATTCGTAGCCGATGTCTACCCCGCGAGCGAACTTCCGATCGAAGGTATTAGCGGTCAGACGATCGTGGATGCTATCCACCGTAACGGGCCGACAGGTACGGAGTTCCTTCCAGATCTGGCGACGGCTCACCATGCCGTGGGCAACTTCCTCCGGCCCGGGGATCTTCTGATTACTTTGGGGGCCGGCAATGTCCATGAATGCGGTACGAGAATTGCTGCGGACCTGGCCATTCTGGAAGATATGTTACGTTTTGGAGGCCCGGATATCCATGGTTGTCTGTATGAGCCTATGCGTCGTCATACTACGATGGGAGTTGGCGGATGCGCCCAGTATTGGATGGAACCGGAGAGTGTGACTGCTATGCGCGAAGTCGTCAACTATTGCCGTGAACGGAGTATCCCTGTTCGCATGCTGGGGCGCGGCTCCAATGTCATTGTGCGCGAAGGAGGAATCCGTGGAGCCGTCATTCATCCCTTCGGGGGGGAATTCGATGCTATTGCTCTGAACCCGGACAAGACGATTACCGCCGGTGTCGGTGTGCGTTTGAAAAAGCTGGCAACCGTAGCCATCCAGGCCGGTATTTCCGGATTTGAGTGGATGGATGGCATTCCAGGTAGTGTCGGGGGTAGTCTTCGCATGAACGCTGGAGCTATGGGGGCCGACATGTGGAGCAGATTCGTGTCTGCCATCTGCCTGGATGACGACGGAGAAATCCGGGAGCACAGGAAGGAAGACATGGTGGCCGAGTACAGAATGATTCCCGAGTTTGTGACGAGCCTTGTTCTGCAGGCGACCTTCCGGGGAACGACAGGTCCGGATACGGAGGCTATGCAAAAGATGGTTGAAAAAAACCGTGAAAAGAGGAAAATCTCACAGCCTCTCGGTGCTAGCGCAGGGTGCGTGTTCAAGAACCCGGAGGGAATCCCTGCCGGTCGTCTGATTGAAGAACTCGGCCTCAAGGGGGCCTGCGTAGGTGATGCCTGCGTATCTGATGTCCATGCCAACTTTATCGTCAACCGGGGGCATGCCCTGGCGACTGATGTGACGGAACTGATTGATCTGATTCGTGCGAAAGCCAAAGAGGAACGTGGAATCGAATTGAAAAGCGAAGCCCAGGTCATCGGCGATAGAGAACCACAATTTTAGCGTATAAATACTACGGTTATGAATCTTTCGAAAGATACAAGAATTGCTGTCCTGATTGGCGGTCCGGGAGCTGAACGGGAAGTTTCCCTCGTTTCCGGCCGGGCTGTGGCGGGTGCTTTGCGGGATGGCGGGTTTACGCACGTGACGGAAGTGGATGTCCGGACGCCGGACTTTGTCCTGCCCGAAGGGACGGAGCTGGCTTACAACGTGATCCACGGGACTTTCGGCGAAGACGGTTCGTTGCAAAGAACATTGGAAGCCAGAGGAATGCCTTACACGGGAGCGGGTGTCAGAACTAGTGAGATTGCCTTCGACAAGGTGAAATCCAAGGAGGTTTTCATGGAAGCGGGAGTTCCGACCCCCGCTTGTGAGATTCTGGATTGTTCCGATGGGCTTGTGTTGCCTACTCTTCCATTACCCCTGGTGATCAAGCCGGCTTGCGAAGGATCCAGCGTAGGTGTTCATATTGTCCATAAGCAGGAGGATTTGCTGCCGGCGATGGAAGAAGTCGTTCAGCATGGTACGGCCATCCTCGTGGAAGAATTTATCCAGGGCAAGGAACTGACGGTAGGTATCCTGGACGGCGTGGCTCTGCCTGTCGTCCACATCTGTCCGCGTTCCGGGTTTTATGATCTGAAGAACAAGTATCCGTGGATGAATATGGGAGGCGGTACGGATTACATTTGTCCGGCCGATATTTCCAAGGAGGCTACGCTTGCCGTACAGGAGGCCGCCCTGGCCGCATACAAAGCGGTAGGAGTGGAAGTTTATGGCAGGGTCGATGTGATGTTGCGCGATTCAGACCAGAAGCCTTTTGTGCTGGAAATCAACACGATTCCGGGGATGACTTCCTCCAGCCTTCTGCCTAAGGCCGCTGGTGAGATCGGATTGTCCTATGAGGCTCTTTGTGAGCGTATCGCAGAAATTTCACTGGCGACAAGCCGGGGGTGACCCGATCCGTTGCCTTATACCATTCTACTTTGATCCATGGCCCGCAAATCCACAACTTGTATCCAACCGGGAAGCAAGCGCGAGGAAATGCGGGCTTTGGAAAAGGAGTTGATTAAAAAAGGCTTTCGTCCGCGTTTTTGGAAGCGTTTTGGCCGTCGGCTCGTTTCTGTGCTGACGCTTCTGGTGATTTTCTTTGCCTTGGCATGGAGTATTAGGTTCCTGTGGTCCAATTATATCTCCAGGTATGATGGACTTTCCTTTAAGGAACTGGAACTCAAAACAAATGGGGTTATTCTTGAGGATCAAGTACTGCAGCTGATGGGGCTGCAGGGCAAGGAGGTGCTGCTATCGTTGGATGTGGATGCCTTGGAACAGAAACTGATGGCTTTTCCTGCCATCAGAAAGGCGACCGTCCGCCGGGAACTCCCGTCTACATTGTGTGTGGAGATCGATGCCCGGGTGCCTATTGCCTGGCTTGACTGCCCCAAGCTGGGCATCCGTTCCCATGATGTTGAACACGGTATGTTTGTGGATGCCGATGGTGTGGTGTTTCCTTGCCATAAGGAAATTCACAAAGACTATATGGATTGCCCGATACTGTCCGTGCCGACGCCGGACGAAGGTGAGATTTCTCCGGGAGAAAAGGTGGAAATTCTGGACCGTGCCGTGGATTTGATCGTGTTGATCCGTCGTGAAAAGTCCGAATTCATCTCCAAGCTCAGTAGAATCAGCATTCGTAACGAATGGTCTTATCTGGTTGAGTTCGAAGATGGATGTGAAGCGGTTTTCGGGGTGTATGATACGGAACGACAGGTGGAAAATTTCCTGATGATCCAGCAAAATGCCCGGAAGACGCACCGTAAGATAAGAAAAATCAACTTGATTCAGGAACGGAATGTTCCGGTCGAATACGACAGAAACTACGAGAATATCCCGATTGCCGAGCCGGTGACCGAGTAAAAATGACTGTCTTTGCGACTTAGCCGTTGACCAATGTTGGGTCACACGGCAATCTCACCCTCATGCGCATCGTATTCATGGGAACTGGCAATATCGCATTGCCTTCATTCCGCCGGTTATTGAACAAGTCCAATGTCGTTGGTCTCGTGACGCAGCCGGATCGTCCTGTCGGACGGCATCAGGTCATGACTCCGCCTGCACTCAAAGTGATGGCCGAGGATGCGGATGTTCCTGTCTTGCAACCAGAATCGCTTCGAAAGCCGGAGGCTGTCCAAGCGCTGGCGGAGTTGAAGCCGGACCTTATCGTTGTGATGGCTTATGGACAGATTCTCTCCGAGGAAGTGATCTCCATGCCCCCTCTGGGCTGCATCAATGCCCATGCATCGATCTTGCCGCGGCACCGTGGCGCGTCCTGTATCGCCGCCGCCATTAAGGAAGGAGACTCCTCCACGGGGGTGACGATTATGCATATGGTTCGCAAACTGGACGCCGGGGATATCATCAAGTCCGTGTCGCTTCCTCTGATGGGCAAGGAAACCTGCGGGATGATGCATGATGTTCTCGCGAATCTGGCCCCCGATGTGCTGATGGACGTGATCCATTCTATCGAATCCGGAACGGCTACGCGAACGCGCCAGAACGAATATCTGGCGACGTATGCTCCCAAATTGCAGAGATCTGACGGATTGATTGACTGGAATCTGTCGGCCGTGGAAATTGAACGCGCCATGCGTGCATATGATCCCTGGCCGGGTACGTACACCTTGTTCAGGGATCGCAAGGGCAGGATCAAGACATTGAAACTTTTCCCCTGTGCAAAAGTCAAAAAGGAAAGCCGTGGCGTGCCAGGTGAGATCCTCTCGATTGGAGAGCATGGTCTCCTCGTTGCTTGTGCGGAAGGGGCACTTTTGGTGCCTGCCGTCCAGCCGGATGGCGGCAAGCGTATGTCGGTGGCGCAATTTGCTGCAGGTCGCCCCCTTGATCCGGGAATGATTTTTAATCCTGTTGAAGACCGAAACGGATAATTGAAATACCATGGCATCGTCATTTTCTCTCGACAGCTTGAACCGGGCGCAAAGACAGGCCGTCGTTACGTTAAATGGCCCGGTGCTTATTCTTGCCGGAGCCGGTACCGGCAAGACGCGTACGGTGACGTGCCGTATCTCTCATATGGTGGAACATGGTATTCCGGGACGCAATATCCTGGCTGTTACGTTTACAAACAAGGCTGCCAATGAAATGCGTGAACGCATTGGCCAGATGGTCGCGCGCAAAGCCGCCCGAGCCATGATGATCAGCACGTTCCACTCCCTGTGTACGCGTATCCTGCGCGAGGATATCGGGAAACTGGGCTATAAGGAAAATTTTACGATTTATGCCGGTAGCGATCAGGTGGGGCTGTTGCGCCAGTTGATCGTGAGGCATGGCGGGAGAAAAGAAAAGGTGGAGCCCAAGGATGTACTGGCAGCCATGAGCTCAGTGAAGAATGCCGGTCTCAATATCGATTCTATCAAGGATGATTTGCTGGCGACGATTGCATCTTCGTACCAGCGGGAACTGATTGCCCAGAATGCGGTGGACTTTGACGACCTGTTGATTATGGCGGAGAAGATCCTGCGGGAATATCCCGATGTCCGTGAAGCCTGGAGGAGCAGGTTCCGCTACATTACGGTGGACGAATTCCAGGATACCAACAGCCTGCAAATGAGCCTTCTCAAGCAGCTTGTCGGACCGGAACATAACGTTTGCGTCGTGGGGGACGACGACCAATCCATCTACGGGTGGCGCGGTGCGCAGATCAGTAATATTCTGGATTTCGAACGTTTCTTCCCCAATCCTACCGTGATCAAGCTGGAGGAGAATTACCGTTGTACGGCGCCGATTCTTAATGCTGCAAATGCTTTGATCAAGCATAACCTCGGGCGCCGTGAGAAAACCTTGTACGCCCACAAGGGCAATGGTGAACCTGTCAGGCTCATTTCCATGCCGGGGGATGCGGAAGAAGCGGAATTTATTGTCACGGATCTCGAAACGATACGCCGCCGCGAGAACAGGAACTGGGAGGATTTTGCCATCCTTTTCAGGGCCAATACACAGAGCCGTATTATCGAGCAAACCCTTCGAGAACATAAAATCCCGTATAGAATGGTGGGCACCCAAAGCTTCTTCGACCGCAAAGAGGTGAAGGATTTGATTGCCTATCTGGGGTTGATGGACAATCCTAAGGCGGATTTGCACCTCCTGCGCGTTCTCAATACTCCGCCACGCGGCATCAGTGAAACGACGGCACATCTTGCAATCGACTGGAGCCGGGAACACGAACAGAGCGTCTGGGAAGCCTTGAATGATGAAGAACTGTTGTCGCAGTTTTCGACTCGCGTGCGTAACAGCGTCCAGGAATTCTGTCGTCTGGTTGATAAATATGCAACCTTGTTTGCCGCTAGCGAACAGGACTTTGGCGATCTTCTTGCGGAATTGATTGAGGAGACCGGCTATGAAGGTTATGTTTGCCGCAGTTGCAAGACGGAGAACGAGGAGCAGAAACGTCTCATAGGGATCGGGGACGTCAAGGCCGACCTCAGACGCTACTGGGAGCCCGGTAAAAACCTGACCGACTATCTGGCCAAGGTCTCTCTTGATCAGGACGATGATGATGACGATGTAGAAAACAAGGCCGGTGTATGCCTGATTACCATGCATGCCTCCAAGGGTCTCGAATTTCCGATTGTCTACCTTGTTGGTCTCGAAGAAGGGATTCTGCCTCACAAACGTTCTCTTGAAGACGGAAATTGCGATGAAGAGAGACGCCTTCTTTACGTCGGTATTACGCGTGCCCAGGAACGCCTGATGATGACTTTTTGTTCGACTCGCCTCCGGTATGGAGATCGCATGCCGTGTCGTCGTTCATCATTTATCGGAGAAATCCCGGAAGATCTCTACATTTACGAAACCTGGGAGGAGATCATGGAGCAAGAGATAACTCCCGAGGAAGAGTCCGACTTTATTTCCTCTCTCCGGAGCATGATTATCGACGAAGACTGAACGGTTGGTGAAGGAAACCGCGTGTTATCCTTGTCAATGTTTGGAGATATCGGAAACAACGGCTTTGTGGATGGCTCCGGGGATGGTGACCGTGTCTGAATGGATAGGCAGCAGAGGGGACGTCGTGAAAATCCTGTTTTGGCGCAGGATGGGAAATTGTGCCGGAGTCGTTGCTCCGAACCCCGTTCCCGTTTCCCGGTAAACATCCAAAAAATTGCTGCCGATGGATTTGAATGTGGAAGATGAAGGGGCCGCATTGAAGTTTCCAGCCATAATGATGGGCATGTTGCCGACTTTGTTTCCCTGGTCTTTCAACGCATTTAAGATGTTGTCGATTTCAAGCCGGTGGAAAGAACGGAGTTTGGAATAGTATTTCCAGTGTTCGGGAAGAAGGAAGTTCATCTTCGTCTGACGATGGGCCAGGCTGATATTGACTAGACGGATAGGAAGGTTGGAATGGCGGGGAATCCAGTCAACCATCAGACTTTCCGTATCGGGGATAGGCGCTACTTGGGAGAGTTCCCCGTTGGAACAAATAATGGCGCATGTGCCGATTTGGCGGGCACGGGCGGAGTTGCCGAACAGGGTCAGGGCCATTTCGACTGTTTGATTCGGGTCTCTGGCCCCTTGGAGGAAAATGACATCGGCATTGAGCTTGGCCAGGGCGGCTGTGGGTATGTTTTTCATGCCTCGGCAATCAATGGTGACGATGCGCCACGATTGGAGGCCGGGGTGAGATGGCAGTTTGTACTGGTTCATTCCCGTTCTGGCGATGGAGGGAAGGGAATCCAGAGTGGTGATGCCGTACAATGTCCAGAGGAGGAAAACGACCAACCCGATTTTCGAACGGAAGAAGATCCAGGCGAGGACTGCGGGCATGCCCAGGACTGAGGCCCATATCCACTGGGGAATAGTGGATATGATTGCTGTTATGTCGGATCCTTTGTAAAAGGAAAAAGAGATAAGAAACAGCCCGCACAGAGAAAAAAAGGCCATAAGCCTGCCGCACTGGAGCCCCAGATTGCGGTAGGCTGAATTACTGTGCTTCTTGCGGGGTATGGAGGAGAGAGCTGGCACAGTAGGGAAACTGGTGCTTACATGCCGAAGCCGGGAGGCAATTCCATGCCGCCAGTCAGCTTTTTCATTTCCGATGCGGCCTTTTCCTTACCTTTGCTGATGGCGTTCTGGATGGTTGCAAGCAGAAGTTCTTGAAGGAATTCAGCATCGTTGGGATCCAGAATGGAAGGATCGATTGTGAGAGAGGTAATTGTGCCGTCGCAGGTGGCCGTTACTTTGATTTTACCGGCGGCTCCTTCCGATTCAACAGTTTCGGTGGCGAGCTTTTCTTGAGCGGCGGCAAGCCCGGCCTGCATTTCCTGGGCTTGTTTCATCAATTTCATGATATTCATGGTGGTCTGTTAGGATATGTATTGAGGAGGGAGAAAATGGTGGGCACACCATTTCAGGAGATGATACGTGCTTTGAAGATGGCCAGGGCTTTTTCAATAAAGGGATCTTTGTAGTAGTCCTCGGCCTGCTTTTCTTCGTCGACTAGCTTGGGTGCTTCAACGGGAGGTTCCGGAGCCGGGGGAAGCGGCTTGGGTTTGGGTTTTTGTTCCGGTTCGGGGATGGGTTCCGGTTCGGGAGGTTCCGGGACGAGGGAACTCATTTCAACGCGGAGAGTGATGGGACAGTGCAGCAATTCGGTCAGGATTGTTTCTGCCTGTTCTTTCAGGCTGGGGTGCTGCAGGGTGTCCCTTGCCTGGCTGTCGGTAGGGTGTACGCCGACGGTGTAGAAGCCGCCTTGGCGACTGAGGAAAGCCGAATACTGGATGAATCCCGCCTTGAGGGGAGAAGTGGAGGAAAGGCGAACAATGGTCTCTTTCCAGGCAGCTTCGTCCTCGTTCCGATCAGAGGTGTCTTCAATTTCCGGTTGAGTAGTCTCCTCTTTGGCGGGGAGAGGTTCCGGTTCTCCCGTGAACAGGTTGTTCATGAAGCATTCCGTCCCGGTATCTTCCTGCAAAAATTCTTCAGACTCGTCCATCGAATCTGTTTCAGGAGGACGGACGGGGTCTGGGGACAAGGCCGAGAGAGGTTCGGGTATGGACGATGACTTCGGCATGGGTTCTGCCGGTTCTTCTGGCTGAGAGTCGGGAGTGTTATCGGTTTTCCCTTCGGAAAGATTGGGCTCGGGAGCGGTATCTTCGGAAGAGGGGATGGTTTCCTGCGGGATTGTTTCTCTGGTCGGTTCCGGTGCTTCTGTCTTATTGGACTCGGGAGCGGAAATCTCCTGTTCCGGAATGGAAGGAGTCTGTTCTTCCGGAGTAGGTTTGACCGGGGATAGCTGGCTATCTATCGCTTGGGGAGTCTGGGGTATCCGGGAATCTTCATCCCGGTTCTCCGGAACAATCGGGGCGGGCTGAGACTGGGCGGGAGCCGGAATCTGGGTAGCGGAAAAGGAGGGGGGGGAGGATACTTCGATCGGAGTGTGGGGAATCGGCGCTCCTTCAATGGCTTTGATGATATCGCTGATGCTGGCTTCGGCCATGGCATGGACTGCCTTGATGAGACCCATTTCCAGATGCAAGCGTTTCTGAGTGGACCACCTCATCTTATCTTCCGTGTCAGAGAGGATCTCGACGAGACGAAGGATTTTGTCCGTCCTGGTTTTTACGACGATGGCGGAGATGCGCTCCTGAAGTTCCGGAGGAATAGAGGCGATGGAGGCGGAAGTATCGACCTTGCTGACAAGTACTTCGCGGACGGTAGAGATGATTTCCGAGAGGAGCTGTCCCATATCCCTGCCGGCTTCCGCCTGTTCCTGAACGAGGCGGAGCAGGGCAGGCAGGTTCTTTTCCAAAATCAAAGCCAGGCCCGTGGCGACGGTTTCGCGGGACGTGATCCCGAAAATGTTCAAAACTTGGGCTTCCTCAATGGAATTACCGCAGAATGAGACGAGCTGGTCGAGCATGGACTGGGCGTCGCGCATCCCCCCGTCGGCTACTTTCGCAATGGCGAATGCAGCTTCGCGAGAGAGTTTGACGTGCTCCAGGTCACAGATATGCAGGAGGTGTTCGGCGATAATTTCCGCCGGGATGGGACGTAGGTCGAAACGCTGACAACGGGACAGAATTGTTGGGAGAATTTTGTGCGGTTCGGTTGTTGCAAAGATAAATTTGACGTGGGGAGGAGGTTCTTCCAACGTTTTCAGCAGAGCATTGAAAGATTCTTTGGTGAGCATGTGGACTTCATCGATGTACACAATGCGGAATGTGCCGCGCGAAGGAGCAAAGCGTACATTGTCGCGCAAGTCGCGGATATGGTCGATCCCGCGATTGGATGCTCCGTCAATCTCCAATACATCCAGGCTGCGCCCTTCGGCTATTTCCCGGCAAATATCCTCGTTGGGATCAAAATCAACGCGGGGACCGCCGGTACAATTGAGCGCTTTGGCGAAGATGCGTGCAGTGGATGTTTTCCCCGTTCCGCGAGGGCCGACGAACAGGTAGGCATGCGCCAGGCGGTTCTGCTCAATGGCGTTGCGCAGGGTACGGACAACATGATCCTGACCCAAAACGTCGTCGAAGGTCAGGGGACGGTATTTTCTGGCAAAGACCTGATAGCTCACGGTGAGCAAGGTTAATGAAAAGCCCGGGAAGAGGAAAGCAAATTACAAATTATTTGGGTCTGCGAAGATATTTCGGATGCGTTGGTTTTTCTTCATGGGTTACTATTGCAGGCAATAGGAATGATTGAAACGGCGTTACGATCGTAAATCAGGCAGTTGAACCGGGCGAGTGTGTCGGCGGGGCTATCTGTCAGAAGATGCGTAATCATGTGTTGTGTTCGGAAAGGAATGACTTCCGCGACAGGGAGGCATATGTACCGTCGAGGGCAATAAGTTCGTCATGGGTTCCTTGTTCGACAATTTCACCCTGTTCCAGAACGCAGATGATGTCTGCATGGCGTATCGTGGAAAGTCTGTGGGCGATGACAAAGGAGGTTCTGCCTTTCATGAGGGTGTCCAGTGCCTGCTGGATTTGCTTTTCCGTATGGGTGTCGACGCTGGCTGTAGCCTCGTCCAGCAGAAGGATCGGGGGATTTTTCAGGAGCGCCCGGGCGATGGAAATACGTTGCTTTTCGCCGCCTGAAAGTTTGATTCCGCGTTCACCGACATTGGTATCCAGTCCTTCGGGCAGAGCCTGGACGAATTCGTCTGCATGGGCGGCTGCAAGCGCTTGAAAAATCTCATCGTCGGTGGCATTCCGTTTTCCCAAGAGCATGTTTTCGCGTACCGTACCGTTGAAGAGGAAAGATTCCTGCGTGACGTATCCCAGGGCGGTGCGGAGGCTGGCTTTGGATAAAAGGGAGAGGGGTTGCCCGTCCAGATAGATCTCTCCGTCCGTGCATTCGTAAAAACGGGTGAGCAGGGAAAGCAGGGTTGATTTACCGGCTCCGGTAGCTCCGACCAGGGCCACCATTTGTCCCGGCCTGATGGAAAGATTGATATGGTGCAAAGTAGGGACTCCCGGCACATAATTGAAGGAAACGTTGTCGAAAAGAATTTCGCCGCGAACAGGCATTTGAAGATGGTTCCCTTCATTCGAATTTTCCTCTTCCTTTTCATCCAGAATTTCAAAGACGCGGATGGCGGCTGCCCTGCCTCCGAGAAGGATGTGGTTAAGCTGGTGGAGTCTGGCAAGGGGTTCGTAGAGGAATCCCATCATCAGGAAGAATTGCAGCCATTCTCCCATGTCCAGATTTCCCTTCATGACAGCTTGTCCTCCGAAGGCAAGAACGGCGACGAAACCGAGGGAACTGATGAAACTCATACCCGGGTTGAACACGGCCCAGCAACGCATGATTCGTAGCGTGGCGGATTTGAGGACTGAAGAAAACTGGCGGAAGATACGGTGCTCTTCCTCTTCTGCGGCGTAGGCTTTTACCTGGCGTATTCCCGCTATATTATCGTGCAGCAGGGCATTGAGATTGCCTGTAGCTTCGCGTTCGGCACGGAATCTGCCGTGGCTGTCGCGGGAGTAGAACAGAGAACCGGCCAGAAGCAGAGGAAGAGGGAGCGTAGCCCAGACGGCAACCGACGGATTGATGTAAAACAGAGCCGCCGCCATGGCGATTACCTGAATGGATGCTACAAGCCCTTGTTCCACCCCGTCAATCAAGACTCGCTCCATCGAGGTGACGTCTTCCATGATGCGCGACATGATGTCCCCCGTCCTGCGGGAATCGAACCAGGAAAGAGGAAGCCTCTGTATTTTTCCGTGCAGATCGCTCCTGAGATCAAAGATGACTTTTTGCTCAAATGTATTGTTGAGAAGGATGCGGCACATGTTGCATGCGTCACGGATCAGGAAGCCTCCGAGTGCCAGACCGGACCAAAACCAGAGTTCGTCCCACTTTTTTCCAGGTACGATCGTGTTGGTGATGTAACGTGTCACTTCCGGGAAAATGACGAGAGCCAAAGTCATCATGATGGCGCAAAATAGCTGTAAACTCGCTAAAATAGGGTATTTGCGCAGATAGGAGAATACTCTGAGAAGGGGATGCATCACACTTTTTTTGTTACTGCCGAAAGTGACGGGAGGAAAGAAAAAATCGTTCCCCTGTATTTTGGTGTTGAAATCGTCCAATCAACATGACAGTTTGTAAGGAGTTTACGAAACCTATATACGCTCTTTCATCCTATGTGGACCAAAATCTCAATCGCAGCCGTTGTCGTTATGCTTGCTGGTGGCTTTTTCGCCTACAAGAATAATGAGGCCCTTAACGCAGAAATTCAGGCACGTGATACTGCCAAAGCAACCCTTGCTCAGACCAATGAGCTTCTTGCAGACGAAGAAGCTAAATTGGCTGATGCAACGCAGAAGAGGAATTCTTATGAAGCCGACTGCAAGGCTCTCCAGCAAAAACTGGACGAACTGATCGCTTCCAATGACGCCATGACCAAGGCCATGGGGCCCAAGGAAGAAGAACTCAAAAACATGACTGCCCAGCTTGACTCGATCAAGGCCAAGAGCAAGGATATGGCTAACGTTGCCGAGACAATGCGTGAGATTGACCGCATGAAGGAAGACAACGCTAAATTGAAGGCTCAGGTCGATGCTGCCTCTGCCAAACGTGATGCTCTCGTTGCCAGGATTGGTCAGATAGACAGCGGCATTGCCGCTCTTAACAAATTGGAGTCTGACCAGCGCGCTCATGTTTCTCCGGCTTCTTTGAAGACTTCTATCCGCAACGTCTATGATACATGGGGCTTTGTCGTACTGGATTCCGGTGCCAATGCCGGTATCGTTCTTGGTTCTCGTCTGGCAGTGCTTCGCGATGGTAACAAGATTGCCGAACTCTCCGTTAGCAATGTAGAAACCGGTAAGTCCTCTGCAGATATCATTCCCTCTTCTCTCACTGAAGGCATTCAGATTCGCCCCGGTGATCAGGTAGTGGCCGTTCGTCCCCAGTAATTTTTCCTAATACTATTTACCTTTATCATACTTCCATGAAACCCGCTCTCTTAATACTCTTGCTCCTTGTTGGAGGCGCCGGTACCTACTTCTCTCTGAATCAAAAGGCTGAACTCACGGCTACGATTGAGAATAAATTGGAACTTGTTAATGAAAACAAGACACAGTCCGCATTGCATATCCAAAGGGAAGGCCAGCGTGAAGCTGCTGAAAAAGAAAGAGATCAGTGGCTGAAGAGCCGCAGTGAAAGACAGGCTGAGGTCGCCAAACAGCAGGACATTGCCAACGAATTGACAACAAAGCAGGAAGCCATTGCCAAGGAATTGACCGAGAAAAAAGCTCTCTACAAGCAGGTAGAAGATGAGCTTGCCTCTTACGGTGTGAAAGATCCGCAGGAAGTGGTTACCATGATGGAAGAAGCCAAAAAGAAGACTGAAGAACTCAATGGCGCTCTTGAGGAAATGAACACCCTCATCGAAGCTTCCGGCAAGAAGGCTGCCCAAAAGGAACTCCAGCTTGCCAATCTGCAGAAATCTCAGGAACTTTACAAGGCTAAGTTTGCTACGAATTCCAAGGAGTACATGGTGACGGCGGTCGATCCCCAGTGGGGCTTTGTTGTTCTCAATGCGGGCGAAAGCAGCACGCTTGAACCCAACACGATCCTTCTGGTAACGCGGAATGGTAAAAACATTGCCAAACTGAAAGTAACTTCCAAGGAAAGAAGCCAGACTGTGGCTGACATCGTTCCCGGTACCCTGGCCAAAGGCAACCGTGTGGAAGAAGGAGATCGCGTGTTCCTTCTTGCCCCACAGAGCTGATATCTTTCTGCAAGGTTTTCGTAAATATTTTCTCCGGCCCGGCATTCGCAAAGAATGCCGGGTTTTTTGTTGGAAGCACGAGAGAGGAGGGCGAGATCCTCCTTGCAATATGCCGGGAGCGAATCATAATTGTTAATTATGAAGAATCTGATGATGTTGTTGAGCGTTGGGCTTGTTGGCATGGCCTTTTCATCGTGTACAGGTCAGGACAATCCTTTGGATAGAGATCGCGTTCCCCAACCTCCTTCCGGAACGACGGAGAGGATGAAACCGATTAATCAAATTCAGAATTTTGAACAAAAGGCTGCTTTTGGTCCCTTGGTTTCTCCTCGTCGTTAAACTTTCCGGAGTTCTGTTTGACTTACCGTCCCCAGGTTCATGGATTTGTCTTGCCGTCATGGGAAGGCGGTGGTAGGGAATATCAACAATTAAGTTATGACCCAAGCAATCAAACATCTAATGACGGCCCTGTGCCTGGGATTCCTTGCTGCGACGTTTTCCTCATGCACATATATTATGAACGATGCGGGAGAAAAAGGAGAACGCATTCCTCAGCCTCCTCCCGGTACGACCTCCAGGCAGAAACCTTGGAATGAATCTCAGCGATTTGAAGCGGAAGCTACTCTTGGCCCGCTGGCGAAACCTCGCCGTTGATACGCAAAAACTGCGTTGAATTTTGAAAGCCGTACCTCTTTTCCAGATGGAAAGGGTACGGCTTTTGCGTAAATGGAGTAAAAAACAGGAATAACTCAGTTTTGGACCGGATAATACTTGTTCAGAATATCCGTAGCTATTTGCACGGAGTCCCCTTGCGGTACTGTCGGGTATCCGTTGCCGTTTCGTTCGACCCATTGTCCTTCATGCTGGATACACCATTTGGTGAAGGCCCTGGAATCAAATGATTTGTCCGTTCCGATCGTGGAACGGAGTCGGCTGATGAATTCTTCCCAGCGGGGGAGATAATAATCCTTGAGCAATCCTTGCCATTCACGCTTCGCATAGTCGGTGAGTCCGGCTCCCGGAGCTCCCCATGTCGTGAGAATTTGGCGAGCATTCTTTTCGTAATAATCTTTTTCTTCCGGGGTGTTGCCCCAGGTTCTCGCCTTATCGATCCACGCTCCGGTCAGGAATTCATGACGCGTGCCGACCAGTCGATCAAGGTCTCGGATCAGATTGAGCATTTTGTCGGCCTGACGGTCAAATTCGACCTTGTCTCCCCGTTTGAAAGCGCTCAGTAAAGCCGGTTGCGTATTGTCCGTTTCATAGGCAATAATCTGGCGTAACAGGTTGACGACATCATAGCGGAAGGCATCATTGTTCTTGCTTTCCTGCGTAGCCTGGAGCATGGAACGGAGAGCGTGAACCATGCTGCGCATCATCTCCTTGTTCCGGACTTGAGGGAGTTCCCCGAGAGCCGTATCCGGCAGTTGAGCAAAGCTTTTCTGATCGAAAACGGGCCGACGGGTGCAGACGGAACTTCTGTCCCGGTATGAGACGGGATAACGATTGAAGACCTCATTGATCAGGATATTCCATCCCTTGACGACAGCCGGATCATTACTGCCGGCTCTGCGGCGGGCATAGGCATCGTACCACACCTTCATGTCCGGAGCGGCATCGGCGTGCCAGGGAGCTTCCAGAGTGTATTCGAAGCCGACCGGATAGGCGGCGATCCCTTCCAGAGTAGACCCGACGCCCGTGCAGTTGGGCACTTTCATGGCAGAGGCAATGCTTCCGGCAATTTTTTGCAGTGGAGCATATTGATAAGTATTACCCCCGAAGTTGGCCAGGAAGTTCCAAATGAAGGGAGCGTTCTTGAAGCGATCCGTCTTACGGTAGAGTTCCCGTTCTTCACCCATGTATTCCAGAAGAACCATTTTACCTGAAGGAAGGGAGGAGAGCATGCCGTCCAGAGGTGTTTTGCCGTCCTTGTTTTTCTCCTGCCACCGGGGCATGAAATCGAATGTCCATCCCATTTGGTACCAGACGGCTTGTGGATCGGCCTCTTGCATACCCTTGCTGATACTTTGTGCGACACCTGCAATATAATCCGCCTCCCAGCTTGGCGGAGTGATTTCATTGAAAGGATCGGCGGCATAGAGGTGGTCTGTACCGTACATAGCTGTTTGTTCGTTCAGGAAACGTTTCTGAATATCGTTGAAGAGGGGATCCGTAGCATCAAGGAACCAGGTATTGTATTTTTTGAAACCACCCCAAGGGTGGATAGAAGTAATTTTTGCATCGGGACGTATTGTTTTCAGGGCTTCCGGGACATGGCCGGCAAACCCGGCCAGAATGGGTTTCATGCCCAGAGCACGGGCTTCTCGCAGAATTTGTTCCTGGATTTTTTGCTGTCCCTCAATATAGGCCATGGGTAGCGGACCACCCCACTTATCGATATTGGCCATTCGATGCCATGGCAGGTGGGCGGGAGCCGTAAAGAAGGAAAGAATCTGCTTTTCCGTCAACCCGTACGATTTCCAGACGCGTAGCCAGGTCGCTTCCTGTCCTCCGTGAATCAGAGGGCGATTTACTCCGTTCATCGCCATCCAGTCCAAAAAACGCTGCCAGCCGGCAGCATCCGTGTAAGGGAAAGTATAGCCGTAGGTACAATAATTCAGGAAAAAACGCTCTTTGGCTTTGCAGACGTGGCGTGTTTTTTCGTGAGGCAAAGGCAGAGGCCCCTTGACTTCCAGGGGCTTAATGGCCTGCCAATCATAACTGGTCATGGCATTGTAGCGTAGGTACCAGTTGAAGGCCATTGCCAGACTGATCCCGTTATTGCCGCGGAGGACAATTTTGTTGTTGCGGACATCGACTTCAAAGGCATCCATGCCTCCTTCATCGGGAATCAGTTCGCAAATGAACGATGTTGCATGTTGAGGTAAAACGCGTTGAATAAGTGCTTGCGCTGCAGTCAGGGGCGTTTTTTCCGGCATGGTGATTGCAGAGGCGGGTGCCTGTTCCATAGTATGCCCCAATGGAGAGACACAGAGAAAGGCTGGAATCATAAGCGAAGAAAAGAGAATAGATTTCACGGTATACGAATACGTTGTTTTTCATGGAAATATTTCAAAATCATGCAGAAATCCGGACATGATCTTACGATTCGTCCATTCCCTGTGAATAGGTGCTTTACACGTGCCGAACTTTATAGTAGGTAACTTGCCGTTACGCGGAGAGATGGCTGAGTTGGTTTAAGGCACTCGACTCGAAATCGAACGTGCGGGAGACCGTACCGAGGGTTCGAATCCCTCTCTCTCCGCCAAAATACTTGAGAAACCCCTTGCAAATGCTAGATACTGCAAGGGGTTTTTCTGTAATGCCAAGGAGTAACTTTTCCCTTCTTGATTCGTTACGCTATGACATAAACCCCATTTGCTCATACATACTATGAACAACAATACAGACAACAAAAACGAATTAACGGCAGGTATCCTTGAAGGAATTGTGGGAGGAGTCGAGATGCCATCGGAAGTGTCTGCCTATTATACGACAGGGGGACGTATCCAATTTACCGGTCCGAATCAGTTCAATTTTGTCATTGTAGCAGATAAATACGATGCCTTCATTGCCAAATATCCGAGCAAGGTTACTTTCATGAATGACAAGGATCATCTTGTCCCCTTGCTGGTTGGAAAGTGATCAAATCCGCTAGCGATCCGGGCCGGGTGAAAGACCGGCCCTTTTTGTTGCTGGTAGATAGAGTTTTTTTTGTTTTGTAACCGAGGCGGCAATGAATTTTCAATGTCGGGAAGTATGCTTGCCGAGCATGCCGCTGGCTTTGTAACTATAATAATTGCGGGGCATTAGCGAAGTGGGGGTTCCCATGATGATGTGGTCGTAGAATTGAATACCGAGTAGTTGGGCGGCATCGGCGATACGGGTTGTTGTCTGGTCGTCGGCTCTGCTGGGAGCCGGATTGCCGCTTGGGTGGTTGTGGGCGAGAATGAATGCGTGGGCCTGATGAACAATGGCGGGGCGGAGGATGTCACGCGGGTGTGCGATGGATTCGTTGAGGGAGCCGAGGGAGATGGTACATTTCCGGATGATGCACGAGCGAGTGTCGAGCAGGAGGACGAAAACCCCTTCCTGATCCAGGCGGCGGGTATCTTTGATGAGGTAGTCATAGACTGCATCGGGGCTGGATAGGGGGATGCGGCTGGAAGCTTCCTGGATGGCCCGAGCTCCCAGCTCGAAGGCGGCGGCCAGGGTGGCTGCCTTGGCTGAACCGATGCCTTTGATTAGCCCGCTGATGTCTGAAGCTTCCATGCGTGCGAGGGCATCGAGCGATCCCGCTTGGCGGATGAGCTCTGCCGAGACATCGAGAACGTTGCATCCGGCCGTGCCGGTCCGCAAAAGAATGGCGATGAGTTCGGATGCGGAGAGGGATTCTCTTCCATGGCGGACAAGTTTTTCCCGAGGTAGGAATTCGTCGGGGAGGTCTTGAAGTTTAGGACTCATGGCAGGGAGGCTTCGGAGATGGAACGGATGGCAAGGGGCAGGGCGCGGAGGGTGTCGCCCGCACAAAGGGTTTGCTCGGTTTGCCGCCCGGTTGCCAGGAGGATTTCCGAAGCGCATCCGCAGAGGTAGGTGGAGAGCAGGGCGGATTGGACGGGTGCCAGGCCCTGTGCGCACCACCCGGCGCAGACTCCTGCCAGGACATCGCCCTGTCCGGCTGTTGCCATGGCCGGTCCGCCTGACGAGTTGTAGAAAACAGGGGCTCCGGATGCAGTGACAATGGAGCGGGCTCCTTTATAAATAAGGGCTGCTTCGTGACGTCGGGTGAATTCCCGGGCAATTTCTTCCCGGGTGAGGCAGGAGGTGTCTGTATGAAGCAGGCGTTTCATTTCACCGGGATGCGGGGTTGCCAGGACATTGGGGCCGAGCGTCCAGTTTTCCCGTGCGGCACAGTTGAGGCCATCGGCATCCAGAACGATGGTTCCTTGGAATTCTCGGATGAAGCCGTGGATGATCCGGGCGTTTTTTTCGGAAATAGTTCCCAATCCGGGGCCGATGAGAAGTGTTTGGTAATGATCCGGTTCGCATTGATCGAAACCGGAGACTGGCTTGATCATGATTTCCGGAGGAAGTGCCGGGGCGAGAATCGGGTAAAGTTCTTCCGTGACGAAGAGGGTTACGAGTCCGGCTCCTGCCCGCAGAGCTGCTTCGGAACACAGTCTGGCGGCACCCGGCATGCTGTACGATCCGGCGATGACGGCAACATGTCCTGCCTGGTTTTTAAAGAGTTCGTAGGGACGGTGGATCGGGAATCGGCGTAGCAGATAGGAGTCAATCAGGATACGTTCGCTGCAGGAGTCCGGGAGTTCCAGCCCGTCCATGGGGATGGAAACGAGACGCCCGGCGTACGATGTGGCACTGTCGGCGAGGAGTCCCTGTTTAACTCCTCCGATGACTGATGTATGGTCTGCGACAACGGCGTCATCCGAGACTTCACCGGTGTCGCCATCGATTCCCGTGGGAAGGTCGATAGCCCAGGTGTGGAAGGCGTTGGAGGATTGTCTCATGCGGTTGATGGTACGGCAGCAGGCGGCAATTTCAGGCCGTAAGTCTCCTTTGGCTCCCAGTCCTAGAAGGCCGTCCAGCAGGAGGATATGGGGGAATTCCCGGCCGGAGGGATGGGTTTCCTTCTTCCACAAAGGACGGGATAGGCGCGAAAGCTGGAGCCGTGCGAGTTCTCCCCATTCTTCGGTGGGGTAGGGATGGGCGATATCGGCTTCCCATCCGCATTGTTGCAGAATGTTCAATACGGCGATGGCATCGCCTCCGTTATTGCCTTTTCCGGTGAAGGCGATGCATAGGCCGGGTTGGGGATAGAAACGGATGATGGCTTCGGCGATGTTTCGTGCGGCCTGGTTCATGAGATCCAGCGCGGGTGTGCCTGACGCGATCAATTGTTGTTCGGCGACCTGCATTTCTTGGCAACTACATACTTTCATCGTTTCCGATCATGCAGAAAAGTCTGGGAAAATCTACAAAAAAACGCCCGCAGTGTGATGCGGACGTTTCGGAAAGATCAGGGAAATAGGCAAGGAGAAGGGAATTAACCGATTCGGAACGTAATACGGGCTTTCGTCGTGTCATAGGGAGACATTTCCATGCGGACTTTATCTCCGACGACGAGACGGATAAAACGCTTGCGCATTTTGCCGGAGATGTGGGCGAGGACTTCGTGGCCACTTGGCAATTTGACGCGGAACATAGTGCCTGCAAGTACGGAACTGATGACGCCTTCGAGTTCGATTTGTTCTTCGGCATCGTTTTCATCCTTGGGCTCAGACTTTTTCCAATTGTTCTGATTGTGTCTGCCTCCGGATCTTGAACCTCCTCTTCTTTTAGGATGTCCCGGGCCGGATCTACCGCCGCCTGCTGTCGATCTGCCAGCGGGTACTCCTGTTCCTGGCTTTGCAGCGCCAGTGCCTGGTTTTGCTGCTCCCGGACGGGAACCGGGGGTTCCTTGGCGCGGTCCGGATGTACCGGCAGGTCGCGATCCGGGAGCTCCCTGACGCGGTCCGGAAGTGTTGCCGGGCTTTCCTGCAGGACGGTTGCCGTTCCCTGAGGGCCGGCCGGGTGATGAATTACTGGGAATAATAATGATCTCCTTGTTGAGTTACTATTGTGTGCGAAATCGCGCACGCGATCTAGTATAGATGATAAATTCCGATAGACAAGCATCTTGTGCCGAAGAAGGATTTTTCTTACCCGTTTGCTCGTTCTCTCGAGAATGGAGTGGGGCGGGAAATGAGAGAAAAAACAGGATAAGATGAAAATTCGATTGACATAAGTCCCGAATAACATTAGGTAACTTCACCCCTGATTGGAAGAAACGGCAAGAAGCCGAAAACGAGAACGAATAACGAAACCATGAAGACCTTCTCAGCCAAACCGCAAGAAGTAGAGCGCAAGTGGTATGTAATTGACGCTGCCGGCAAAGTGCTTGGTCGCGTAGCCGTGGAAGCGGCTAACATCCTGCGTGGCAAAAACAAAACGATTTTCACCCCGAACGTTGACTGCGGCGATTACGTCATCGTCATCAATGCCGATAAGGTTGTCCTGACCGGCAATAAGGAAAACGCCAAGATTTATACCCGTTTCTCGGGTTATGTTGGCGGGCAGAAAGTAGAGACGCCGAAAAAGATTCGCGCCCGTCGCCCGGAACTTCTTTTGGAGCTTGCTATTACTGGTATGGTGCCCCATACCCGTTTGGGGCGTGCCCAGGCTTCTAAACTGAAGGTTTATGCCGGTGCCGAACATCCGCATGAAGCCCAGCAGCCCATCGTTTACAACATCGACTAATTGCTATCATGAGTCAGACTACCCCCTACAATGCTACGGGCCGCCGTAAAACCGCCATCGCTCATGCCTGGCTGACGGAAGGTTCCGGTCGTATTATGATCAATGGCCGTACATTTGAAGAATATCTTCCGACTGTACAGCTTCAGAATTCTACTCTTCAGCCTTTCCAGGTGACCAACACAATGAATAAGTTCGATGTGAAGGTTGTGACCAAAGGCGGCGGTATTCATGGTCAGGTCGGAGCGATCCGCCTCGCTATTTCCCGCTCTCTGGTGCAGGTTGATGAAACGTTGCGTGCCCAGCTCCGTGAATACGGTCTGTTGACCCGCGATTCCCGTATGAAGGAACGCAAGAAGGCTGGTCGTCCCGGCGCTCGTAAGCGTTATCAGTTCTCCAAGCGCTAAAGCTTGGTCTCCAAGAAGGAGTTCTTCTTCCAAGGCAAGAGCGTTCCGTGCTGCACGGAACGCTCTTTTTGGTTTACGGTTTTATGCTCTTGAAAGAGAAATCTGGAGAAGGATGATGGACTGTATTTATCTGTGATAGGGCATACCGGCGAGGATGGTGTAAACCCGGTAGAGTTGCTCCATGAGGACGACGAGGGCGAGTTCGTGTTGAAGGGTTAATTTACTGAGGGCCAGAATGTGATCGCAGCGGGAACGAAGTGCCTGGGTATGTCCGTCGGATGCCCCGATGAGGAAGGCTACTTTCTTGATCGAATGGAGCTGCCACTGTTGCGTGTGCATGACGAATTGGGCGGTGGACCAGAGTTCTCCGCGCTCGTCCATGGCGATGCGCAGGCATCCTTCGCTGGCTGCAAGCAGGCGGGCGGAGACGTCTTCCGAGCTGCCGTCTTTAACGATTTTCAGCTCCGTTCTGCCGAAGGGGCGCAGACGTTCCGTATAGAGGCGGACTCCTTCCTTTGCGTAGGCCAGGGCGGGTTTACCGGCTGTAATGATAAGATATTGCATGTGAGGGAGATTTTTAATTGCTACGGAGCCAGGTGAGGAGTGATGCCGCCCAGTTTTTGGAGATACCTTTGATGGAGGCGATCTCTTCGGCATCAGCTTTTTTGAGTTTGGCAACGGTGCCGAAGTGTTCCAGTAGCATTTGCTTGCGGTGAGGTGTCATTCCGGGACAGTCGTCGAGGATACTTTCACGCATACGTTTGCGAAGGAGGAGTTCGTTGTATTTGTTGGCAAAGCGGTGGGATTCGTCGCGGATCCGCTGCATGAGTTTCAGTGCGCCCCGGTCATGGGAGATGGTGAGGGGTTCGCTTTGGTGGGGGAAGAAAATTTCTTCCCGCTGTTTGGCTAGGCCGACGACGGGCATGTCTTGAAGGCCGATTCTTTCCAGCTCCCGGAGAGCGTTGGACAATTGTCCTTTGCCTCCGTCGACGACGACGAGATCCGGTACTTTGATGGGAGCTTTGCCTTCCGCACCAAGTTGCTTGAGCCACGCGTAGAGGGACATTCCATCGGGACATTGATGGATAGCCTGGCTCTCTCCGAGAATACGGGAATAACGCCGGCGGATAACTTCCGACATGGAGGCAAAGTCGTTCTGTCCTTCTACGCTTTTGATCCGGTAGCGGCGGTAGGCCTGGTTATCCGGGCGGCCATGGGTGAATCTCACCATGGAGGCGACGATGTGGTTGGACGAGACGTTGGAGATGTCAAAGCACTCCATAATTTCCGGAGGGTGGTCCATACCGAGCAAGCGACCGAGTTCTTCCATGTCTTCTCGGGGCTTGACGGTGCCGGGAAGGTCGGGAGAACCTTTCATGAATCTCCGGGCCGGTTCCAGTGTTTTGACGAGATTGTCACGGATGTCGCGCAAAGTGGCCGCATCTTCAAAGCGCAGCTGGTCTGAGGCTTCCATCATTTCCTGCTCAAGTTCGTCAAGGATGGCCTTGCGTCCGGTACCTTCGAGAAGGCTGGCGGCAGTTTGGAATCGTTCGGCATAGTCTTCCTTGGTGATGCGGCCGATGCATGGCGCGGAACAGTTGCGGATAATGTCGGCGTGGCAATGGCGGAATTCGTTTTCGCCGGGGTTGCGGGCCTTGCAGATGCGGAGTCCGAATTTGCGGTTAAGCCATTCGATGGTTTCGGACAAGGCGTTTGCATGGGCGAAGGGACCGAAATAGCGGGCTCCGTCGTCGCGACGGAGACGGGTAAGCTGGAATCTGGGAAAATTTTCTCCTTTGGGAACGCGGATCAGCGGATATCGTTTGTCATCCTTCATTTGGATGTTGTAGCGGGGACGGTAGTCTTTGATCAACTTGCTTTCCAGAAGGAGGGCTTCTTGTTCGTTGCGCGTCTCGTAGTAATCGAAGGAAGCGATGGCATGGATGAGTGCCCTGGTCTTGTGGTTGGAAAGGGTTGCCGACGATGGGGAGAAGTAGTTGGCGAGTCTCCTTTTGAGGTCGCGGGCCTTGCCGACGTAGATAATTCCTCCCATGGAGTCTTTCATGATGTACACTCCTGGGGAATGCGGAGTCTTCCTCCACAGGTCTTTTGGCGAACTTTCCGGCATGATTACGGAAGCAATGTGTCACAATCGGCAAGAAAAGGGAACATTGCATCGTAACTTACCATAATATTTCATGGGCGATCCTTGCCTCTGCGCATGAAATAGGTATAATCACACACAACCAATATGAATTTTTCCCTGCTAGCTCAAACCGGGACCTCGCTCACCGATTTCGTTGCCGGTGACAAATCCTATACCATCATTGAACTTTTCAATATGGGCGGATTCATCATGTGGCCCATTCTCATTCTTTCAATTATTGCCGTTCTTGTCGTTGTTCTTGTCGTCGTGACAACGAGCTCTCGTGCTGTCCTGCCGGGCGGCATGGTGGAAAAGACGGAATCCCTCATCCGCAAGCGTGACATCAGGGGCTTGAGTGTCCTGTGTGCCTCGCGCGACTCCTGCTTTTCCAGAATTATGCTGGCTACGGCGGAATTCATAGAACGCAATCCCGATGCGTCCATTGACGAAATCCGTGAAGTCGCCTCTGCAGAGGGTGGCCGCCAGGCCGGGATGTTGACTCGTCAGATTTCCTGGCTTTCCGACATCGGCGCCCTGGCTCCGATGCTGGGGCTTCTCGGTACGGTTGTCGGGATGATGAGGACGTTTTTTGAGATTTCCAATGGCAACTTTGAAGGAGTCAAGCAAATGGAAATGGCCGGAGGTGTGGCTGAAGCTCTGATTACGACGGCCGGCGGTTTGATGCTGGGCATTCCAGCATTGGTTGCCTACGTGTATTTCCGTAGTCGTGTCAACAAGCGCATCGGTGATATGGAAGCTGCCGTGACGCACGATTTGACGGTTATTTCTATTCAGAATCAGCGTCGCAGATTGTACAATGATACGGGCCGTGGCATTGTGGAACAGGATCTCCCCAATATGGAAGTCGACGCGGCTTCTTTGAGAGATGTACGCGGTTTGTAATAAATGAATTAACGAACAAGGAAGATACTGCCTGCCCATGAAATTCCGCTACACCATGCCGGCTCCTGTCGGGTTCCAGCTGGCTCCCATGCTGGATATTGTATTCCTGCTGTTGATTTTCTTCGTGGTGACGCAGACGATTTCCCTGACGGAGCAGGATCTCAAGGTGAAAGTGCCTTCCGCCGAGCATGCGGAGAAGAAAGATTCCCGGGCAATCAATGAGATTATCCTCAATGTTCACAAAGATGGTCGTGTGACGATCAATCGCCAGGTCTACACGCTCGAACAACTTTATCCTAAACTGGTGACGATCGCCAAACTGGCGGAAAACCAGCCCGTACGCATTCGTGGCGATGCCGAAGCACCTTACCAGCATATTGTTGACGTGATGGATACCTGTCTGAAGGCCGGTATCTGGAATATGTCTTTCTCAACCAGAAAACCCGGATCCTACACGGGTCCCGAACAGTCCAAATCCTCAGGATCATGAAGTTCTCCCTACTGTCCAAAACTATTTTTGCTTCCTGTTCCGCCGCGTTTGCCGCGCCTTTTCTCCTTGCTCAGGAAGAAATTCCTGCCGCGCTGCCCGTCGAAGATGAAAATGCTACCTTGAAGGTTGATGAAAAGGCGGATCTCCTCAAACTCGGCGACATCCTGTATGCCCAGGCCCAAACTCCGGAAATGCGGAGAAATCCCGAAGAATACAAACGGAGCATGTTGCTGGCGGCTGAGCGCTACTCGGAATTTGTCCGCCGTTTCCCCGACGCTCAAGAAGCTCCTCTTGCCATGTACCGTTTGGCCAATTGCCTGATGGAGGCGGACCGCCGTGCGGACGCGTTCCAGACGTTCGCATCCATTCTGCAGCGGTATCAGGGTACGATTGCCGCTGCTGCGGCCTATCGTCTGGCTACGGAAGCCTACAAGGGGGCCGACTGGGCTAATGCCCAGCGTTTCTACGAAGCCGTGATCAAGAATGCCGATCGCCCGGAATTGAAGGTGGATGCCATGTACCGCCTGGGGCGCGTGTATCAGGAACTAGGTAAAAAAGCCGAGGCTGAAGCCCAATTCCGCGCGGTGAGCGACGATACCCAGGCCAGGCCGGAATTTCGCCAGTCCTCAGCCATGGCTCTTGCCGGGCTTTTGAGCGAAGAGGGAAAATATACGGAGGCCTATGACCTCTACAAGAATCTTTTGAAGATGGAAGGCCTTGATTCCAAGGTTCGAGGTACTGTCCTTGTCCAGGCGGCGACTCTCGCTTCCAAATTGAACAAGAGCAACGAAGCCAAGGCGTATTACAACACGATCCTCCGGACCCCCGAATTGGCCGGACAGGCGAATTCCGCGTTAATCGGGATCCTGACCGGCCTGTACAAGGCTGGCAAGTACAAGGATATTACCGACATGCACGAGCAGGGGACGCACGACTTCGAGGATAAAGCCCAGGAGGCGAAGCGCAAGATGCTGGTCGGTTTGGCCTATTTCCAGCAGAAGGACTATGACCGAGCCCGGATTCTTTTTGCCGGAGCGGAACACGTTTATCCGAATACGGAGCTGGCGATGGAGGCAGGATATCGAAAATTGCTCTGTATCAATGAACTTGATCAAGCTTCCCTTCCTCCTGCCGCCCAGTCGTTTCTTTCGGCCTATGCGTCTGCATTTCCTACGAGCGTGTGGCCGGAAATGGTGCGCCTGATGGTGGCGGAAAATCTATTCGACAAGAACCCGGGAGAAGCCGCCAAGTACTACGCAGCTATCCACACGGAAAAGCTTCCCGTCAAGATGCATGCCGACATCTTTTACAAGAGTGCCTGGGCGCTTGGAATGGCCGGTAGTCGTGCCGATGCCGTAAAACTTTGCAATCAGTTTATTGCGGATAATCCGAAGGACCCCCGTATTCCGACGGCGATTGCCTTTCGCGGTGACATGCAGATGTTGTTGAACAACGAGGCCCAAGCCTTGGATGACTTTGAAGAAGTGATCAAAAGATGGCCCCGGCATGAAGCTGCCGCCGCTTCCTGGCAGAAGGCTGCTCAGATTTACATGCGTCGCCAGGACATGACCAAGATGATCGACCATTATGAAGGGTTGCTCAAGAATTTTCCGAAAGCCATGCCGGCGGCTCTTGCCGAGGCTCGTTTTATGGTAGGACGAGGATATTTCGACAAGAAGGATTACGACAAGGCTATTCCTAATCTTGAGGAAGCCCGGACGCTGAATCCTGAAAAATACGGGGAGCAGGTTGGAGTCCTTCTTGTTCTGACGTATTATCAGCTTCAAAATGCAACCCAGCTTCGAGCTTCCCTGGAGGCTCTCAGCGACAAATATCCCAAATCCCTCCTTTCCATCCCGGAGGCTATTCCCGCCTGGCTGGGTTTGCAGGCATACAGTAGCAAGGACTACCGTATTGCCGACAAGTACCTGACGATTGCGACTCGCAACGACGAATTCAAGGATGCCAAGCGTGTGATCTGGAAAAACCTGGCTAAAGCACGTCTTGCCCTGAAACGCTATGACCGTGCCCTGGTTGCCGTCGACATGTATCTTGCCGAGGAGACCATGCCTTATCGTAAGGCGGATGCCTTGTTGGACAAGGCGTCCATCCTGCTGGGCATGACCAAGTACGATGAAGCCCGTAAAGTAGCGGAAGATGCTCTAACCCTTGGTGTGGAAGGCCCTCTGATGGCGTCCCTCAAAATTGTTTTGGGCGATATTTGTTACGCGGAAAAGAAGTTTGATGAAGCTGCCAAGTACTATGGGACGACGGCAGAGTTGTTCGTTTCCGACAAGGAGCTGAAGCCCCAGGCTCTCTACAAAGCCGCCGCCGCTTTGGAAAAAGCCGGTCGGTCTCAGGAAGCCGGTCAGTTCAGGAGTACGCTGGATAAGGAATTCCCGGGCTGGAAACCCAATGAAAACCAGGAATTGCCTGGTCAGGCCCGCTAGCTCCGGGCGTATCGTGCAATGATCCGCCATGTTTGAGGAAGGGAACAGGAAAAAGCGATGGTACGACTGGCTGGGTTTCTTCCCGGCTCGCGTAGTTCGTTTACTGTTGTTTCTCGGTCTCATCCCGCTGGGTATTGCGATCATTCTGGGAGTTTATGCCTATCGTGCCAACAGCTTCGATCTTGACGAAATTACGACCCGGCTCGAAAATTGCCTCGCCTATGATAGTCAGGGGAAACTGATTGGTCCGCTTTCCACGGAAGCGCGTGTCAATGTGTCCCGGGAGGATTTGCCTGAATGTCTCGTCCATGCTTTCATTGCACGTGAAGATGAGGATTTTTTTGATCATGGCGGTATTGTCTATACGTCCATGATTCGCTCCATGTTGCGCAATCTGACGTCCATGTCCTATGCCCAGGGTGGCTCTACTATTACCATGCAGCTTGCACGGAACTGCTATGAGTTGAAAGATAAGACCATTGACCGCAAGATTCTGGAAATGGCCTTGTCTCGCCGGATTGAATCCAGGTTTGACAAGGATACGATCCTGACATCCTATTTGAACAGGATCTATTTCGGTCAGCGTTGTTATGGCGTGGCCCAGGCGGCGAGAACTTATTTCGGCAAAAAGGTATCCGATCTTAATCTCGCCGAGTGTGCAACCTTGGCCGGCCTGGTGCGCGGTCCCTCAATTTTCAACCCAGTTACGGACAAAGCGGCTTCTATTCGGGAGCGCAACGATACGCTGGATCGCATGGAAGCCTGCGGTTTTATTTCTCCCGAGGAATGCGAAGAAGCCAAAGGAGCTCCGATGGAATTACGCAAGACCGGAGACGATTTCATGATGTCCTATCCCGCCATGTGGATTGCCGGAGAAATGGAACATCTTCAGGAGGAAAGGGAGGAAGAGACATCCAGCCTCATCGTCTTGACTTCTTTGGATCTCGAAGAACAACGTGAACTGGAACGTTCCTGTGAAAACGAATTGAGGGAACTGGAGGCAAGTCCCGTCTGGAAGGATCTCCCCAAGCGGGTAGATGCCAAGGCCGAAGGATGTATTCAGGTAGCGGCTATGTGTGTGGAGTCTTCAACGGGGCATATTCTGGCCGTCGTTGGCGGCCGCTGCCCCCTCGACGGTGTGGACCGCTGGCATGCGAAGAGAAAGGCAGGTTTCCTGTTCGTTCCTCTCGTGAATCTCGGAGCTGCGGACCGGGGAAGGAATATTATACGGAATGCGCCTGTAGCTACCGGTCGCGCCGTCGGTTATCGCAGAACCAAGGAAATTGCCGAGATGGCGGGGATCCGGGCGGAGATGCCGGATAGCGACGATTTATATAGCGGTCAGTTCGACATGATGATGGCAGATGCCGTTCGGTCCTTGATGGTTATTCAACAAAAGGGTCGTAATGTGCCATTGAACGCTATTATGAAGGTAGCGACCGGCAGGAAGGCCCTCGTTTTTTCTTCGGATCAGAATCACGAAGACGAAGGTCGGGAGATTCTCCCTCGCGAGGCCGCCCGTATCGTTTCGGGATTGCCTCCTTTTTCCCTGAATATACGGACGAAGCTGCTTTCCCTGCAAGGCCGGTTACCTGATGGAGGAGGTTTTTTTTCCGCCCGCATGGGAGGGAGGCGTTCGGTGTTTGTCTGGGTCGGGTTTGATCGCGACGGTGCGGTTTATGAATCAAAGAAGGGTGTTGCCTCCTCTATGTCTTCTCTCTCTTCCCGTTTGTCGATGAAACTTTATACGGCGATGATGGATCGCTATAAGCAGGCGGAAGCCAGGAAAAAGGGGCAGATGCAAAAGGAACAGGAAGTTACGGATAACCGGGATATCCCGCCTGCCGACTCTTCCTCTCATTCAGATGGAGAGGCAAATGCGTCTTCCGGTCAACAGTCTTAATTCTCAATTACTCTAACTACTATGATTACATATTCTCCGGAGATGGCTGTTGCCATTCAGGCAGCAAAATCGGCAGGTGCTTTCCTCAAAGAACATTTTGACGATACCAAGAAGGTGGATGAAGAGAGTCAGAATGACATCAAGATCGAGCTGGACAAACTCTCTCAGAATTTGATTACGGGAATCATCCTCGGTGCTTTTCCCGAACACTCCGTTTTGGGAGAAGAAGGCCGTGCGGGGAATAGCGGTTCCGATTGTGAGTGGATCGTGGATCCCATCGACGGGACGGTGAACTATTATTACGGTATTCCGTGGTTTTGCGTTTCCATTGCTTTGCGCCGTCGGGGTGAAATTGTCCTGGGTGTTATTTACGACCCCATGATGGATGAATGCTGGCATGCGGAAAAGGGCGGACCCGCCTGTAAGAACGGGAAAGTTATTTCCTGTAGTTCCCGGACAAAGATGGCGGAAGCCGTTGTCTTTGTTGGACACGGTAAAACGGACGGTTCGAAGGAAAAGGGCATCGAACGCTTTGCGAAAGTCGCCTGGAAGGTACGCAAGGTACGCAACAACGGTTCCGCCGCCCTCGCTATGGCGTACATTGCTTGCGGGCGTTTTGATGCTTATGTGGAAAGCGTCATCTCCATCTGGGACATTGCGGCAGGCAAGATTCTTGTGGAAGCAGCGGGCGGTACGGTGATCCTGGATCCGAAACCGGAAAATCCGGAGCAATTCGCCATCATTGCCTGGAACGGCCATATTCCTATTGTAGAATCCCTCGAAGAATAATTTAAACCAATACCATTCATTATGAGTAGCGCGCAGACCATGCTTCATCTGTCGGGAATCGGTTATGATATCCACCGTTTCGCCGAACAACCCCGTCCCCTGATGCTGGGAGGCGTTCATATCCCGGAAGGGAAGGGACTGGATGGACATTCCGATGCGGATGTACTTTGCCATGCCATCGCCGATGCCATTCTTGGTGCCGCCGGATTGCCCGACATCGGTTTCTGGTTTCCTCCCGGGGATCCCTCCTGCAAGGATATCTGCTCTTTGGAGATTGTTTCCAAAGCGGTAGACGAAGTTCGTAGACAGGGAGGTCGCATTGTCAACGTGGATTCCTCTATCATTGCCGAGGCTCCGAAAATTGCTCCGTATCTGGAAGCGATGAAACAGCAACTTGCCTCTGTCCTCGTCTTGCCGACGGTTCGTGTCGGCATCAAGGCGACGACGAACGAACGACTCGGTTGCATTGGCCGTGGAGAAGGTATAGCGGCGTTCGCAGTGGCCTCCATTATGCTCCCGGAAGTACGGGATCTTGATTGATTTTCCTTCTTTACCCGAATGTGAACAGCCGGCAGGGTAGGAAACTTTGCCGGCTGCGTTTGTTTTGTTTCAAAAGGGTGTGATCAACCGCGTCTACGGGAGAAGTCGCGTCTCCTGCTACGAGATTTTGAGGCGGGGACGGAGGGCTCTTTTACAAGAGGCCTAGGTTCCGGCCCGCTGTTTTTATGCAGGGGCAGTCTTTTGCCGATTAGCTTCTGAATGTCCCGGCAGTAGGGAACTTCATCCGGTGAGCAAAAAGACAGAGCCTGTCCTTCTGCTCCGGCTCTTGCTGTGCGGCCGATGCGGTGGATGTATACTTCCGGTTCATTCGGCAGATCGTGGTTGATGACGAGGTTGATTCCCTTGACATCGATGCCGCGTGAGGCGAGATCGGTGGCGATCAGGATGGGAGTGTCTCCCGTTTTGAATGCTTTCAGCATGCGTTCGCGCGCTCCCTGGGTTTTGTCTCCATGGATGGCGGAGGAGGGAAACTCGTTTTTCGTCAGGAATTTGGCTAGACGGTCGGCGCCATGCTTGGTACGTGTAAAGATCAGGACTCGGTCGTCGTTCTGATGGGTTTCCTGAAGGAGAGTCAGAATATAGTTCTTTTTGTCGGCCTGGGTATCGACATGGTAGATGCTTTGCTCAATCTTGTCGGCCGTCATCGTGGGAGGGGTGACGGCTACCGTTTCGGGATTCCGGAGCATTTGTTCGGCCAGCATGCGGATTTTTGGCGGCATGGTAGCAGAGAAAAGCTGGGTGTGCCGTTGCGGCGGCAACTTGGCGGCAATCTTTTTGATGGCCGGGGCAAACCCCATGTCCAGCATGCGGTCGGCTTCGTCGAGAACGAGGACTTCGACCTCCGACAGGTTGACATTGCCGCGCTCCATGTGGTCCATCAGGCGTCCGGGGGTGGCGACCAGAATGTCGAGTCCGCGGGACAGAGCCTTTGTTTGCGGGCTATAGCCGACGCCGCCGAACATGACTGAGGATGTGATGGAAAGGCCGCGGGAATAGGAGATGATGTTATCGTAGATCTGCTGGGCAAGCTCGCGGGTCGGGCTCAGGATGAGCGAGCGGATTTTGCCTTTGCGCAACGGTACACGTTGCATTGAGAAGCGTTGGATCAGGGGCAGGGCGAAAGCAGCCGTTTTGCCGGTGCCTGTCTGAGCGAGACCGATGATGTCCCTGCTTTCCAGCAGGAGCGGGATGCAGGCCGCCTGGATGGGGGTGGGTGTCTTATAGCCGAGCCCGGTCAGGGCGGCGAGGATGGGAGCGCGCAAACCGAGCTCCTCGAATGATGTAATAGATGCCATGTAGATGGTGGATATGATGAGCGGCGTTTGCGACAAGCAATGCTCAACGATGGCGCGAATGCGCCGAAAAGCAAACCAGGTTTTTCTCTGTGGAATAAACCAGATGAAGTGAACGCCCGTACCCGGATTGTGAAGAGGCATCGCAAGCGATAGCCGTTTTCTCGGTTAAAACCGGGTACGGTGGAAAATAAACCACACGGGCAGAGACCTGTCACTGTAAATATACGATTTCCGTGACAGCGGTCCTTACTCCCGATAACGGGAAAGGATAAAGTGGATTTCTTCGAGCAGGGCTTCGGAGCGCTTGTTCCAGTGGCGGCTTCCCTGGATTTCCAGCACACATTCGCGTTCTCCGGTGAAGCGGTAGTGGGTGAGGCCCTTGCTGCGCAGGGTGGAGAGTTCGCGGTTCAAATCGTTGGCGAAAAAAAGGAGCAGAGGGTTGCGCCGTGCAATCTCGTCGATGTTGACGCTTACGGGGGGGGACATCTCCGGCAGGTGTGCAGCCAGCTTTTCCATACCTACCTCTTGCAGCATGGAACGGATTCTTTTGTAGAGCATGTCGATGGGCATCACTTCCCAGGGGCAGCTTTCCTCCAGATACGTTAGGACGGCGGCGACAAGATCGTCACGGAAGGGAAGTTCCATTTCCAATTCGTCAGCCGCTGCATCGAGGGCATCGGCCAGCCATCCGAAGTTGTAGTCGGAAATGAGGCAGTCTCCAATACGGAGGATAGGACGTTTGCTTTTAAAGCAGATCATGGAAGAAGGGAGGGTAGGGAGTCCGGGGTTGTTGCCGTATTACAGGATAGGGAGCTTGCGCTGGAGGGGATCATTGGTGCTGTGATGCTGCATCTGGCTGATTTCCTGAATGAATTCCTCTACATTCTGGAACTGACGGTATACAGACACATAGCGGATGTAGGCCACCGGATCGATAGCGTAGAGTTTTTCGATGACCTTCTTCCCAATCTCGTTCGAGGGTACTTCGCGCAGGTGGTCGCGATGAAGCTCGGAAACGATCTCATCGGCTGCGCGGTCGAGCTGGTCCATGCTGACCGGCCGTTTTTCGCACGCTTTTACCATGCCCCGGAGGATTTTCTCGCGGTTCAAGGCTTCTCGCAGGTTATCGCGCTTCACGACTCGAAGTTCGGTTCGTTCAATCTGTTCGTAGGTCGTATAACGGTAATCGCACTTCAGGCAGACACGACGGCGACGGATGGTCGTGCCGTCCTTCGACATTCGCGAGTCGATTACCTTGTCTTCAAGATATCCGCATTGTACGCATCGCATGATGATACTATATGTACAACATAGGGTATTGTCTAATCATTTTATATAGCAAATATTGTACACAAAGGTAAATATTCAAGTTATCCAAAGTGAATAACCCGCCTTCGATTGTGAAGAAGTTCCGGGAGGATATTCATAGCAGAAGAAGGGAATCCTTGCTTTGCAAGGCAAGAGGCCACGATGGCATTGTGAATATCTTTTTTCGGTACGACATGCAGGATCTTGGAGGAACATGCGGTCTCCTGAAACGAAAAAGCCCGGGCAGGGATGAACCGTCCGGGCTTTGGATAAATGGTGTGAGCCTGAGTGGGCTTATTTGTCGAATTCGACGAGAGCCGTGAAGGAATCGGGCTTCAGGGCGGCCCCGCCAACGAGAGCTCCGTCGATGTCGGGCTGGGCCATGAGTTCCTTGACGTTGTCAGGCTTGACGGAACCGCCGTACTGGATACGGACCTTGTCGGCCGTGACGGGGCAATAGATGTCGGCGAGGACTTTGCGGATGAAAGCATGGGCTTCCTGGGCTTCCTTGGAGGTAGCGGTGAGGCCGGTGCCGATAGCCCAGACGGGTTCGTAGGCAATGACGATGTTGGCTGCCTGTTCGGCAGGGATGTCTTTCAGACCGCCGGTGAGCTGTGTGGTAAGGACTTCTTCGAGTCTGTTGCCGAGGCGTTCGTCCTTGGTCTCACCGATGCAGAAGATGGGAGTGAAGCCATCGGCGATGGCCTTCTTGATCTTGGAGTTGATGATGGCATCGGTTTCACCGTAGTACTGGCGACGTTCGCTGTGGCCGAGAATGATGTAGGAAACGCCAAGTTCCTTGAGCATCGTGGTGGAGATTTCACCGGTGAAAGCGCCGTTGTCCTTATCGGAAACGTTCTGGGCGGAGACTCCGACGACCGGATTACCCTTGAGCTCGGCAACGACGGTGGGAATAGTGACGAAGGGAGGGGCGATCACAACGTCGCAGGAGAGCTGCTTGCCGTCGATGTTCTTGAGGAATTTATCGATGAAGGCGGTGGCTTCAGCCGGGCCGACGTTCATTTTCCAGTTGGCTGCAATGATGGGTTTGCGGGACATGGTTGATATTGAGTTGGGGGTGATTGTTGCCGAAATCGGCGGAAGGTCAAGCACGGATGAGCAGGGCTGCATAGGCCCCGTCAGACATTTCGCGGAAAGGTAGGGCGAGTTGTTCCTTTTGGAAGGTGAAGTCGGGATGGACGGCCAGGAATCGGTCGATGACGTCCCGGTCTTCTTCTCGATCGATGGAACAGGTGGAGTACACAAGGCGTCCTCCGGCTTTGACGGAGGCGGCCGCTTGCTCCAGAATGAGGAGCTGGATGTCGGCAAGACGGGATATTTCCTTGGGTGTGAGTCTCCAGCGGACATCGACTCTTCTCTGGATGACCCCGGTATTGGAACAGGGGACATCAAGAAGAACGGCGTCGAAGTAACCCTTCCAGCAGGGAGGACAGGGCTGTGTCCAGTCGGCCTGGGCGGTTTCCACGAGATCGGAACCTTGGCGTCGAAGGTTATCGAAGAGGACAGGCAGGCGGTGCGCATGCATGTCGGTGGCTGTGAGAAGGGCTTGCCCGTGAGTGGCGGCAATGATGGCTGCGGATTTGCCGCCGGGGGCTGCGCAGGCGTCCAGGATACGTTCCCCGGGTTTGGGATCCAGAAGCTCTACGGCATAGCGCGTGGAAGGGTCGGCGACATAGAGGGCTCCGGAACGGATGTCGTCCAGGGGCAGAGGACCGTTGACGGAATACCAGCCGGGAATGTTGTCAAGCGGGACGAGGGAACGGGGATCGTCCGCCAGTTCGATCAAGGGGTTGCGGCGGACATAGAAAGAGGGCGGCTGGTTATTAAGTTCCAGCATGGCAATCGTATCTCTCTCTCCGAAGGCCTCAATCCAGCGGGAGACGAGCCATTTGGGGGTAGAAAAACGGATGTCGAGGGGGAGGGTGTTCCGTTCGGCCAGGAGTTCTTCTTCGCGACGGAGGGCGTTGCGGAGAATGGCGTTGACGAGACCGCGCGTTTTTTCGGGAGCGATATTGACAGTTTCGAAGACGGCTGCGTGTTTGGCGAGGCGCATGAGAAAGATTTGACAAAGGCCGATTTCCAGGATGATGCGCGTTTGCTGATCGAGTCTGCCTTGTCTGAGATTCCCCAGAACATAGTCGAGCCATGTTTTGTTGCGCAGAACGCCGAAGACGACGGCCTGCATGAGGTTGCGGTCGCTTGTAGCCAGTCTGGCTTTGTCGGCCGTCTGATCGATGATTGTCTCCGCAAAGGCATTACCTGCTTCCCATTTCTGGAGGCATTGCAGGGCGACTTGACGGGGTGTAGGGTTCTTTTCCACTGGCGCGAGGGTATCACAGGGACCGGGAATGTACAAAGCAGAATCCGGAGCAGATAGGGAAGAATCAAGGAAGTAGCGGGAAATTCCGGTGGCAGCGCAATTCAGGATTTATCCTGACGCGGGCTGCCGACTTCACGTTTGTACAGATCTTGCATATGCCGGAGCTTGTCCGGTTGTTCCGTGGCAAGATTACGACGTTCTCCCGGATCTTTGGTGAGGTTGAAGAGAAGCCAGTCGTTGCCTTTTCTGGTCAGTTTCCAGCCATCTCTGGTGATAACGCTGTGGTCGATGACGACATGCTGGTGTTCTTTCTTGATCGGTTTGCCCTGCAGGACAGGGGCATAGGAGACGGAATCCTTGCCTGCCGGCATCGGAATGCCGGCAAGTTCCGCGAATGTCGCCATGTGGTCGTAGTTAGCAATCATACTACGGCAGACTTTACCCTGGGGGATAGTACCGGGACAGGAGACAATGAGAGGAATCCGGATGCCTCCTTCGTGATTGGTCCACTTGAGCCCGGCCAAATCGACCATTTTCCCGTTCAGTCCGATGGTTCCCCTGTTGGCTCGGAAAACGTCAAGTACTTCTCCCGTGGCATCAAGAATACCGCCATGATAGTTCAGTCCTCGCCCTCGTCCCTTATCGGTTCGGTAGTAGATTTCGTGACCGTTGTCGGCAGCGAAGATGAAGATGGTATGATCCGCGATACCGAGTTGCTTGGCTTTGTTGACGAGGGCTCCTACCTGGTTGTCGAGCTTGGCGACCATGGATGCGTATTCTTCGGCAGCAGCGGCGCATTCGCGATTGTTGCCGGAGGCACTTGCATAGGCATCCCGGATGACGGTGTTGTCGCGGTAGATGTTTTCATGGGGCGGGATGTCGACAGGGCCATGGGGGAGGTTGGTGGAAAAAAACAGGAAGATGGGTTTTCTCCGGTTTGCCTCCATGAAGTTGAGAGCTTCCTTCAGCATGACGTCGGGAGCGTAGGTTTCTTTACCTTTTCGGTTTCCGCGGCGTTTAGCCGTGGCTCCTTCGGCATATTGTTCTGGAGTAACTCCGGCATCGATGCGCGTGTTGCCGGGTAGGGGGAGGATACCTCCGTCTTTCCAGAGAAAAGTCGGGTAGAAACCATGGGCGCGTTCATGATCCATGTAGCCGGTGTAATGGTCCCATCCATGGCGTTTGAGTTCGCCGGGCCAAGTGGTAAACCCCCAGTCGAGCTTGCCGAACTGCCCGGTGACGTAGCCGGCTTTCTTCAGGAGTTGAGGCAGGAAAACTTCATTGGGCGAGGGCTTAATGGTAGAAGCGGACTCCGCTTTTTGAGAAAATTCCTCCGGCGACCACTTGTTTTGTTCCATGGCTGTGACAAGTCCGCCCCGGGTTTGCGTGTAGGAATTGGCATGGCTGTCGTGGACGCCCATCAACAGGCTGGCCCGCGCCGGACAACAGTACTGGCTGCTGTATACGCGCGTAAAAGTGATGCCCTGGTCTGCGAGACGATCAATGTTTGGAGTCTTGACGATTTGCTGACCGTAGCACCCGAGCATTCCCATGCCAAGGTCATCTGCATAGATGAAGACAATGTTGGGTTGCCGCGGTGAAGCGCTATGGGATTGAAGGCTGCCTGCGACCAGGAGCAGAAAGAGGAAAAGGAGAATGGGGAGTCTCATCACTATGTATACGTAACAGGAAGGGGATGTCTTTCACAGACTGAAATCTGTCAATCTTGCCAGGAAAACAAAACCGCCCGGGATGGAGTCCCGGACGGTTGGATGCAAAAAGTGCTGTGGATATGAAAAACCTTAGTTGCCGTAAGGCTTGTTAGCTCGACTGAACTGCTTAAGACGAAGTCCGTTAAGAGAGATGAATCCCGTAGCGTCATCTTGGTTGTACAGTTCTTCGTGACCGCCTTCCATTGTGGCGATGTCTTCGGAGTAAAGTGTGTTGGCGGATCGGCGTCCGGCGAACATGACGTTGCCCTTGTAGAGCTTGAGACGGACTTCACCGTTAACGGTTTCCTGAGTCTTGGTGACAAGAGCCTGAATAGCTTCGCGTTCCGGGGAGAACCAGAAGCCGTTGTACACGGCGGAGGCGTAGTCCGGGATCAGGGAGTCGCGCACTTTCTGGGCTTCGCGGTCCATGGTCAGGGTTTCAATATCGCGGTGTGCGGCGAGGATGATTGTACCTCCGGGGGTTTCGTAGATACCGCGGCTTTTCATGCCGACAAAGCGGTTTTCGACGATGTCGACGCGACCGATGCCGTTGCGACCACCCAGTTCGTTGAGGACGTACATGACGCCGAGCGGGGAAAGGAGGGTGTAACCGTCGCGTTCGCCCAGGGGCTTCACATTGTGCTTGGCCAGGATTTCAGCCATTCCTTCGCACTGGATGCCGACGATATTTCCCTTTTCAAAGAGGCACTGGATGTACTCGGGCTTGTCGGGTGCGTCTTCCGGAGCGACGGAGAGGACGTACATGTTTTTGTCCACTTCCGTGGTGCCGTCGTACCAGGTGTCTTCAAGCATGCCGGCTTCAAAGGAAATATGAAGCAGGTTGCGGTCCATGGAGTAGGGCTTCTTGAGGGACTGGCGGATCGGGATGTTGTGCTCTTCGGCGTAGGCGATCATTTCCGTACGCCCGGGGAACTGCTTGCGGAATTCAGCGTCGCGCCACGGAGCGATGACCTTGATGTTGGGTGCCAGTGCATTGGCTGCAAGTTCAAAGCGAACCTGGTCATTGCCCTTGCCGGTGGCACCGTGTGCAATGGCATCGGCACCTTCCTTGATGGCGATGTCGAGCATGTTGCGCGTGATGCAGGGGCGGGCGATCGAGGTACCAAGCAGGTAACGGCCTTCGTAGAGGGCGTTGGCCTGGAACATCGGGAAGATGTAGTTCTTGGCGAAGTCTTCCTTCAGGTCGTCGATGTAGCACTTGGAAGCGCCGGTCTTGAGGGCCTTTTCTTCGAGGCCGTCGAGTTCTTCTTCCTGACCTACGTCTGCGCAATAGGCGATGATTTCGGCGTTATATTTTTCCTTGAGCCACTTCAGCAAAACGGAAGTGTCAAGACCACCAGAGTAAGCAACGACGATTTTCATAATTGATCGGAAATAGTCCTTGGGGACTCTGCATCATTTTCATGGCCGGGGAAAGCCCAAACTGCACAAAACTGAACGTTTTTCGCAGAATGACATTCTTCCTCGTCCCGCCGCGAGGCATTTGTTCTTCGGGAGGCGGACTTATTCATGGGATGATTCGTCGATTTTCAGCGATGATTCCCGGGCATCGGGAGCGGAGTCGAAGGGCGTTTTGACGAACTTGCGGTTGAGCCGTTCACCGGAATCCATGTTGATGCGGTCGAGGAGTACGTCGATCAGCGTTTTGTACACCACGAACTGTTCCTCTGGAGGCATTTTCCCGTTGAAGGCGAGGATGGTCAGTTGGTGGAGACGGTGCAGGGCTTCCAGTTGGTAGTATTTTTTCCAACCAGAATCGGGTTCAGGAATCCCGGCAAATTGGATCATGGCGTCTTTGTGGATGAGAGTGCTTCCGGCATGTTCATATTGCCACTTTGCCAGAGCCGTTCGGAAGTGAATGTTTTTGTCGTGATGCGGGAACCATGATCGGACGAGCATGCCGAATGTGATATCCTCGACGATTATCTCGGGAACCTCCCCTCCGTAGCTTTCCCCGCCTTCCAGGGTCAGTGCCTGGTTGGGGAGCTCGTTTTTCGGTGCGGCATTCTGACCGGGGCAGAGGAATGAGGCGTCCATGCCTTCCGGGAAGTAGTTGATGATTTTGAAAGGATTCAGAAGATCTTCCCCACTCTGGGCATCATCGACGGTTGCCAACAGTTGGACGTAAACGCGCGCGGCTTCATCATGCCGCCTGTCGCATTGCAACCCTATGGCAGTCTGGCGCAGGGAATCGGGTGATTGGTGGGTGCAGGATGCCAGAAACAATGCCAACAGGGCAACGAGTGGGAGGAGGTAGCGGTGGAACATGGCGGATCCTTGAAAAAGATGGATGATGGGGTAGACGAGTTGCAGGGACTTTGACGATACACCGTCACGGGAGGTAAACTTTTTTTAGTAAAATCGATTATTTTACACGGTTTTTACAATGCGGGGCACAATGTGGCAGTGGGCGGTGAGTTTCCATGGCAGGGCGTCTTCGAGAATGAAGCTTGCGCCTCCGTTTCCTTGTCGTTCTCGGAAGTGTCGGGGTAGACCGCCCGAGCGGCAATAGACCATACGGTAAGAAGGATGATGGAAGCTGGAAATCCTTTCATAATGGGGGATTTGGAGTAATAGGGTTGCCGCCCAGTGAATCGGGAATACAGTGAACAATAATATGCAAAAATTGTTCCAAAACTCAAGTCGGAAAAACGGAAATAAGCCCCCTTGCGACGCCCGGTTCAAGTCCGTGAAAAACAAAAAATTATCGTGTTGAGGAAAAAATCGCTTGCAATTGGGACCGAATCTGCCTATCTAAGCCCCCCGAACTATGGCTAAGAAGAGCTGGATTGAAAGAAATAAGAAGAAGGAAGAGACCGTCAAGCGTTACGCCGAGCTGCGTGCGCAGTTGAAGGCCGAGAAGGATTATGTTGGTTTGACCATGTTGCCCCGCAACGCCAGTCCGACCCGACTTGTCAACCGTTGTCTCGTTTCCGGTCGTCGTCGTGCATTTATCCGTCGTTTTAAATTGTCCCGTATCGCGTTCCGCGAGCTGGCCAACGCCGGTATGATTCCCGGTGTGACCAAGTCTTCTTGGTAAGACGCTGACAATTTCAGCCTTACTTGGTACGAAAAAAATATTTTCATGGCGCGGGGCGGGTGTATACTAGCCTCGCGTCTTATTATGCCTATTTACGAATATATTTCCGAGCACGCCGAAGATCCGGACATGTCCTGTCCGGTATGTCGTCGCGGTTTCGAACTGAGACGGCCTGTGGATCGTGCCCCGCTTGAACAGTGCCCGATGTGCAAGCATCCGGTGCGTAAGGTGATCAGCAGGGTCAATGTCCCCAGCATCACCAAACCCCTGTCCGTTTCCGATGCGAAGGCGGCAGGATTTACTGTTTTGGAAAAACGGGACAAAGGTGTTTATGAAAAGCTGTGACGGAGGTCGGAGTTATCCCGGTTTCCTGTCCCTGCTTGATGGCACCATGGCGTTTTCTCCAATTCAAGAACACAACACATGACAGATATAGACCCTCTGAGTATTCTTGCGTCCATTGGGGACGCTGAAATTCCGGATACGTTTCCGGGGTTGGGTGAAATTCTGCTGGTTCTCGCCGGCATTGCATTCTTCTTGTTGCTGAATGCTTTCTTTGTGGCAAGCGAATTTTCCATTGTCAAAGTACGGGAAAGCCAGTTGCAATCGGATGACTCGGAGGCAAAGCAGATACGCCACAAGCTGTCGACCGCGCTGAGTGTCGTCCGGCATCTGGATTCCTACCTTTCCGCGACGCAGGTTGGCATTACGCTGGCATCTCTTGCCTTAGGTTTCCTGGGCGAACCTCTTGTGGTGAAATTGTTGGCGCCGACGTTGAAAATGACGGGGTGGATGAGCGATACGATGATCCGCATGATTTCAATGGCGGTAGCGTATGCACTGTTTACTTTTGCCCATGTCGTACTTGGGGAACTTGTGCCCAAGTCGGTGGCGATTCGTTATACGTACCAAACGGCTCTGTTTACGGCACCGATTCTTCATGGTTTTTACATCGCATTCAAATTCGTGGTGTCTGCATTCAATGGCACGGCCAATTTTATTCTCAAGTATTTCCTGAACATCAATCCCGATGAGATCAGACACACCGTTCACAGTTCCGATGAACTGGCTTTGCTGGTGGCGGAGAGCGAACGCTCTCAGGAAGTGACTCCTACGGAGGCGGAGATATCGAAAAACGCATTGGAATTGAATGAGATGTGCGCCAAGGACATTTTGACTCCGCGGAGTGAAGTCGATGTGCTTGATCTGGAAGAGAGCTATGAGGCGAATTGGGAAATTGCCCGGACATCCCGCCATACGCGTTTCCCTCTGGTGCATGGGAATCATCTGGACGATGTCAAAGGATGGGTGCATGTGAAGGATCTCTTGAAACAGGTGGGGCAGGCCAATCCGGATTTGATGAGCATCCGCCGCGAATTGAAGGTTGTGCCGGATACGATGCCTCTGGATACGCTGCTGACCTTTTTCCTCCGGGAGAGGACCCACTTTGCTCTTGTGGTCGATGAGTTTGGCGATTCCCTGGGACTTGTGTTTCTTGACGATGTGCTGGAACAAATTGTCGGGGAGGATATTCAGGATGAATTCGATCAGGACGATATGCGTGAATTTGTCCAGACCGGCCCGGATGACTATGTGGTCAGCGGTGCCGTGACGCTGTTTGATCTGGCGGATTATTTACCCGATTTGGATCTTGAGTGTCCCGGTGTGACGACGTTCGGCGGCTATATTACCCACGAACAAGGACATATCCCCGAGGAAGGGGAGGAAGTGCAAATTGGCCGCTATCTTGCTCGGGTTACGGGGACGGACGGACGGCGTGTGACGCAGGTAAGACTGAAGAAGGTTTGCAAAGAGAACGAAGACGGCGATATCTGAAGCCTTGCATTCAAGTCTTGAACCGGGTTCAATCCCGTTCATGGAAAAACGTGCCCACACTTATCCGACTCTTCGGCCCGAACATGAAGCCCGGGTCGAAGGTTATGCTTGTATTGCCGGCGTGGATGAGGCGGGGCGGGGTCCCCTGGCTGGTCCCGTTGTGGCAGGAGCTGTGATTTTACCTCCGGGATGTGCGGTGCCTGCCGGATTGGACGATTCCAAGAAGCTGACGCCGGTTCGAAGGGAGCGTCTGTTTGCCGAATTGTTGGAGAGCTCCGGAGTTGTGCATGGGGTCGGTTTGGCGACTGTCGAGGAAATTGACCGGATCAATATTCTAAAGGCGACCCATCTGGCTATGGCCCGTGCCGTAGAAGCATTGGGCGTAGCGGTGGATTTTTGTCTGATTGATGGATTGCCCGTGCCGGGGTTCCCTTATTTGCACCGTGCTATCGTCAAAGGCGACTCAATTAGTTTGTCGATTGCTGCAGCAAGTATTCTTGCCAAGGTGACGAGGGACCATATGATGGAGGAAGCGGACAGGGAATACCCCTTGTACGGATTTGCCAAACACAAAGGATATGGGACGAAACAGCATTTGGAAGCGTTGCTCAGGCATGGGCCTTGCCCGTTGCATCGCCGCTCGTTTGGGCCGGTTGCACAATTGGAACTGCCGTTTGTCTGATTCCTCCGGGCAAACCATGTCTTCATCTTCCATCGGATTGTACGGCGAGATGGTGGCGGAATCCCGCTTGCGTGCCGGAAAATGTTCTATTCTCCGGAAGAACTGGAAGATCGGTTCCGCCGGTGAGTTGGATGTTGTCTGCCGGGATGGAGACACGTTGGTATTTGTGGAGGTCAAAACGCGAACCTCCCATTCTGTGTGGGAAGCTATGCGCTCCGTTGATAAAAAAAAGCGGGAGTTGATCCGTTCCGGAGCGCATGCCTGGCTCCGGCTGCTCAATGACCGCGACGTGCCATACAGGTACGATGTGATGGAGATTTATTTATTTATGCGAAGGGGAAAAGCCGGAGATCCATTGGATCCGGGCCGCGTTTGGAGATTGCGACAGCAATGTCTGAGACTACCTGCTATTCGTATTTGAACGAACGGACCCGGGAAAGGAAGTCCTTGCCCGGGCCGGAAATGATGAGGGAGATGGGGAATACCGTTTACGGGGCCTCGTCTTTGAGAGAAGCGTTGAATTCCTTGATCTTCTTTTTCATGAACTCAACGATTTCGGGGTGTTTGTCGGCAACATTGGTTGTTTCGGCAATGTCCGTGGAGAGGTCGTAGAGCAGGGGCTTGTCCATAGTTGCTTTGACAGGCGGGGAATTGTGGTCGGTGATTTTCTTTTGTCCCCAGAGTTGAGAGAATGTATCAATGTGGAGTTTCCAGTTTTTCCAGTGGACGGCCATGGCTTTGTTGGTTCCCTTGCCGGTTTGGATTAGGACGTAATCGTCGTCTTCGATTGTTTTTCCTCCGAATTTGGGATTCAGGATGTGAGCTATACTGTGTCCGTCCGCATGGCCGTGGGGTTTGAACTCCTGTTTGGTCAGCGTGCAGAGGGTGGGATGAATATCCAGAACGCTGGCAATGGAATCATTCGTTTGTCCGGGTGAGATGACGCCCGTCCAGCGGAAGATTCCCGGGACGCGGACACCGCCTTCGAAGTTGGAGCCTTTGCCGTCGCGGAATGGCAGGGCGGTGCCTCCCTGATCCCCTTTGATGAGCCAGGGACCGTTGTCGGAGGAAAAAATGACCAGAGTGTTTCTGCCGATACCGGCTTTGTCGATCGTTCCGAGCAGTTGTCCCATGCAATGATCAATTTCCTCGATGACATCGTCATAGATTCTTCCGGAAGAAGATTTGCCGCGGAAGTCCTTACCGGGATGCAGAGGGTAGTGCGGCATGGATGTGGCAAGGTAGAGAAAGAACGGGCGGTTTTTGTTCTTTTTGACGAAGTCGCATGCCAGGTTGAAGTAGTACTGGGTGAGTTTGTCTTGTTCGACGGGGTTTTCCAGAACCTTGGCCGAAGGATATGCCTTGGAGTCTCCCGGTTGCTGGATAAGTGGGGTCGGCGTCATGTCATTGGAGTAGGGGATGCCGATGTAGGTGTCGAACCCGTGAGCGCATGGCAGGGACTTGGTATCCATACCGTTGGCCTTGTTCGTAACGCCCAGATGCCATTTGCCAATCATTCCCGTGACGTAGCCTGCCTGTTTCATGGTTTCGGGCACGGTTTGTTCTTCGGGCTTGATATATTCGGCATTCTGGGGAGAAAGGACCCAGCGTTTTAAGCCTGAGCGCGCCGGACTTTTACCCGTCATCAATGCATAGCGGCTGGCCGTGCAGGCGGGAGAACCGCTGTAAAAATGGCTCATGAAGAGACCCTCGTCCTTCATCTTGTTCAGATGGGGTGTTTTGACGTTCTTGTTGCCGGTAAATTCGAAATCGCCGTACCCGGAATCGTCCAGATAGACAATGACAACATTCGGCTTGTCCAAAGGTGCTCGCCCCATGGCCGGCATGGCGGGAATAGCAGCTCCGAGTATGCAGAGAGGCAATAATTTTTGAAGAAAAGACATAGGAAAGATCAATTAATTCCCAAGTCTTTTGATCTGATTATTCAGTCATGTCAAGCCGTTAGTTCCCGTCTGTACTTTCAGCACCGGAAAGACGTACGTTGCGGATGGCGGCGATGAGATCCTGAGGAATGTTTTGACGCATCAGGGTTTCTCCAATGATGACTCCATTGCAACCGGCTTCCAGGAGACGCCTGGCATCTTCGACGGTGCCGATGCCTCCGGTAGCCAGGACGACCGTCGAGGAGGGAAACTCGTCAATCAGGAATTCGGTGAGGTCGGGATCGGTTTCCCATGTGTGGAGATTCCGATGATTGATGCAGATCAGGTCGGCGTTCAGGTCCAGGGCTTGTTCTACATCTTCCAAGGAGTGGACTTCCACCATGGCGTCCAGGCCGAGTCCGGTTGCCAGGGAATATAAGTCGCGGAGATCGGTTTGTCCGAGTGCTCCGGCTACGAGGTTGACGGCATCCGCTCCACTGACGATCGCCTGGCAGATTTCCGCCGGATGTGTCCAGATTCCGCGGGCCAGTACCGGAACCGGGCTGATGCGGGAAATAGTGGAGAGGTCGACTAGGCTGCCGTCGAACAACGTACTTTCCGTTACGATGGAAATACCCTGTATACCTCCTTCAAACATTCTTCCTGCCACTGTCTGGATCGGTTCGCTCCCGGTGCCGGCATCGGACTTTGGAAGAGTACGGGCAAGCTGTGCGACGACGGAAAGTCTGTCTTCTCCAAGGTCGACAGCTGTTTTGAATCCAGCGTACTCATTGCGCAGGATAGCGGCGGCACGGAGCTTCCCTTCCAGAGGAAGCAGTTTTTTAAGACGAATTTTGTGATGTTCCAGAAGAGTGTCGAGATAATCCATGACTGGAGGAAATCAGTGTTGTTTGGGACGGAAATATTCTCTCTGCTTGTCGGAGATGGGCATTCCCAGCAGTTCCATGACGGCCAGCATGTCCTCCCACACTTTGCGACGTTCCGAGAGTTCTTCGTTTCTGAGCAGGTAACTGGGATGGTAGGTAACCCGGACAGGAACGCCGCGGAAGTAATGGAAACGCCCACGGAGGGTGGAAAGCGGAGAAGTTGTTCCGAGTAGGCCTTTGGCTGCCGTTGCGCCGAGGGCGACGATGACTTTGGGGCGGATCAATTCGATTTCTTTGGCAATGATCGGAAGGCAGTAGGCGATTTCCCGCTCGTTGGGGGCTCTGTTATTGGTGGTCTGGTGAGGCAGGGATGGTCTGAATTTGACGATATTGCTGATATAAATGGAATCACGGGACCGCCCCATGGCTTTTAGGATAGCGTTGAGTTTTTCTCCGGCCGGTCCGACAAAAGGTTCCCGAAGACGTTCTTCCTGAAATCCGGGAGCTTCTCCGATCAACATGAGATCCGTGTGAGGATTGCCCGTGGCGAAGACCATGGTTTCCCTGAGTGTTCCCAGTATTCTCGCTGGTTGCCATCGTTCGGCAATTAATCTGAGCGCGGTCAGATTTTCTTCCAGAGAATTACCTGCCAATTCGGGGATAGTTAAGTTCGGTTGATTATTTTCCTCAGGCATTTCTTGCGGTGTTTCCGTAAGAAGAGCTCGCAGAGATGAAATGGTGTTCCGGGATGTATCGGATAATTCGTCGTTTGCTTCGTTTGATGAAGGGGGGGGATCCGGAATTGGCCTGGGGGGAAGCTTGGCCAGAGTTGGAGAGATCGAAGCTTTCGCCGCACGCGCGGAAATGACCCATTTCCTTAAGACGGAACGGGCTTCGTCGTCGATCGGGATTTGGACGATCCCCCTGTTTTCAAGGGATTTCAGATAGCTGACGACAAGATCTGGAAAAGTAGAGGCCATGGAAGCAAACGCATTCTACGAATACAAAAAGGAGATTGCAACTTTATCGGTAAAAAATAACTATTGAAAGAATTTTGGACATTGAATCGTATCAGTAGGAGAAAAAAAGATTGCCGAGTGGAGCTCGATGACGTAGAAGTAGCGCAATGTTGCCGGCGGAGACCGGCTGCAAACCTATATGATCCCCCCCGGATGTCGGTTGCTAATGCGATGCTTCGGGAAACATTCGATCTCATGAGTCTGATAGAAAAAATTCTCTTCTGCGTGACAGCGTGTGCTACCTGTCTTCTTACAAGTTGTTCTTCCACGTCTGGGGTGGGGCTGTTCAGTTCCAGTGATTCCGGTATGATGTTTGCCAAGTCCGGGAACGTGGATAAGGGGTTTGTGGAACCTCTTGCTCCCAGCCCTTCGGCCAAGCCTTCTTCCAAGTACCCCAAGATGGGGGCTGATCGTCACAAGATGCCCTACTACCATCCGAACCAGAGAACTCGCGTGGTACGGACGACTGCTTATACGCATTCCGAACGCGATCACGTAGCCTATGGCCCGCGTAATGCCGTCGGGACGTCCTTGAAATATACGTCGAGTGTGCGTAGCGCTGCTGCCGACTGGTCCGTCTATCCTCTTGGCACAAAGTTCCGAGTCAAAGGACAGCCTTATCTGTACGTTGTCGATGATTACGGCAGTGCTCTCGTCGGAACCGGTACGATTGATATTTACCAGCCTAGCAAGTCTTTGATGAAAAAGTGGGGTCGCCGCTATGTCGAGATCACCGTTGTACAGTGGGGCAGCCCCGAATCCAGCATGGAAGTACTGGCCAAGCGCAGGGGATACCGTCATTGCAGAAGCATGTATGCGGCCTTGCAGCAAAGGAATGCCCGGGGATTGTACGCGAAGGCCGAGTAACGGAGTGACGGACGGTGTTCCGTTGCCGGTACGATGCACAATTTTAACGGGAGAAGGAGATCTTCTCCCGTTTTTCATTTCCCATGAACAAGAAAGACCGCGCCCGCATTGTTGAAGAAGAACTGGAACTATCGGTTCCCGACCCTCAAATCCCACTGAAGCACAGGGATCCTTATACGCTTCTGGTGGCCGTCTTGTTATCCGCCCAATGCACGGATGCCAGGGTCAATCTTGTAACCCCCGAATTGTTTGCCCTGGCCGGCAATCCGTATGATATGGCGCGTCAGTCTCCTGAAACCGTACGGGAAATCATACGTTCGTGCGGTCTCTCCGATCGTAAGGCCAATTCGATTGTCGAGCTGAGTAAGATTCTGGTCGAACAATACGGAGGAAATGTCCCCGACAGTTTCGAGGCTTTGGAAAGCCTGCCGGGAGTAGGACATAAAACGGCCTCGGTGGTGATGGAGCAAGCGTTTCACATTCCGGCTTTTCCTGTGGATACCCACATTTTTCGTCTTGCTCGCCGATGGGGATTGAGCAAGGGCGGCACAGTGGAAAAAGTCGAAAGCGATCTCAAAAAGCTCTATCCGAAGGAGAAATGGGGCAGATTGCATCTGCAGATGGTGCTGTATGGCAGAAGTTTTTGTCCGGCCCGCGGATGCCGTCCCCCCTGTCCTGTGTGCCGGCGGCTGGAATTGAATGGATAATCTTTTCTTGGAAAAATCTACCCCCTTGTGAATTCGAAGCTTGCCAGACGGGGGGAAGAAAGGCTAAATACTTACCTATCTTTCGAATTAACAAGATTCCAATACTATGAAGCACCTCTTTACGATGGGTTATCGTGTTGCCGCCTTCACCTCTGTGGCTCTCGCGTCTTTCTCAATGTCAGCTTTTGCTCAGGATGCCGCCGAAGAGGCTGCTACGGGCGGAGTTGTGGAGAAGAACATGCTCGACAAGTGGATTGTCGACGGGGGCTGGACCATGATTCCGATCATTCTCTTGCTGGCGGCCATTCTTTTCCTGGCCGTTTATAACATTATCGCTCTTCGCAAGGACAAGTTCTGTCCTGAAGATTTGAAGACGACCCTGCTTCAGTTGATGGCCGAATGCCGAGTGCGTTCCGCGATCGAAGTAGCTGCCGGCAGTCCCACCTATCTGGGCCGCCTGGTTGCCTATGCTCTGCCTAATGTGGACGCTACTCGTCCGGAAGATCTGGGACGTGACGCCGTAGAAGACGCTATCGCCGACTTTACCGCCAATGAGAGTCGTTCCCTTTTCAAGTGGATCAACATGCTTTCTCTTTGTGCCCAGATTTCCCCAATGCTCGGTTTGTTCGGTACGGTGCAGGGCATGGTTGAAGCTTTCGGCGTGCTGGCTGCAACCGGTCAGGCAGACCCCACCCAGTTGGCCGGTTCCATTTCCGTGGCTCTGTTGACGACCTTCTGGGGCTTGATCAACGCTATTATTGCGACGCCCTTCTTCTTCTTCCAGAAGAACATCGCCAACAGTAATGTTGCCGAATGCGTCGGTACCGTTCAGGAAATGGTCAACACCTCCATCAACGTGGTTAATGCTGAAGCTCAGCTGGCCCGTATCCCGGAAGGTTTGGCCTAAGCCAGCAAGGGCTCGTTTTCGAGGGGCAGCTCTGTTTGTAAGAGAGCAGAGCTGCAAGAACTCTAAAATTCTAGAAGATTTATATGAGTAAACTGAAAGGAATGATGCAGCCTCCCGAAGAGGATGGCCAGATGGACATGTCTCCCATGATTGACATGGTGTTCCTTCTTCTCATTTTCTTCGTCGTAAACGCTACCGCCATTACCGTCAAACGTGACAAGGCCGTTTCCGTGCCGGTTGCATCCAATTCCGGCGAGTTGAAATCCGCCAATGGTTGTATCGTCATTAACGTTTACGGTGAAAGCCGCCCGGATGGCATGTCAAGCGACATTCTTTGGGGCGACGATTCCGGCAAGGCTCTTCCGACTGAAGGAGATGTTCGCGAATATATTCACGGGAAAGCGGAATTGTTCAAAAAGGACAATTATCCGTTGAAGATTTATCTTCGCGGCGACAAGGTCTCTTTGTTCAAGAATGCCCGGACGATTATCCGCGTAGCAGGTACGGAAGGTATTTCCGACATTGTGTTCGGTGTATTGCCGACCCATAATTGAGATAATGTTTTCCAGGCAGACTTACCACTAACCAGTTTAAATACACAAGATGGCCAGACACAAAAAGATGGAGCCAGCCGAGGATGAAGATCCCAAGATGGATATTTCGTCCCTGATCGACTGTTGCTTTCTTCTGTTGATTTACTTCATCGTTGCTACGTCGATTGTTCAGGAACGCAAACTCGATATGAGCATGCCGGGCAACACGAACTCTGTATCGACAACACCGAATGCTGTTGAACCGGGCTTGGTGCGCGTTGACAACAACGGCGTGATCTACTGGGGCAAGCAGGACTCCCAGGTGATTGTTGATTCCGATCCGGATAACCATGAGTTGCCGACTCTTGTCGATTCCCTGACGAACCTTAAGCAAGCGGCCGAAGCTGTCGGCTCCAAGCCTGTTGTCCAGTTGTTTGTTGAAAATGGCGGCAAGCACCAACGCGTGATTGACGTCCTGAACGCTCTTTCCAAAGCCGGTATCAAGTCCGTCGCTTTGACGAACGTGCCGGAAGATAAATAAGAGACCGTTTCCAACAATAAAATCCAACAAGGCTGGCGGCCCGGGCCTCGGATGAAAGTATGTATGCGAGTGCGTGCTGGATACCGTGCCGGGGCCGCCTCCCCATTTAAGCGGGTGTTGCGAGGAACCCGCAGTTTGTCAACTCGCTCCGGACTGACAATTCGGAAAAGAATTTTTTCAGGATCCACGGATGGCAGGTTGTGGCATCGTATTTCCCAGATGGCGCTTGACCTCCTTCCTTCTCCTGCCTCATACTAATAGTGACTTAAAAAACCATGAAGAGATCGAAATACATTTCAACGCTTTCAGCGCTTACCCTTGCTTTGATGGGGATGACGCTGACGGAGTCTGCAATGGCACAGGGCGGCGGCCCTCCCACATATCAGAAAGATGCCATTGAAGCTATGAAAAAGGGACAATGGCAGGCCGCTCTTGTACCTATTGACAAGTGCCTGGAAACGTATGGTCCTCGTGCCAAATCGCTCGGATTCGGGGACGAATTCGGCTGGTTCTACTTCCAGAAGGGCGTTTGCCTGATGAAAATGAAGGAATATGACAAGGCTATCCAGGCTTTTACGGATTGCTATACCAAGTTTCCCGGGGACAAAAACGAATTCCTTCGCGTTTCCCTGTACAGAATGGGTGAATGTCAGTTTTTGGCTAAAAAGTATGACGAAGCCATTGTAACTCTGGAAAAATTCCTGAAGGAACGCCGCAATACCGGGATGGATGCCAGGGTAAACGCCGGTCAGATATTCAGCATTATGGCCCAGTGCTATTTTCTGGGATCCAAGCCTTCATTCGAGAAGGGGATTGACGCGGTATCCAAATGCGTTGTCAATCGTTACAGGGGACAGGGGATTTCCGACGATTATCTCGTCAACGCGTTCCTGACCATGGTTCGTGCCGGGATCGATCAAGAGAATCCCCAGCCTGTAGTTGATTTCCTGAATGAGTATCCTTCCATTATTAATATGGGAGCAGCTCGTGTTGCTCCCTATGGACCCGAGTTGTTGAAACTCGCTTCCAGTGCCGCCGTCCGCATGGGGGATGCCCAGGATGCAGGGAAGGCCGATCTGGCTTTGGCCTATGCTCGCCTTGCCTTGGATTTGTACGGATTTGTCCCGAACATGGGCGACGTGAAGGCGGATGTAGCCGCTATTTCCAAGAGGATCGAACCGTTCAAGGAACGTGGAGGCATAGCCGATACGGCCACGATATATAGCCAGAAGACGCTTGATGCGGTTACCAAGACGTACGATAAGCTGGCCGATCAGAAGGTTGTCTTGGACGGTTATGCCTTGATGGGGCTTGCTTCCTCGTATTTGAACTATGGTTCGGTGCGTGCCGCCAATGCCATTTACAAGATTCTTGAAGAACAGTATCCCATGCTTAAAGAGCGTGAGACTAATCTTTACCAGTTGGCTATGACCACCTGGACGCTTGGCGATGTCAAGAGAGCTTCCGAGCTGGTGGAACAGCATATCAAGGAATTCCCTAATTCCAAGTATGCTAAAGTACTCAATACAATGTCCCTTGAAAAACTCCTCAAGGAAGGCAAATACGACGAATGTATCCAACAGGCTGTCAAGGTCAAGGAACTTAATGCCGATGATCCGACGGGTAAATTCTATATTCTTGCCAGTTATTGCGAACCTGTGGCCTACTTCCAGTTGAAGAAGTATAAGGAGGCCGTTCCCCTGTTTGAAGAATTCATCAAGAAGTATCCGGATAACGGCAGTTACACTCAGCAGTCGTTATTCTATCTGGCGTCTTCTCTGACATCCCTGGGACGCTGGAAGGAAGCTATTGAAGCGGATTCGGCTTATATCGAGAAGTATCCCGATTTCAAGGATAACCCCTTCATCGGAAATATGCTCTATGACCGTGCGTTCAACAATCTCCAGCTCCAGACAAAGGAAAACGATGCCCTTGCCTTGAAGGATTGCAAGACGATCATTGACAATCTCCCCGAATCGAAGGTGTATCCTCTGGCTCTTTTGCTGATGGGTAATATTTATTCTTCCGAGCCGTCCAAGATGGATGAGGCGAATGAATTCTATGTCAAGAGCTATGAAGCGGCCAAGAAGATCGGTAACAAGCGTTGCATGTCCGAAGCCGTGTATAATCTTGTCGCCAACTATGCCGGTGACGGCTCTCACCATAACGAAGAGCTGGCGAAGAAGTACTACGATATCTTCTGGGCCGACTGCGATGCGGAGAAGAATCCCTTTGCTCTCCAGACAGCCGTGGCCGGTATGGGGCTCTACAAGGACGGCAAGAAGCCGGAAGCTTTTGAAGCTGCCCGCAAGAAGCTTGCCGACATCATTGTTCGCGAAGGCCAGCTGGATTCCAAGAACCTCAAGGTGGAGCAAGCCGTCGGCAGCTACACGAAGTTCTATCTGGATGCGCATAAGGCTATGGGCAAGGAATTGACCCTCGACCAGGTGAAGGAACATTTCTACAACTTCCCCGGAGTCAGCAAGGACGATATTTCCCTCAAGACGATTTTGCGCACGGCCGTGATTGGCGTGTATCAGGATGAACTGGCACAGCTCAAGCCTGAAGAATCGGAGAAAAAGGCCATCTTGGAAGGGATTATCAGTGCTTTCTTCAAGGAGCTCAAGAATGACTATAAACCGTCGGATTTGACGCCTTACATTCTCCTGAAGCTCGGGACGTATATCGGTCAGACCGATCAGCCTCTTGAGGCTTTAGCATACTACGATGAGATTCTGAAGCGCAACAAGGGTTACAAGAAGGAAGCCAACTTCGGCAAGGCTATAGCCATGGGACGAAGCAGTGACAAGGGCAAGATCGACGAAGCGGTTAAGCTGATGAATGATGAGCTTGTCGCCGAACGCGCCAAACCTCAGCCGGACCGCAAGTCCATGGAAGAAGCCCAGATGTACATGGTGCGTTTCCAGTTGGGCAAGGAAGATTATCCCAAGGCTGCTGAAGAAGCGGAACGCTATCTGGCTGACAAATCCTACAACAAGTTCAAGCCTGAGGTCATGTTCAACCTTGGTATTGCCAATGTCAAGCAGGGCAAGATGGACCAGGCTATTGCGGCCTTCCTCAACCTGGTGAATAACTATAAGGGCATGATCAAGTGGTCTGCTCCGGCTCAGGAAGAGCTGATGAAGGCATTCTGGCAGAGGAATAATCCCCGAGTCGGTTACGAAAAACAGTCCGACCGCTATATCGCATGGCAGAACGGTACGAATTACATCTCCGTTACCAAGCCGAATTTTATGAAGATGTCGGTGGATGAACGTAACAAGTGGCGCAAGGTCGAAGATCTTGTGAAGAAGTACGGTGCGGATCCCTCCGTCATGGAAGAACACCGTGATTACGAAGCTCGCAAGGCTGCCATCAAGGCGTCCCAGGGTAAATAAATGGTCAAATACTTACTAGAAAGCATAACAGATATGAAACGTTTTTCCATTCTCCTGTTGGCTGGCGCCTTTTCCTTGTCCGGACTTGCGTTCGGACAAGCGGCCGAACAACAGCCTTCTTTGAGAACGCGCGTCAAGTCCTCCGATCTGCCTAGCGGCGGAGCCACGGATATTTTCGTCGTTGGTGGCAACCGGGGGACGATCCTTTATAAACTCAATACCGTTCAGGTGGATCCGATGCAGTTGCCTTTCAACAAATTCGAGTACTTCTACATGATGGAACCGCCCGAATATTTATCTGCTTTGGAATCTTTCCAGAATAACAAATTGCAGGAAGCTCGCGCCAAGTTTGCTGCATTCAAGGATAAATACAAAGCGATCCTCGCCGTTCCGGACAACTATGTCCAGAAGGCTGCGTTCCTGGAATTGGAATGTGCCATTGAGATGCAGGACTGGCCTGCCGTAGCTGCACTGTACAAGGCGTTCCCACGGCAGGCGACTCCTCCGGCGGAAATGATTGTGTCTCTTGAGGCCATAGAACCTCTTTCCAAGCTGGATGCCAAAGCATGGGCCGATGTGATTTCCGCTACAGGAACAATGCAGAAGCAGAAGAACAAGTGGAGTCTGAAGGATTCGGCCCGCATTGCCTATGCCAGAGGCGTTGCTTTGGCGGCAACAGGCAAGCCCCAGGAAGCCTTGGACGAGTTTGCACGCACGATTGTCGCTGAACACGGAGCCTATTCTCCTCTGGCTTCTGCTGCGTTGTTGCAGTCGGTGGATATTCTTGCCGCAGATCCGAAAGTTGTTGAATTCATGAAACATGAACCCCAAAAGAGCAACTTTGCCAAGGCTCCGCAGGCGTTTCGCGATGCAGCCGCTTTTGTGTATCTCCACAAGAATGTTCTTTTCCCCGAGATTAAAATGGATCCGAAGTACGATGCGTTCCTGAATGGGTATGAAACTCCTACGGAACGTGTTGCCCGTGAAGGTGTGCGTCCCAAACCCCAAAAGGAGGAGACTCCCAAGGAAGCCGGCAAGCCTGCCGCTCCCGCCAAGGATGCCAAAATCGCAGCTCCGGCTAAGGCTCCCGCTAAGAAGAATAGCGGTAACAAGAAGAAATAAATTCCCGATCTGATTAAATGGTATCAGGGCCGTTTCTCCGGAGAGGAGAGGCGGCCCTGTTTAATTGGGGGAGGTTCAATGATGAGCAAAGAAGAAAACGCTAGGCCATTTGTGCAAGCCAGGCGGCATAGATATCGGGAGAAATCTCCGAAGGCTTGATTTCCGACCGGATACTCCAGAAAACAGCTGTATGCAGAACGGGGATGCCGCATGCTTCCAGGTGGGCGTCAATTGCGTTCTTATGGACCAGGACGATGTCTTTTTCCATTCCATGGACGACGCCCATGATCTGGGCTCCGGCGAACGGTGCGCCTCCGGTTCTCCAATAGCAGTGGGTCATGCAGATATGACGACCGCATTCGGCTCCTGCCCGGGCTTCCATGCCTTCCGGGACAGTCCAGTGGAAAAGGCCGTTATAACGCGTCACGGGGCCGTCCGAGACTTTCTGTTGCATGTGTTCCAGGAAGGTTGCGAAGCGGCCGATGACTTTTTGATGGTCCAGTTTTTCAGCAATGGAGCAAAAGTGTTCCGTCGTCATGCCCAGGGAAGCTGCCCGGCGTTCCCATGGTTCTTCGGTGATTTCTTCATCGAGGAGTTCTTCCTTGAGCACGAGCAGGACTCTCCATTCCTCCGGAGTGAGGGAGGCGTGACGGGTTTCTTCCATGGCGGCGGGTTCGGGAGTCTTGTCTCCGGGTTTGAGACTGCGGCGTCTCATGTGACCTACGCCCAGGGCAAAGATGCCGCGGGCGGGTAATAGGACGAATTCCCGTGCACCGATGTGACGGGAGAGAACGGAGCAATGTCCTTCCAGCGTGTTGCAACCGACGGGAACTTTGAGAGTAGTCCAGAGTCTGAAGTTGCTTCCGGGAGTCGGTGCGTCCGTTGTTCGGAGAACAACGTGCCCTGTAAAAGGGTCTTCGTGCATAAGCCAGTCGAATGCATCATGGAGACGTTCTTCGGGGATATCCCAGGCGACAAGTGCTCCCTGGGCTAGTTTGGTTGCCAGCAGAGTTTGTCTGATACGGCGCACGACGCCAGCCTTTTTCATGGCTTTGAGACGTTCCAGGACGACGGGCAGTTCCAGTCCGCTTTGGCGGGCGATGGCATGAAAGGGATGGCGACGGAATCCGTCGATTCTATCTTCGGCGACGGAAAGCAAGGCCATGTTAACCGGATCTTCGGGGCTGACTGGGATGGAGTTCACGGTTGGATACTCTTCCTGCGAGAGATGAATTTGTCAAGTTGTTTTTAGATTAATTCCAAATTTGTGAATGAATCTTTATCTTTTGCCTATGTACGTCTGAATGGAGCGATAAAAGGATTTCGTTGCCATTCCAGAGCAATGGTTGTGGCGGGGCCATGTCCCGGGCAGATGATAGTTTCTGGCGGAAGGCTTCTCATGGCGGCGAGGATGTTGTGCATGGTTTGCTGTTCGTTTCCTCGGTATTTGCCAATGGAGCAGGCAAAGATGGAATCTCCAGGGAAGAAGAGAGGAGTACCCCGGTAGATAGTGAACCAGCCGATACCGTCCGGAGTGTGGCCGGCAAGGTCGAGAACAGTCCATTCCAGCCCGGCTATTTGCCGAGGCTGGGGATCGGGGCGTGTATTGGCTGGGTCATGGACAGGGACTTGGGAATAGGCATCCGTGCCTCCGGTGTGATCTCTGTGAAAGTGGGTGATGAGAATGGCCGCCGGAGTGTGCCCTCGGGTTGCTGCTATAAGTTGATCCGGAGAGAGTCCCGTATCAATAACGACGAGTCCTCCGTTGGCCGGAAGTGTCCAGATGTTGAGTGTCCATTCTCCAAAGGGTAGAATGTGTCTCTCCAGGCCATCGGGCAGAGGAATGGGAGGAATGGCATCGGGCATGGTCAGGAATGCTTGTGGATCCAGATGAAGGCGGGAGGAAAGAAAGTTCGGCCATTCTTCTGGAGTCTTGGGGAGTTCTTTGCGGTTAATCGCCATGTGTGACAGGGCTTTGGCAATCACATCTTTCCGCGTGTCTTCCAGAGGCAGGAGTTCGTCGGGTTCTGTCATGGCGGGGAATGAGAATGGGACGGGAATGAAAAACCCGGACATTGAACGAATGTCCGGGTTGAGATGAGGGGGAGGTGTTGTTATCCCGCCTGGTAGAGGGCTTTATTGTCGTACCTGGCGTCGTAGATGGCAAACTTCTCCCGGTGAAGCGTGGGATCGCTGCGGAAGATGAGGCGTCCGCTGTGCTTGCGCTCCAGCTCCATGAGGAGCTCCGAGTCTTCGTTCTTGAAGCGCGAGAGAACTTCGGAATTGACGACGATAACCATGTCGCCGACCGTGTCGTGGTATTTCTGGATAGCGGCATTGATTTGTCGCTGGATTTCCACGCTCATCGTCATGACGGATCTGATACGGCCGCGTCCGTTGCAGTAGGGACAAGGATCGTGGACGTATTCCCGGAGGCTTTCGTTGAGGCGCTGGCGGGTCATTTCCATCAGGCCGATGGGAGACATTTGAAGAACCTGGGTTTTGGCTTTGTCGCGCTTCATGCGGTCCTTCATCATCTTGTAAACGGCCATCTGGTCCTTGCGGTGGCGCATGTCGATGAAGTCCACGACGACGAGGCCGCCGATATTGCGCAGGCGTAGTTGGCGGGCGATTTCGGAGGCGGCTTCGAGGTTGGTTTCCAGAATGGTCTTGTCCAGGTCCTTGGAACCTTTGTTGCGGCCGGTGTTGACGTCGATGGCAATGAGGGCTTCCGTCTCGTCGATGACGAGATAGCCGCCGCAGGGCAGGAGTACCTGGCGCTGGAAGGCTTCATTGATCTGTTTCTGGATGCCGAGTTCTTCGAAGATCGGCAGGCGAACGGGGAAGTGCTGGATGTGGCGCTTGGCACGGCGGGAGATTTTGCCGGCGATGGCGCGCATGTTTTCAGTGGTTTCGAGATCGTCGCAGACGATGTTGTCCACGGCATCGGTCAGGAAATCGCGGGCGGTACGCTCGATCAGGTCCGGTTCCCGGTAGACATTGACGGGTGCCGGGTTGGCATCGCGCTTGGCTTCTACCTCATGCCACTGTTCCATGAGCATGGCCAGATCGCGGACGAAGTGGCGGTAGCGCTGGCCTTGGGCCACCGTGCGCATGATGATGCCCATGCCATCGGGGACATTGAGCTTCTGCATGATTTGACGCAGGCGGAGGCGTTCTTTGGGATCTTCGATCTTGCGGGAAATGCCGAACTGGTCCGTATAGGGCATCAGGACGAGGTAGCGTCCTGCCAGGGAAATATTCGTGGTGACTCGCGGTCCCTTGGTGCCAATGGGGCCTTTGGTGACCTGAACCATGATTTCCGAGCCGATCGGATAGATGTCCGGGATGTCCTTGGATGTGATTTTTTTATGTTGTTTCTTGGGGCGGCCTTCTCGTTCGATTTCTTCGAGTCCGGAATCAAGTGCGGCGGGCAGGGCGTCCCAGAAGTGGAGGAATGCGTTTTTGTCTTGGCCGATATCGACGAACATGGCCTTCAGACCGGGTTCGATATTCTTGACCTTTCCTTTGAAGATGCCGCCGACGATGTTGTCTTCTCCTTCGCGTTCCAGGGTGTATTCTTCAAGGATTCCGTTTTCGAGAAGGGCGACGCGGCGTTCCAGTTTTTCCGCATTGATGACAATGGTAACACCTTCTTTGGGATCACAGGATCCAAAGCCGAAGGCGCGTTTAATTTTTTTAAGCATTTTGAAAAGCACAGTTGTAAGGATATATGCTGGTTGTATGCAGGTATCCCGTTATGCGGTCCATGGGCGTTGTCGCCGTGATGGAGGATTGGTAACCGCAGGGCAAAGCGGACTGGGAATCCAACTCATGCCACTACCGCTTCACGGGAGTGTGCGATGAAACTATAAGATGAGATGATAGGATTCTATTGGGTTTCCGTCACATTGGTGAAGAAGTCCAGTTCCTGCAGGGCCTTGCCGGTACCTTCGGCGACGGCACTGAGGGGATCTTCAGCGATGTGGATGGGGAGTCCTGTCTGAACGTGCAAGAGTTCATCCAGGCCGCGGAGCAAACCTCCTCCGCCAGCCAGTACGATACCTCTGTCAACCAGGTCGGCTGCCAGTTCGGGGGGGCAGCGTTCCAGTGTCGTACGGACGGCGTTGACAATCGTATTCAATTGATCGGCAAGTGCTTCGCGTATTTCCTCGGATGTGATGACCACGGTCTTCGGAAGTCCCGCTACGAGGTCGCGGCCTTTGACTTCCATGGACAATTCCTTGGCCAGGGGATAGGCAGACCCGATGCGGATTTTGATGTCTTCGGCGGTACGTTCCCCGATCATGAGGTTGTACTGCCGTTTCATGTGGGAAATAATGGCGTCGTCGAGTTCGTCGCCCGCACAGCGGACGGAACGGCTGTAAACGATGCCGGAGAGGGAAATGAGCGCGACTTCGGTGGTTCCTCCGCCGATGTCGACGATCATGTTGCCGGCGGCTTCCTGAACGGGAAGGCCAACTCCGATGGCTGCTGCCATGGGCTCTTCAATGAGATGAACCTTGCGGGCGCCGGCTGCCAGGGCGGATTCGATGACGGCCCTGCGTTCTACCTCCGTGATGCCGGATGGAATGGCGATGAGGACGCGGGGACGAAGGAAGCTGTGGCGAGTTGCCGCTTTTTTGATGAAATAACGGAGCATTTCCTCCGTGATGTAGAAATCGGCAATGACGCCGTCCTTCAGGGGACGGATGGCGGTGACGGACCCGGGCGTTCTGCCGAGCATGCGCTTGGCGTCATCACCGACGGCAAGCACCCTGTCTCCCTTGACGGCGACGACGGAAGGCTCCCTCATCACGATGCCCTGGTCCTTGACATTGACCAGGGTATTGGCCGTCCCCAAATCAATCCCTATGTCATAGGAAAAGAAATTGGTGAGCTTTTGTAGAAAAGAAGGCATAAAGTATTGATAGATAAAAATTCTCGACGTCTGGAATATCCGGCTTCCGGAGTGATTCCGTTTCAAGGGACTTGTCGGGAAGCCGGGAAATTGCTTGTAACGGTGATTAAACCGTTTCAGACGTCAAAACTATGAAAAGAGACGGGCCGCAGGTCAAGCCGAAGATGACAAATGACAGGATGATCGGGCGGTTTTTACCGGGGTGGAACAAATCATTGGACGGGAATGGGATTCCGAGCCGCCGGGAATTGTCTTCCGGGACGGAAAATATGCTTGAATCTTTCCGTCGTCATGGAATGAAATACGTTCTGCGACAAAGCCGCCCATAACATTATGTACAGGGATAAGTTCATCAATATTTTCTTTTGGATCCTCCGAGTGGGGACGGGGGTGTTTTTCCTGACGGTGGGCGGGATGAAGGCCATGCACCTGGATCGCTTGGAAGCGGACATCGACCGTTTTGATATTGTTCCCCATGACTGGGCCTGGCCGATGGCCTGCCTGGGTATTGCAGTGGAGCTTATCGTGGGCGGATGCCTTCTGTTCAAGAGGATGTATATGGGGGCTACGGCTTTGGGTGTAGCTTTGACCGGGGGGTTTGTCGCTATTTTCGTGCAGGGGTGGATACGCGGGTTATCTTTGTCCTGCAGTTGCCTGGGAGTCCAGCGCGAGGTGGATAATTATCCGTTTGAGGTGACGTGGCGCGTGCTGCTGCTTGGCGTGATGCTCTTGCTGTTCTGGGACGCCAACCATCGAGAGAAAGTGTACTTCAAGCCTGTCCGGCTGGATTTTAGCGATATCTGACGGGAGAAGTCTTCCTGTTTACGATGGTATTTCCCGAAGCCATGCCCGCTGTTGCAGAGCATCGGTTGCAGCGGCTACTTCAGCCTTGCGCTTGCTGGCTCCGAAACCGGAGCCGATCGGTATGCCGCGCCAGAGAGCGGTGGAGGAGAAGCGGCGGGGATCTCCGTCTGTTTGGTTGAGTTCCTTCGTTTCATAGGAAGGGGACTCGGGGAAGATGGTTTGCAGGGTGCTTTGCAGTTCGCCTTTGGGATTGTGTTCTCGGAGGTCGGAGGAAGCGGTGCGGATGGCTTCCTGAAGAATACGCAGAGCTATAGTCCGGGCTGTTTCATAATCGGAATCCAGAACGATGGCGCCGAAAACGGTTTCAAAGGTATTGGCGAGGTTGGAGAGCCGGACGCGTCCCCCGGTGCGTTCTTCTCCTTTGCCGAGAATGATGTATTTGTCAATTTCCAGTTTTAACGCCATGCGGTAGAAATGCTGGCGGCTGACGATGCGGGAACGCATGTGCGTCAGGACTCCTTCGGGGGCCTCGGGCAGGGCGTCGAAAAGTTCCCGACTGACGGCAAGTTCCAGTACTGCGTCTCCAAGAAATTCCAGGCGTTCATATGTGATGCGCGTCTTCGGGTTGGCCGAGGCGCTGGGGTGCATCATTGCCTGGACAAGCAGGGAGGGATTGTTGAAGGTATATCCCAGTTTTGCTTCCAGATCTGCGTAATCCATGGCTCAAGCGTAGGGCAGGTTCGCGAAGGACTCAAGCCTGGAAAGTTTCCAGATGCTGTCCCGAGAGTTTAAGGACGGGGAGCGGCGGTGCGGCGGTATCCATCCAGCCGAGGGTGGTGGTGGTGATGATACTCTGGGAATCGGCCGGCAGAGAGTTCATCAGGGCGTTGCGACGTGTGGTATCAAGTTCTCCGAAGACATCGTCGATCAAGTGGATGGGCGACATGCCCGTTTCTTCCTTCAGAAGGGAGGACTGCGCCATTTTCAGGGCGATGGCGATGGTGCGTTGCTGTCCCTCGGAGGCAAATTCCGCGGCACGCATGCCGTTGAGAGTGATGAGAATGTCGTCCCGGTGTGGGCCTGTCTGGGTTTGTCCGGTACGGAGGTCGGAGCGAAGGGTGGCGGCGAGTTCTTCTGCAAAATCCCTGCGAACCGACGGAGCATAGGCGATCTCAATCTTTTCCGCTGTCCGGGTGATTCCGTGGCAGGCCTGGATGATGTGCGGGCGCAAGAGGTCGATGAGCTCCGCCCGGAGTGTGCCGAGCCTGGTTCCATGGTTGACGAGAGCGGCGGAATAAACCTCCCTCTGGGCCGTATCGGCAGGGCGGTGCTTGAGGAGGTGATTCCTCGTTTTCAGCACGCGGTTGTACCGGAAGAGCTCTTCCCGGTAGGCAGGGTGCCATTGCGTACCGATAGCATCAAGGTATTTGCGTCGGGCATCCGCACTGGCTCGCACGAGTTCCATGTCCCTGTTGCCGAACCAGACGACGGGGAAGCTGTCTTCCAGGTAACTGCGCTGGTCGGTACGGCGGCACCCGTCTACTTGCAGATCGTGCTCGCTGCGGCTCCAGACGATACGGCGTGTTTGCGTACCGATGGTGCCGCGTACGCCCAGGCGTTCCGCTCCCTGGCGCATCATGACGGATGGACGCCCCGTGCGGGGTGAGACGAGGCGGAAGAGGAAGCAGACTGCTTCCAGAAGACTCGTTTTCCCTTCGGCGTTATTGCCGATGACGATGGCTCCTTGGGACGGAACATCCCATTGAAAATCAGCGTAGCAGCGGAAATCAAGCAAACGGAGCCGCGACAGGATCATGGCGGGAAACTATTCCTCAACGGGAAGGGCGCGGATGGCGTCCATCATTCGCTGGGCGAGGTGGGTGTATGCTTGTTTGCCCTTGGCATTGAGTTCTTCAGCGGTGAAGTCGATCGGGTCTCCGATCGTAATACTGACGGGATGGAACTTCATCCTGGCGGATCCGGCCGGCAGGATCTCCCGGGCGCCATGGATGCGCAGAGGCTGGACGGGAACTTTCGTTTTGCTGAGAATGAGGCCGACTCCGGCCATTCCTTCATGGATGGAACCGTCTTCCGTGCGCGCGCCTTCGGGGAAGACGAGGACGCGGTTGCCGGCTTTCAGGAGTCCGATGACTTGTTTGATGCTTTTGGGGTCCGGATTATCCTGGTCGATGGGAATAGCCTGGCACAGGGGAAGCCCCCATTTGAAAATGCTTTTGAAAAGCGTTTTCCGGGCGAAGAAGTAGATGCCTTCTTCGTAGCAGATTCCCAGCATGGGGGGGTCGACGAAGCTCTCGTGGTTGGAAACGATGAGAACCGGGCCTTCTTCGATGAGTTTTTCCCGGTGGATAACCTTGTGGGAGAAGAACGCGCGCGATGCCGACTTGAAGAGAGTATAGAAGAACCAGTAGAAGGAGTTCATAGAAGGGCCGTTTTGGTGCGGATATCGTCGACGATCATGGCGACGACTTGGTCAATCGTCAAGTCGGAGGTGTCGATCAGGCGGGCATCCGGAGCCTGCGTCAGCGGAGATGCCGCCCGGGAAGAATCCTTGCGGTCTCTTTCGGCGATGGAATCCTGCTGTCCCTGGGCTGCCCTCCGTGCCTGCCTGACTTCTTCCGAAGCAGTGACGAAGTATTTGAAGGGAGTGGAAGGAAAAACGACGGTTCCGATGTCGCGCCCTTCCATGACAACGGCTTCGCGGGTGTTGTATTCCCGCTGGCGGTTGACGAGGAGTTCCCGGACTTCCGGAATGGCGGCGATGGCGGAAACGTTGCTGTTGACTTCCGTGCCTGTGAGTTCGTCCGTCAATTCCCTGCCGTTGTAGAGGACGATGGAAACGGCGCCCTTCTTCCCGAATTCCAGGGGAGCTTCCGGCAGCAAGGCAATGACGGCTTGGGTATTGGCTGGGGAAATTCCCCGTGAGAGGACGTACCACGTCATGGCGCGGTACATGGCTCCGGTGTTAATGAATGTGTATCCCAGTTTTTCGGCGACGATTCGGGCGACGGTCGACTTGCCTGAAGCGGCGGGACCGTCGATAGCTATGGCGGGGAACATGGCAGGGTGTTGGAAATGCAGAGTGCGGGGAGATCGGGAAGTCTTATTGGGGCTTGGCATCCAGGACAATGACCTGGAAGGGCTGGAGGGTCAGCGTGACGGTTTCTCCGGCCTTCATGGATGTGATGCCGGTGTTGCTTCCGTTGGGTGAGGAAACGGAAAATGTCGTTACGGCTCCGGCAGGAAGTTCGAAAACGGCTGCCGGATCAAACGAGAATGTCTGAACCTGGGCGGACGGGTTGCGGAGGCCGACAATGCCCTGCTTCGGAGACCAGGAGGCCCAGCCGTACACGTCCAGTTTGGCCGGGTTGCCGCCGATCCAGTGGGTGTCGACGAGGGTGGCTTCATTGGCGCGGGCCCATTTGACGGCGTTGGCGAGGTCATCCCAGTTCTTGTCCGTCATCAGGGACGGGCTGATGTAGATTTCCTGCATTTGGGTGCCGTAGGCCATTCCGGACCAGATTTCGTTGGCGAGGTCGTTACCGGGGTCGGTATTGAGCTGGCGGGCTTTGGTGGCATAGATGATGCCGTGGGTCATCAGAGAATTGATCGGGAAGAGCGGAGCCTTGACGACATTGTTGTTGTAGATATTGGCGTCGCGGAAGGTCATCCACTTGTTGCGGTTGGAGCCGACGCCTACGAATTCGTGATCCCAGCCGTCGCGCCAGATGGAATCCGCAATGCTGAACCAGAAGGGCGAAGGCCAGGTTCCTGTCGTGAGGTTGATGTAGATGTCCGGACGTTCCTTGCGGAGTTCTTCAATCAGGGAGATTACGGCCTGGAAGTCGCTGGTAAACCTGCTGCCGGGCAGGTTGCGTTCTTTGGTGGAGGTCCCGTCGAGCTTGAAGTGGTTGATGCCGTTTTCGCGGATCATCTTCAGGCACATGTTCTTAAAGTGGTTGTAGTACTTGGGGCCGGCGAGGCAGAATCCTTCTTTGACAACTTCGAATCCCTTGTCTTTGGCTGCATTGATGCGGCTATCCTTGGGACCGCCGTAACCTCCCCACGGGGAGAACCAGACGCCGGGGCCGGAACCGATTTCTTCGGCGGCTTTGCGAACGTTTCTGAATTCCTCTGGCCATCCCTTGTGGAAGCCCCAAAGGGTAGAGACGTCGTCCCATCCGTCGTCCATCAGCATGGAGTCCAACTTGACGCCGCGTTTCTTGACGAGTTCATCGCCGAATTTCTTAATCGTTTCAATGGCTTCCTTTTCACTGTAACGGTTGAAGAACCCCAGGTCGTACCAAGTGTTGTAGTTCAGGTAGAGAGAGTAGGGCCTGGCGCGTTCCTCATTGATGTAGGAGAGCTGGAAGGTACGGCGGAGCTGCCCGGGAGCGGCGACGCCGAGGACGGCGGAGACTTCTGTGGAGGAGTGTCCGGGGAGGTCGAGTTGCTTGTTAATGGCGCAGACGATGCGGTCATCTCCTTCGACGTAGTTATTGCCCAGAGGGGATTCGATGCCGGTGAAAAGTTTCTCGTTGGAAGCGGTAATCGGAGAACCCTTGACGGAGCCGCGGACAATCGGATCGGGAGCCGAGAAGTCCAGTACCCGGATTTCCCGGACGGAATGTCCCTGGTGGCGGCAGTGTACGGTGACGAAAATACGGACGTAGGGAGCGTCTTCCCGCAATTCCGCCTTCCACTCCGGCTGAAGACCGTTGTCGGCAATGGCGAATTTCATCGTAACTTGCACTCCGGGCTTGCGGTCTACAAGGCGACGGGCCTGGGGGGTGGCGGCGATGGGCGTGATTTCGAAGCCTTCCGGGATGAAATCAGCGGGGGACAGATAGACGAATTTGTTCTTTGTCGTCGGATCGGGCTTGATGAGTGCCTTGCTTTCGACCGGATCCTCGGCTTCTGTGTCGATGCCGAGACGGAAAAGATTGGGTTTCAGATCATAGGTGGCGCCGTTGACCTTATCGATGAATTCTCCTCCGGTAACTGTATTGTCGGCGATGGTCACCTTCAGGGCGACATGGTTGTTGGAGAGGATGAGAGTTTGCCCGTGAACTGCCGGCTCGATTTTGGAAACGAGGTGGGATGTCTCAAGAGAGTTTTGTGCGAATGCGGCCGGAAGACCGAGACTAAGCCCTAAAATGGAATAGAGGAAAAATTTTTTCATGGCGTTGAGGCATAAGCCAATTGTCGTTCACACTATGGATCAATGAGGCGAAAAAGCAAGCGAGGGTTCTGTCCTCTTGGATAAAAAGAGGTTTCCTTTTGTTCGGCAATAAGGTAAATAGTGCCCTATGCCTGAGGCTGCGAGTCAAAAAATGGTGGATTTGAAAGATCTCCTTGGCGATAACGTCCGCGTTCCTTCGCTTGTGCTTTCTTCCGCTGAAAAGTTGCTGGGTCTGGAACGGCTGAACATTGCCTATGATAAGATATCCCGGGATCTTGCCAAGGAAGGAACGACCGATAATTTCTTTGATTTGTCCATCAAACACCTGAATCTGAAATACCAGCTCAGGCCGGGAGAGCTGGAGCGCATTCCGAAAAAGGGCCCCGTCGTCGTGGTGGCCAACCATCCGCATGGTTTGTCCGACGGTTTGATGATCGGGCAGTTGCTGACCCGCGTCCGAAATGATGTCCGTCTGGTTGCCAACGAACAGTTGACGCTTTGCAAGCATCTGGAACCCTGGATGATTACTGTCGATGTGTATGATGGTCCCGAAGCTCGGAGGAGGAATATGGCCGGAATCAAAAAGATGCTCTCATGGTTGGGCCAGGGTGGTTTGATCGCTCTTTTCCCTGCGGGGACGGCATCTAGTTATTCCATCCCCGACAAGCGGGTGACCGACGACGAATGGAACCGCAACATTGCCTCAATTATCCGACGTACCAATGCGACGGTGGTGCCGCTGTACATTCCCGGCAGGACGAGCCTGTTTTTTCAGGGGATTACCCTGATTAACAAGGAAGCCCGTGTGCCCTTTCTGGCTCGCGAAGTCGGGCGCGACAGCCGGCGCGTTCATAAAATCGTCATCGGGAAGCCTCTGTCCGGCTCTTCGCTAAGCCAGTACGAGTCAGATGAGGCCCTTATGTCCCACCTGCGCCTCAGGACGTACCTGATGGGGCGGAATTACGAGAAATCCCGCAAGCCGTATATCGCCAAGCATGGTTCCCGCAAGAGGCGTCTTGCTCCGTTGATTCCGCCTGTGCCGCGCGAGGAACTGGAACGCGAAGTCGCGGCTTTGCCTGACGAATGCAGGCTCGTTCATCAGGAGGACGGAGACTGGTCTGTGTATGTGGCGGAAGCCAGCCGCATTCCTAATCTTTTGAAGGAAATAGGTCGCTTGCGCGAATGGACGTTCCGCGAGGCGGGAGAGGGTTCCGGCTTGTCCTGCGACCTGGATGAATTCGACGGACATTACCTGCACCTTTTCCTGTGGGATAAAACCAACGGCAAGGTGGCTGGAGCCTACCGGATGGGGTTGACTGATGAAATTTTTGACCGTTTCGGAACGAAAGGCCTTTATAACGGAGGCTTTTTCCAGTTTTCTCCCGACATTCAGCAAGTCTTAAGGAAAGGGCTGGAAATGGGGAGAGCGTTTATTACGCCGGAATATCAGCGTAAACCCCTTGCCCTGGGACTTATCTGGGTCGGGATCGGGCAGTTCATGGTGCATAATCCCCGGTACAGGTATTTATACGGTACGGTAAGCATTTCCCGCGACTATACGAATCTCTCCCGTTCTCTCATCGTTTCCTATTTGGAAGCCCGAGAAATGGATTCCCAGTTGAGCACGGGGGTTAAGGCTTTTCATCCGCCGCATCGCCTTCGTTTGAAAGGCCCCGAATTGAAAATTCTCCCCGTGGGATTGACCGATCCCCAGGGTTTGTCCCAGCTTGTTTCCGATATCGAACAGGATGGCAAGGGGATACCTGTCCTGCTGCGGCAGTACCTGCGTTTGAACGGCAAAATCCTGTCCTTCAGCATCGACAAATCTTTTGGAGATGTGCTGGATTGCCTGATACTCGTCGATATATACAAAACGCCCGAGCGCTCGATCAAGCGCTACATGGGCAAGGAAACGTACGAGGAACTTCTTCCATTCATCAATGAAGCGCAAGAGGAAGGGTGATAAGTGGGATCGATTGTAATCGATAAAGAGTAAGGTTTCCAAGCTCGTCCGGAATGATTGCACAAGACCGTTACGCGAAGCGGTTCGAAGCGTGGAGCGGACACCCCCGGCATTGACAAGCTCCTCGTTCGGATCGGTGAAGCAGGAAGCGATCTTTTCGGACACTCGGGGAAGATGCCTCCCGCAGAATGTATATCTTTTCTGAGGGAGACAAGATGTTTTCCTATTCTCTCTCTGAGGATAACGGAGGATAGTCCGGTTCGGAGCCCGGCGGGGCGAAGCCCTGAAACAAGTTGTTTTGTGTGGAGAAAATAAAAATATTTGGCAATGAGGAAAAATACTCTTGGTGTTTTATTCCGATGGGTGTAGTCTGTCTCCCAGACAACGGTGTCTGTTTTATTCGAAATTGGGTAATTCTAATCCCGGATCTTCGGGAGCACATTTAAGAAAATTCAGAATGCCTGTCGAATGAAAATATGAACACAAAAATGTATGTAGGGAATTTGTCCTTTGATGCAGCTGAAGAAGACTTGAGAGATTTGTTCGGCGCTCATGGTGAAGTAACGGAAGTATTTATGCCCACGGATCGCGACTCCGGTCGTCCCAGAGGATTTGCTTTTGTCTCCATGGAGTCGGCAGATGGCATGAACGCTGCCATCGAAACTCTGAATGGTCAGGAATACATGGGCCGCGCCCTGATTGTCAACGAAGCAAAACCGCAGGTCAGCAATGGCGGCGGCGGTTACCGTGATCGCGGTAACGGCGGCGGCGGATACCGCGGTGCCGGACGTCGTGATGACAACGGCTATGGCCGTGGCGGACGCGGTGGACGCCGCTAAGAGCATTTCTGCTGCGCAAGGGTATGAATGTTGCCCTTGCTTCTATCTTTTTCATGAGGTTGAGTACATTCAAGTACTCGGCCTCATTTTATATCCACTGTTGCGATTGATACTCGGACAATCAGGAAGAGAGAATTCCGCAGGAGACGGTGAAAATTCCGTCGTTATCGATGAGCATGTATGCTTTTTGGATTCCGCTGGTTATAAATAAACTGTCGGGCTCCTCTTGAAATCTCCTTGGCATAATTCAGGCTTTTTCCCTGGTCGCTGTTGAGGACGGACGTAGACGATCATTTTGAGTTGCGGATGCCAGGATTGCCTGATGTAGATGATGAGGAATCCGGTTTGGCGATCAAGGTGATGCCTCGGATGGCATTATTTATTTCAGGGAACAGAGGAATGGAGCCAATGTACTGAAGTTCATTTTCCTGGATGGTTTATAGGTCTCTTTTTAAACAATAAACCTAGACTCTAGTTCCATAAGATGAAACTGGGAGCAATGCGATATATAACACATGGATCATTTTGTCCTTCCTTCCCTCCCTTCATACTTAGTTACAGATAATTGTATTTGTTTCTACATCCAGAATTTCACGAGAAGATGGATGCTTGAGCCATAGAATTCGGTAGTATCTGTCAGTGATTTTTAGAAGATGTCCTATGTCATGGTGATAGACGATGAACAGATATCCTTCTTTCAAGTTGATAACAGATTCCTGCTTCCAATTGGGATGTGTGATTGTAACAGTATTGGCCCGGCCTCTTGTTTTTTGAGGAAACATGAAAAGTTTTCGTCTTCCTTCTGCCTTGATTCTTGTATCAAGATCTTCCGAGTCATAGAAAAATAAGGTATGCTCATCATCCATACTGATCATGTGGATGTGTTCGGAATGGCTTTTTCGGAAAAGACCCAGATAGAATTCATCCAAATGGAGAGGAACCGATAGTTTATTGTTGCAAATAGTAGCAATTTCTTCTCGGTAAGTTTCGTAGAGTTCTCTGAAAATACTGCTTTTCCCTCCATAAAATCCTCCCCCGCCAAGCTCTTCTCCCCAGCTGACATTGATCATCACAAACTCATGCTGAAAGAAATCGTAGTAATCACCAATGGCGAAATCAGCGTCGATAAAATAAATGTAATCATATTGATCCCATAAATTGAATTGATCAAAATGCTCTCCGATGACGTTGTTTTTCAACATCGGGCTGTAAGGCCACAGGATACCCTGGTAAGGATGGCTTTGAACGCCATCAATAGCCTCAGATTGATCGGTAAATAGTAGAAAATCCACATCCCGCCCATTCATAAAATACTCCCTGTTATAAGGAAGATAGCGTTTTACGGATTCAAAATAAATGGGGTCTTTTCCCGTCGCGATTGTACAGAGAGCTATTTTCATAATGATTTTCCGAATTTGTTACTAGCCAGCCTATCTGGTGATAGATGATGGTATGATGGATCATGAATTCCATATTGTTTCTTTGCATTTTGATGGTCTATATCCTCTTGCGACCGCTATATATCCTATTGTTTCTTTCATGATACGGGATCCTTTCTTATATTATTCTAATTTATCTGCAGCATAGATTACATATATAACAGATCTATTTTTTATGATCTATTTTACACCAATCGCTGTCTCTAATTTTGGTGAATTTTCCATAAAGCATTACGTGATCTATCGTGAAAAAATCATATTTTTTAATATTTTCTTTTGTGTAAAATACAGATAATAATTTTTTGACGTTTGCGTCTTTGATTTTTTGTGATGTGTCGTATATTAAAATGTGCATGTCTTCATCTACCAAAACAGCTAAATTTCTTGGTTTAAATGGGTTAATGAAATTATCACATTCGAGTATTAATATTTTTTTACCATTTGATTCAAAAAAACAAATTCTGGATTGTTTTTTCTTGCTTCGCTGAAATTTATTTCATTTGATAATTTATCAAGATAATAATCGGCAATATACGTATTGTATATAATACCCGACATTCTATGCATATATATAAATAGGAATATAAATGTTAGGAATCCGATTATTTTTTTTGTCATTGCGGTAACGGATGTGGTTGAAATTTAAAATTCAAATAATGGCAATGGAGTTATAATATATATTCCTGAGAACGGTATTATTTCTATAGGGATGTTTCCATTCCTAACTTTATTTGTTTGTAAAACTATTTTCAGAGGGCTGATTAACCTTACTGTCTCTTATTTTAGTATATCCTTCTAGCGACATTATAAATTCAATAGAAAGGTTTTTGTGTCTTTCGTTGCATTTTTTAGTATAAAACAATGATAATAAGTCCTTTGCTTTTCTGTGCCATTTTTTTCTGGAAGAATCATATATTAAAATGTGCATATTTCCATCTACAATTATAACCAAGTTGTTTGCGTTAAATGGATTGTATGAATTTTCAAATTCCAATATCAGTATTTTTCTTTCATTTGATTCAATACAATCAAATTCGGGGTTATTTTTCTTTATTTCATTGAAATTGATTTCATTTGATAATTTATTGAAGTAAGATTCTGCTGTATGATTGGTGTGTGCAATGCTAAATAGTTTGGTTGTGAATAAAAACAAAGATGTGGACAATGTAAGTATGATTATTGTTTTTGTTTTCATTTTTCAATAATTTTAGTATCTTGTATTATTTGAATATTTTTTCTAAAATCGCTGAAAATAAATCATTTGAAACATACTTAATCTTCTTTGCGTATAGTTTGTTGTGATTTTATTCCTTGCTCAAGGGACCATAATTCTATTTCTATTCCAATAGGCTCTCCGTTTAACTCCTTCACATAAACAGGTTTTTTCTTAGATTGCTCATCTCCATGAATAATGTAATTTTTACATTATATTTAGTATGTTTATAATATGATGCAAAAGAGATCTTATCTTCTGGGGCGATACTTGTATGTGGGCAGATAAAATCAATTATTCATTTCATGTTGTTTAAAATGTTTTTCTATTATCGATTTCATTTTGGTTCGTTTTTATCTAAGAATTCTTCATTCAATTTTATGTTTTTATCTCCATATTCCGGATATTCTCCTTCTACTGGTACGATAGGTTGCATTTCGCTTGCAATTTTTCGGATGCTGGAGAAGAGGTGCTTAAAAATATACAACGTATCCTTTTCAGATATATAGTCTATAGAATAACAATTACCCGAAATACCAAGTCGCAAAGCTAGTCCGAGCTCGCTAATTTCAAAAAAATTTAAAGAACTATCTTGATAGTTGTAGCACGTTGCACGATCGCATATATCCGATATTATGGGTAATAACCTATCGATATCTTTTTTGGAAATCTTACCAAGTTCTTTAAAATACGATATGCCAAGATGGACTGCTACGCTTGATTCTGTTAATGTATATTGATCTTTGTCTTTTCTGATGGAGTATACAAGGTTTGTTCTCTTTCCGTCTTCCCAATGCAGGGAAGATCTGTTAACAATTGTGATAATAGACCAGTCGTTATTCAATGGGCATCGTTGAGTATTTGAACAAGACGAAATTACTAGAGAGATTACTAGGAATAATGTGATTTTAATAGTCATTTGTCTTCTTTGATTTTGAAGTTGCAATCTTTTAGCTCCTTTCCAAATATATCTGCTAGTGAAAATATTTGTGCTATGTGTCGCGGTTTAATCCCTACCTTGCTAATAGAGCGTGTATGAGGTCCCATTATTGACGTTTCATAATCTTTTGGTAAGTCTGATATTTTTTTCTGGATAAATAAAAGTTATGTTCTTCAGGTGTGCGGTTAATCTTCTTGCCGAATGATTAAAAATCTATTAACAAGAAGAAAATGACGTCGATATAAAAAATAAATGATATTTTTTTCATAATTTATTATGTCTTATGACTAGATGAGTGACTTCAAGTGTATTGTAACATATTCTTGATGAGTACAAAAACTGTGATAGGATAGTATCTAAGTTCGATGGGTAAGTTATTGAAAATAATGTTGGTTTTGTAAATATGGTTATTCGTTGTTTGATAAAATATTAAATAAATCAATAAACATTTTATCTGACTCTGATTTTTTTACATTTAGTAGATCTGGAAAATATTTGTCTCTATCGCATTGAGGTCGTTGTGTTTTTAAAAAAATATCAATAAATACAGGATGATTAAAACAAAACGTGGAAAATTTTTTCTTGTTTTTCATCTCAGATGGAATGCCCAATGAAAATCGAGGGATCATATAGTATTCATTGTTATCGGTAGAAATCCATCCCCAACCATGCCAACAATAGGATTTTCCATTCAAAATAAAATAACCTAATGGTGACCAAATTGAAAGAATTCGCGGTGGTTCTTGCGGTTTTTCCTTTACCAAATTTTGTATTATTATTTTATCTGGGGCTACGATATAATTATGTTCTGAATAAGCAAAGAAGCATGTATTTATTGTTTTTGATTTATGCATTAATTCTTTTCTGATATCTTTTTTTCTTTCTTCACTATGTCCATTATTGAGTCCAGGTGCCCAGGATAGGTTAGCATATGAATCTCCCTCTGGCCAAATCACGCTTCCGCATGGAGAATAACAACTAGTCAAGGCAAGTGATAGTATTATAAAATTCGCAAGATGCATGACTATGGCTTTGGTTTGTATTTGGAAAAATTATTTGGTGAATATGAACAAGGAGAATTTTCTTCTTTAGAGACGCCTGACATAAGTGGATTAGCTACATTAGGAGCACAAAATCCTTTAGGAGCATATACGGTACAGCCTGTAGAATTTGATAATTGTTGGACAAATGAATTTTGTCTTAATCCTGTATTGCATGATAACAAATATATTATGCAATTTTTACAAAATGAAACCTGGCTACTCAGTGCGCCAAATAATGAAGATGCATTATTATCATCTACAATGTTAGCATCATTGGGGTCATTAGGATTTTGCGCAATTGGTATTCCATCAGCAGGTAAACCATCTTCCATATCTTTCATACATGGAGGTGTAGGAAAGAGCGGATCATTATTATGATTTATTATCATGGAATTTTCATCGCCATGAATTATTAGTGTTAATTTTTTACACAATCACACATGCCTAATTGTTTATCTATATAATCAATTAAAGTTTGGAATGAATCTCCAGCCATGCTTGGAATTATTTCTGAAAAATAGTCGTCTGATGTTGCGTTTACATAAATGTTTTTTTCTTTAAAAAAACAATCCTAATATGTCTATGTTATTTTGAGTTCTATTGTTAATGTAATTATAAGACCCGTAACTTCCATAATAAAAAATGAAATCTCGACTGATCCACCTTCCATCAAGGGGATTAAGGTGCCGGTAATTATAGTACACAAGCCCCAGTTCATGATCCATGATTTCGCTTGAGTAGCCGATCATATTCAGACTTGTATCTCCCGACTTCTGGAATACATGTCCTGTGGGGGTGTAGTCGAAGCTTGCGGCGATGGCTCCATGATCATCAATCCATTCCGTCACATTCTTGACGAAATCGTGGACAGTGTAATAGGCATCATTGCCTCGTGGGGCGTGTTGCGACGGGTTCGACAGGATTCCAGAGGGTAATGTGGAGGATTTCATGGTCTGCGAGGAGGTTGACTGCTGCGATCTGGAGGTAATCCAGATAGTGGTAGCCTTCATGCAGGATGACTGCTCCCTGGACTGTCACTTTCTTGGTCAAACGGCGTCCCATATAATCGTAGCGGCATTCGATGACTGTTTTTCCATCTTCACTTGTCAGCTGGACGGGACGGTTGTTGGCGTCGTAGGCGACGTTCCAAATGCCTGTCGTTGTTCGGATACGCGTTTGGTTGCCGTCTGCATCGTAGGCAGGTATGAACGAGGTCTCATCGGACGGCTCGATACTGGTGTACTGGTTGAGACTGTTGCTTACATAGTCCGTCTGTGTGAGTTCTTCGAGTGCCTGCTCTCTGTTGCCAATGTTGTCGTATTCATATTGGAATAAGGTTTCCCCCAATGCGGCATGGACCAGTTCATTCCGTGTATTGTAACGGAATGAATCGTCTCTGATTGCTTCATTCTGTCGCCTATTGGTTCCTCTTTCCGGGCGACCGATGCTATCCAGAATACGCGGGATTCGTCCATTGCTTTGCACCATGTCCAGAAAAGCGGGGGAACCCGAGAGACATGGCTGTCCGTCCTCCGAGACCAGCCGGACGCGGTAGTTGAGCTTACGGGAGGCACCGACGGGAACGGCTTCCGCGCTGCCGGTGTCTGCATGAAAGCTGATAGCGCTACCGGGGGGGGTGCATGACGGTCACGTCCCGCTCCGAGGCATTCCAGACTGCTGTCCATTCCAGAGGGGGCTTGTAACGGACACCGATGGTACTTTCCGGTACGGTCCGGAAGCTAAAGGCTGCGAAAGCATTCCTGTCGCCTCCGGAGTTGTTGCCTTCACCACCGACGCCCAATTCCCCTTCACGATCATCGGGATTGTCCGGATTGGATCCGATGGGGAAGTTGCCGGCGGAATTACCACCTCCATTTTTGTTGCAGTCGTCGGGGGCGGGTTCTTCATTGCAATCACAGTTGCAAGGACAGGGATAACCTTCTTCGATAGGAGTGCTCGAAGATGAAGACGATGAAAAACTTTCGGGAACACAATTTGAACTATCGGAGTTACAGTCCGAACTGGATGGCGTATCACAAAAAGACCTCAATGGGGCTTCTTCCTGAAAATAAAATTTGGAATAGGTCACCATATTAACAAAGATGTTTTCCTCGAGACGATTGACTAATAGTATTAAAATTTACTTTAGGAACAATAGATAATTTTGGAAAGAATAAATTTATTATTTTTTGAAATCATTGAAAAATATATTCTTGTGAGTCATATTTATTTTTAAAACATAGACTCTTTATCGCAATACAGGACAAGAACCCAAAATGAAAATCATCATGGTGAATTTATCCCTCAGTTAAGTCAGGATGAAGTCTACGAATCAAATTTTCCATATTTTTTGTATGCCATTTTATTTCTGGATTATTTTCTTGAGTTAGGATAAGTGAGTGCCACTTTTTTACAAATTCCATCTGCTGCCGAGAGAATGATTTCCATTTTGCATCAAAAATATCTCCTAATGCAATATAATAAAATGCAGAATCAACGGCTAATTCCATCTTTGATAGTTCACTATTTTTTTTAATTTCATATAGTGAGAGTAATATAACTGAAGGCAGATAATAATGAAAGTAATCGGCATTAAGCCACGATAATACGTTCCAATGTAACTGAAATTCTTCAGCTTGTATTTGATCCCATGGTCTTCCCCTTAGTATAGCACAATCCTGATCCGCTTCCCAATCGTTAGGAAAAATAATTCCTTGAGGGTCAGGAATAGGAAATAAAGGGAAAATTTCATATAAATTATCTATTAAAATATTAATCATTACATTTCGCTTTGATTATTCGTTCACACTCTCCAACTTTTTCCCATGCTGTTGCAGCTTCTTGTTGTTGTAATCATCTGGGGTGGGTTCTTCATCGCAATCACAGTCGCAAGGCCAACCTTCTTCGATGGGGGCGCTCGAAGATGAGGATGACGAGGAACTGCTGGATGGCGAAGACTGTGAAACAATGTCACTACCCGTAAATGCTGAATCAATGTTGTGTTCCATGGGGGCAAAGAGGGGCGAGACGAGAATAAAAAAAAGCGAGAATCGTGTTCTCATCTATCCTTTCCAAAATAACATGGGAAAACTCTTCGGCAAGAAATAAGTTGAGAAAAATAATATTTCAATATTTTGCAATGGTTTCAAAAAAATATATGGGCAAAAAAATCATTTTCTGTTGTCAGGAAAAAGCTGAAATGCTAGGAATAACGATGCTTCTTTGATGGGGTAGAGAACTTATTTATGCGTGGATATGTCTAATAAGCGACTTTATATCAATGGATTTTTGGCCCTTACGGCGGAGCTGGAACGGAATAGTATCACCAGATTCTTGTCTGATTGCACATGGGGGTAGAAGTTCATCTGATCCCGACGAATGGTGGTTTTCAGAAGGAGGCTTTTTATTTGGATATGGTAAAGAGAGGAGTACATATTCATGCTCCTGATGATTGGTCAATGCTGACGGCTGAAGATGTTGTTGTGGGCTTCTGGAATGAGGAGTTTTTCAGAATCTGCAGCTATCCGTTAGCATACAAAGAGAACCGTTTTTGTTCAATTCACGATGTACGGGCGGACGAAAAAGGCTCGAGTTTGCTAGACTCGAGCCCGTGTTACTGCCTTGGATGAGGTATGGTGCCGTTTGCGTTTTGGTGTTAATGATGGTTGTTGGACGGCATGGAGCAAGGGGGATTACAGGCGGGTGATTTTGATATTTTTCCAGCGGACTTTGACATTGTCTCCGGAGTGGATTTGGAGGGCGATGCGTCCTTTGCCGCGACCGATTTTATCGTCATTGAAGTTCACCATGGGCTGGCCGTTGAGCCAGGTTTGGATATTGTTCCCTTGTGCTTTGATTCGCATGGTGTTCCATTGTCCATATTTGAGGATGTTTTCTTTTTCCTCGGGGATTTGAATCAGCCAACCGCGTCCGTAGGATTCGTAGATTCCGCCAGAATCTTTTCCTGGTGGGGCGATTTCGACCTGCCATCCGTTGATCTTGACTCCGCTTTCGATGAAGGAGCGAATGAAGACGCCGGAGTTGCCATCAGTTTCCTGCTTGAAGTCCAGACTCAGATCGAAGTCGTCGTAGTACTCCCGGGTAGCCAGGTAACCGTATTGTTTGTCTTGGCCGCTTTCACAGACCAGTTCTCCGTTATCGACATACCACTTTTCCGTGCCGTAGGCTTGCCAGCCGTCGAGATTCTTGCCATTGAAGAGTGCAACTTCTTTGCCGGGCTTTCTGGGGAGTTCTTTAATTTTGATGTTGCGGAACGATGCGGGGTAGCCATGGTCCTGCAAGCAGATGACACCTTTACGCGCCAAGCCGTACTCTGGGGCGTTCTGCCATTTGCCGCTGTTCTTTTTAGCGAACCAATCATCGGTCCATGCTTCGAATTGAAGGATTTTTTGACCATTCAGCCAATGTTCGACATGGCCGTTGTCGAACACGATTCTGGCGTTATTCCATTCGCCGTACGGGTTGATCTTCATTTTCGAGCGATCCGGCAGGTGCATGGCGTAGTCGACACCGGTTTTCTGCCATTCTTCGAGGGGTTCCGGGAAGTTGGGTTCGTCGATCAATTGGTATTCAGGCCCGGTTACGTAAGGAACCTTGAAAAGCGGGTTTTCGACGACGTGGTAGAGCATGCCGCTGTTTCCTCCTTTGGAGAGTTTCCAATCCCAGGAGAGTTCGAAGTTTTCGTATTCTTTGTCAGTGACGATGTATCCGGTGGCGTCGCTACCAGTTCCCTTGGTCTGGATGCAGCCATCGACGACGTGCCACGGTACTGTCAATTTGCTGTCGTTATAGTCTTTCCAGCCCTTGAGGGTTTCCCCATCGAAGAGGAGAACCCAGCCGTCGGCTTTTTCTTGGGGTGTCAGGGTATTGTGAACGGTGTCTGCCCATGCATTGCCTGCTAGGGACAGGACTCCGCAGGTCAATGCGATCCAAGTGGTTTTGTTCATGATCTTAGCGTTGGTATGGTGTTTGATGGTGTGGGTTGAAAACTTAGAGTTCGATGGCGCGCCCGGTCAGACGACTTTCTTCGGTGGCGAAGCAGGTCTTGTGGCTGTCGATTGCCGATTGCAACGAAGGGATGTCTTCATCACAGGTGTGGTTGAACGAGGCGATGAATTCTTTCATGGTGCCGATGTCGGCAGTCACGTGAAGCGACGGCTGGTTGGTCGAGTCAAAATCGTGGACTTCGCTCTTCTGCGTTTTGAAGTTCGTGACGATGATGGAATGCTCGTTAGCGACGATTTCGCCGAAGGCGCATTTTAGTTCGATCAGGCGTCCGTCATTGAGGGTGAAGCAATTCATGGTCAGGTTCACGAGGACGCCGTTTTCCATCTCCATTGAGAGGATCTGGTGGTCGGCTACATTGTTGTCACAGTGGTACACGCACCTGCCGTAAGGGCCGTGCCGCATTTCTTCCCAAAGGACATCATGGAGCGTCATGCCATTCGGCACTGTAAAGTTCTTCGTCCATTCGCCACGCCGCAGGTAGAGGTCAATGGCCGAAAACGGGCACGATTCCTCACACGGGCAGTCGCAGCATCTCCGGGCACTATCCTTCGGCGCGTTTTTTCCGTGAAACCACGTGAGAGAACCAGAGGAAAAGACGCGCTTGGGTCGGCTGCCTGAGTACCAGTTGATCAGGTCGATGTCGTGGCAACACTTCGCCAACATGATGGGGGTGGAGGTATTTGAATTATTCCACAGCCCGCGTACATACGAATGCGTCGTCCTGTCGATGCCGACATTGACCGTGTGATTGATGGAGATGAGGCGCCCCAGGTCTCCCCGGGCCAGTATGGACTTGAGCTTCTTGAAATAAGGGTGGTAGCGAAGGACGTAACAGACTGTTACCGGGATCTGCCGCTCTTCCGAGCGAAGCAGGATTTGTTCGCATTCTTCGAGCGTTTGGGAAACAGGTTTTTCTAATAGAACGCGGTACCCCATATCCAGCGCTGCCATGCAGGGCCCGTAGTGGAGGTGGTCGGGCGTGCCAATAACAACGCCGTCGATGGGCAGAGGCTGAGCGAAGAAATCATCGATGCTGGAGAAGCAGTATTGGTCATCCAATCCGAATTTCTTTTGGGCTTCGTGCAGCCGCAGGGGATTGGAATCCACTACGGCTGCAAGTTGAACCTGGTCGGGGTACTCTTCGACGTATTGCAGATATTTGCGTGACCGGTTGCCATATCCGATGGCAGCCACGCGAACAGGCTTGTCAGACATTTGTATATCTATGAATGTTACTTTTGAGCAGCTTGAGCACTTAAATCCAGGACGCGGATATTTTTGAGCATGAATCCGGCCCCGTGACCGCAATACGAAATAAATCCCTTCTTATTGAACATGCCCGGGTGATCCCGCTTGTCCATTGTGTAGGGATTCTTTTCACCTGCTTTCGGCGACACATTGTGGCCCTGGCAGGCTTCCCGCACATTGGCATCCAGGATGACTTCGCCATTGACTGTGACCGTAATGTGATCGCCCACGACCTTGATTTCTTCTTCATTCCACTGTCCGATGGGTTTGAGTTTGATGCGGCGAGCCGGTATGATGCCATACACCGAGCCATGGTACTGGTAATCGGCGAGGTGGGCATACTCAGGGGCGTCATTGTCGATGATCTGCAATTCGCACATGCCGTCGTATGCTGCATCGACACCTACAGGAGTTCTGACTCCGATGCCGTTGTTGACGCCTGGGCGGGCAAAGCAGAAGCTGAAGCGCATGACGAAGTCCTGGTATTCCTTCCTGGTGTACAGGTTGTGACCGTAATCCTCGACGACGTGGATGGCTCCGTTGGCAACTTTGTATCCCGTGGCATTATCCTGCCACTTGGAAAGATCCGTCCCGTCGAACAAAAGTTCGAATCCCTGCTTCTTCTCGTCATCGGAAAGGACAAAAGGCTCTACGGGTTTCAATTCGGTGAGCAACTTCTTGATGGCGTCCACAGCGTAGCCGTCATCAGCATTGCCCGTCTCCTTGAGAATTGCTATGGCTTTGTTGAGCGCCGGGAGCAGTTCTTTATTGTCGATGGGAACCGATTTGTTGGAGGCAATGGATTTGACGGTATTGGCGGCTTCGTACGCGGAATCCGGATCATCTAAATACTTGGCAGCCAATGTGAAGGCATCGCCCGTAGGTACTGTGGACAGCGCGGAGACAAGGCTCTTCTTGATAGCTGTAGAGATATTGGATTGAAGGAGTTTTCCATACTGGCCGCAACGTTCTTTGAGATTGCCCTTACTGCTTTGGGATAAAGCAATGAAACGGGCAATCACGGGTTCCGTAGCCTTATCCTGAGCAATCAGGGTCCACAGGAACTTCAAGACCGGAGGATTGGACATCTTCAGTAGTTCAGCCAAAGCCTTGTCGGCTGATTTGCCACTGTTGTATTCCTCAATCAGGCGTGTGGCTGCCGCATCCGTACCCGCAGAGGCCAGCAACGAATAATAGATCTCTGGGCGGGGCGCGTTCGCCATCCAGTCCGAAATGGTCTGCAACTTCTTGTCCGGGCTCATGGCCAACATGGCCATCTTGATGGCTTCCTGCAACTTGGGGAGGTCGGTTCCATCAGGCTTCTTGAGCATCTCAATGAGACGGTTCAGATCGGTTTCCGACACGACGCCGTTGAGTGCATTGTAGGCAGCTTGGCGCAACTGGGCATCCGGGGAATCCAGCAAGTTGAAGACTTTGTCGGCGACCTGCTTCATGCGTCGCTGAGATACAATCGACAAGACCTGTTGCTTCACTTCCTTGTCGGGAGCATCCAGCAAGGCCGCCAATTTGTCGACCAGGTTGGTCTTGCTGGCCAGAATAGCCTGGGCAGCCACTTGGCGGTTGGGGCCAGAAAGCTGCGAGACGAGGAGTTGAGCGGCGCGTTCGGTCTTCAGTTTACTGGCGGCAATCAAGGCTGATTGGCTCAGGGCAGGTTTTCCTTTCTGAACGGCTGTCTCCATGATGTCCATGCGGTCTTCGGCATGGGTGTTGCCCAGCCAGTTGACGAGGTCAATTTTAGCTGCATCCGTCAACGCAGGATAAAGAGCCGGGAGACATGTTGTAATCTCTGCTGTCATGCGTGGCGACAACATTTTGAGAACGGCATTTCTGTATTCCGAATCGGGATCCTTGAGCGTTTCCTGAAGAATCGGCTGGATGTCGGCTTCCATGTTGATGACTGCTTGCATGGCTGCCGTGCGAACCTGGGTCGGCTGGTCTGTGAGCAGGGCGCGGGCACGCTGTTTGATATCATCCGACGGTGCTGCTTTCGATAGTTTCTGGAGCAAGTTCAGGTAATCCACCATCGAGATGGGTGCCAAGGCGTCCAGAGATGCTTTGCTGCCGCAGGAGGCCAAAGCCGAGCAGATCATTGCTTTTGTCGAGGCATCCGCTTCGTCCTTCAACCAGGCCAGCAAACTTGTTTCGGCTTCGGCGAGAGCCTTTTCCTTAACGGCATAGGCAAGGAGATTACGATCGAACTTCTGCTCGTTCAGCATCTTGATAATCAAGTTATCTGTCCCCGGTGTCTGGATGAGGGCATTTATCGCTGGCGAGGCAAGTTCTTTGTCCTGAAGATAAGCAGTGAGGGCGTCGGAATCTTCCGGGCCGCTGCACCATTGCAACTGGTACATTAAGAATGCCTTGCCATCGTTGAAGGGGCATTTCTGAATGGCGTTTCGCAGGCCGGCTCGGACGCTGGCGAGCGCCTGATCCTGACCAGCGGCAGTCACGTGAGAGACCAGACCGCTGATGGCGTATTCGACCTTGGCGTTCTGTCCTTTGGCTGGGTCGGTCAGCATGCTGCCGAGGATTTCCACGATCTGCTGTGGTTCCTTCAGGAAGTCCTGCATACGCTGTTGCTGTTTGGCTTGAGAATCAGCGGGGAGCTGAGCCAATACGTCCATGACGACCGTTTCAATTGTGCGTTGCTGGCTACCTGTAGACTGAGCGAACAGGGGAGATACAGCCAATAACGACATAAGGTATAAACCTTTCATTGGATATTCTGGGATTATGGTTGTTGTGTTTGTATTACATGTATCTGCCCCACGAGCCGCGCATGGGTTGGTCGATGAGCCGGTTTGCCGCATCATCGTTAATGAAGAGCTGGGTCTTCGGATCAAAATGCAGCGTGCGATTCAATCTCAAGGCACAGACTCCCATATTGACGATGGTACAACTGTGGTAAGACTTATCTTCGTCGAGGGCGAATTGTTGACGCGTTCTCACGCATTCCAGGAAGTCCGTGTTGCGGATTTCCGGATCGGGCATCGCAGCAATTTTTTCCATGACATTTGGGATGGTGCATTCGAATCCCTTATAAACTTTGCCGTTCGGCCCTTCGATATAGGGAACTTTACCCGGGCTTTCGAAGCCTTCACCTTCCAGAATAATCTTGCAGCCGTCTTCGTAGGTGAAGACGATTTTTCTCCAGATGCCGATGGCGTCCGGGTGCTGTTGAGGGGCATCGACTTCCACCTTGATGGGGAAGGTATCGTCTTTCCCCAGGATGTATTGAACGGGGTCGATATAATGCTGGCCCATGTCGCCCAAGCCACCGCCATCGTAATCCCAATACCCGCGGAAGGTCTGGTGCGTTCTGTGGGCATTGTAGGGCTTGTACGGAGCCGGCCCAAGCCACATGTCGTAATCCAGGTTAGCCGGGACGGGTTCCGGGGTCAGTTTGTCCCGTCCCGTCCAGAAGAATTTCCATGCAAATCCCGTGGCGCCGGAGATTCTCACGGTAAGTGGCCAGCCCAGCAAACCGCTGTCGACGAGCTTCTTCAAAGGTCGCGTTTCGGTTCCAAGTCCGTAGAATGTATCTTTGAATCGGAACCACGTATTGATGCGGAAAATACGACCATGTCCCTTGACTGCCTGTAAGATGCGTTTGCCTTCTCCAATGGTACGAGTCATCGGCTTTTCACAGAAAATATCCTTGCCTGCACGGGCTGCTTCGACGGCCATAATGCCGTGCCAGTGCGGTGGGGTTGCGATATGAACGATGTCAACATTGGGGTCGTGGATCAATTCCCGGAAGTCGTGGTATGCTTTGACCTGTTGATTGAACTTCTGTTTGGCCATATTGACTCCGTTTTTCAAGTGATTGGAATCGACATCGCAAACGCCTACCAGCCGACAGGTTTGGTCGCTCGTCATGTGAAGCGGTCCTGTACCGATACCGCCTACTCCAATGATAGCACGCGTTAGCTGATCGTTGGGGCCGATGTATTTATCTCCCCCCATAGCACCCAAAACGTGTCTTGGTAAAATAGTGAATGCAGCGGCACCAATAGCTGCTTTTTTGATAAAGCTGCGTCTGTTGTTGTTCATGGTTTTAGTGGTTGTTCGAGAGTATCAAGGGATTAATGCCCGTAGATGAGGATATACCCGTATACTCTTTGTACGGTTAGGGGTATTTCATTCTTTCAGTTGATCCATTTTTGGTAAATATGTGGTACCCGTCGACCAGATTGGAAAATATTATCTTTAGTTTTTATGATAAGCGAATTCTGATGAAATTTGGAAAATTTCCATGCACTTCTTGATGTGATTCGCGATGTTATTTGGATGTACCTCCGACTGGTACAGAGCGATTTTATATGTCCGATTCTTTCCGGATCATGGAGCGGATCCATTATTGAAGGACAAATCCGGGAATAATGCGCTCCTCTATTGCGAGAAGAAATTGGCTGAGGCGAAAGCGAATAACAAGCCGGACAAGCTGAAGACTATGGAGGAAATCCACCGCATGCTGCTTGACCACATCAAGGCAAAACAATCGGCGATACCAATTGCGGACGAGAAGCCGTAGTCCACAATTCCTGTTCAATTCCTCAAGGTGCGGATGCCGGAGAACTCAATCCGGGTTCCCGTATTGACGGGCATCAGATGTATTTGCGCTCGATGACGAGGGCTTTGGCGGGGTCGCTGGCGGTGAGGTGTGCGAAGGCGATGGCGAGGGCATCCGCTGCATCGGACTGGGGTGTTTCCCGGAGTTGGAGAAGAGCCCGCATCATGAAGGCTACTTGTTCTTTGCGGGCGGTGCCTTTGCCGACGGCGGCAAGTTTGACGCTGGTAGGCGAGTATTCGACGACTTTGAGACCGTTTTCAGCGGCGGCCAGGATGACGGCCGCCCGGGCGGAGCCCATGATGATGGCCGTCTGGTGGGATTGGACGAAGATGATGCGCTCGACGGCAACTTCTTCCGGCTCCCACTTTTGAATGAGGGCGGAGATGTGGTCTTTGATCGCGAGGAGGCAGGCGGACTGGGCCAGTTTGGAGGGCAGTGAAATGGTGCCGTAGTCGACGGCGTGAGCGTCCCGGACATGATCCCCTTCAATAACGGCGTAACCGGTATTGCGAATGGCCGGGTCGATGGCGAGGACTCGCATAAAAGGGGGAGGTTTGTGCGGCGCGTACCGTGGAGAGGGGTTACCTTCTTCGTCCGCGCTTGGGCATGGGGGGCTTCGGTTTCCGGACGGGGCGGATGGGCTGGTCGTCGAGGATGGCACTGTAGGCGTAGTCGAAGCCTTCAAGCTTTTTGCGTTCGATCTTCTGGTTGACGAATTCTTCGACGGCTTTGGCGAAGTCGAGTTCGTCGGCGGTGAGGATGGTGAAGGCTTCTCCGGTAGCTTCGGCGCGGCCGGTGCGGCCGATGCGGTGGACGTAATCTTCGGGGTTTTCCGGGACGCGGTAGTTGATGACGTGGGTGACGCCGCTGACGTCGATACCGCGGGCGGCGACATCGGTGGCGACGAGGATGGCGTATTTGCCGCTCTTGAATCCCTTGAGTGCTTCCATACGGTCCTTTTGGGAGATGTCGGAGTGCATGACGGCGGCGTTGTCGCGGTAGCCGTTGCGTTCGAGCATGGAGCAGACGCTGTCCGCTTCGCGCCGCGTTCGGGTGAAGATCATGACGGAGTGGAAGTCTGTCTTTTTGAGGAGGTTGATGAGGAGTTCGTCGCGCTGGTCCATGGCGACGGGGTAGAAGGCGTGGCTGATGGTGGCGGCGACTTCCTGGCGTGCGATGGTGATTTCGATGGGGTCGTGCAGGCACCAGCGGGCGAAGCTGGAGATAATTTCCGGCATGGTGGCGGAGAAGAAGAGCGTCTGGCGGCCTTCCCAGGGGCAGAGGCTGACGATCTTGCGGACGGTGGGCAGAAACCCCATGTCGAGCATGCGGTCCACTTCGTCGAGGACGAGGGTTTTGATGCCGCCGAATCGCATGGTGGCGCGGTAGAAATGGTCGATGAGGCGTCCGGGGGTGGCGACGACGATGTCGGCTCCGTTTTTCAGGTCTTCGGTTTGTTGTCCATAGCCGACGCCTCCGTAGAGGAGAGCTACCTTGAACCCGGTGAACTGGGCGTATTCGCGGAAGGATTCCGCCACTTGGTCGGCGAGTTCGCGGGTGGGTTCCAGAACGAGGATTTGTGGTTTGCCCGTCGGTTCCAGCTTGCTGAGAAGGGGGAGGGCGAATGCGGCGGTTTTTCCGGTACCGGTCTGGGACGCGCCGATGATGTCGCATCCTTCCAGGATTTTGGGAATGGCTTGTTCCTGGATGGGGGTGGGGTGGTCGTAGCCGCAGGCTTCGACGGCTTTGAGGACGGATTCTGAAAGTCCAAGTTCTGAGAATAACATGTGTCTGATAATGATAGGGTACGAGAGGGAGTGGAGCCGCGCCGCGAGGGTGGATCAGTAAAGATAGGGATTGGTCTGTTTTTCGTTGCGGACGGTCGTGTAAGGGCCGTGGCCCGGAAAAATGGTTGTGGAAAGGGGCTGGCTGAGGATCGTGTTTTCCAATCCTTTGAGCAGGAGTTTGGTGTTGCCTCCGGGGAGGTCGGTTCTGCCGATGGAACCGGCAAAGATGGTGTCTCCGGAGAAGAGGATGTCTTCGTCCGGCAACTGGTAGACGATGCTGTCGGGAGAGTGTCCGGGGACGTGGTAGAGGTGCCAGATGAGGCCTCCCCAGGTGGCTGCTTTTTTGTTGTCGTCGATGAGGTCGTCCACGTCGTAGGGAGGAACTTCGATGTCCATGTTCCACTCTTTGGCGGCCATGTCGACGAGGGAGAGTTGATCGGAATACGCGGCACCCGCGTGAATGGCGCATCCGAACACTTCTTTCATGCGGGCGGCATCCTGCACGTGGTCGAAGTGCTGGTGCGTAATGAGGAGATCTGTGATCACGGCTTTTGGGTTTTTGGATTTGATCCAGTCAGCAAAGCCTTCGGGTGCATCGATGGCGATGTAGGTATTTTCTCCGGTTTTGAAGAGGTACCCGTTGCCAGCCACAGCGCCACCCGTATAAACACGAATCCGATTCATGGGAAAAATGATAGGCGATTCTGCCGGATTGGCGAGCGCAAATCTCGTACTATCCGGTGCGTTCTCGAAACATGGACTTGAAAAGGGATAGACATGGTCGCTTAAATACGTAAATCTTACTGTATCGGCCAGGTTCAGGATGGTGCGGCCTTTTCATCTTATTAATAGATTTTTTTATGCATATTGAGTCTCCCAAATGGTTCCGCAACATGGTCTGCTGGGCATTTGCCTCCATGATGCTTGTCTCCTGCGTACAGGGAGCGACGAACTTTGATGATGTCGGCAAAATGACGGCAATTCTTTTGCAGAATATGCATTTTTCCCGGAAGGAGCTGAACGATAAGGTTTCCGGGGATTGCCTGGACATGTATTTGAAGCGTTTGGATCCGTCCCGGATTTTTTTTACGCAGCAGGATGTGGATACGCTCAAGTCTAACTACGGTACCAATCTGGGTTATTACATGTTTACCGGCAAGCTGATGAATGCGGCTGTTCCCATGTACACTTTGTATTGCCGGAGAGTGGAGCAGAGAGTCGGATATGCCCGGGAGTTGCTGGAGAAGGAGAACTTCCAGTTCGACCGCAAGGAATATGTGCCTCTGTCCCGTCGCAAGGTAAACTGGCCCAAGGATGAAGAGGAGATGAACAAAGTGTGGCGCGATATGGTGGAGGAGCAGCTTTTGTCTGAAATTTTGCGGCGCGAGACAATGGCCCGCCTCGCCAGGGAGCAGAACAAGCCCGATCCGGCGGCTTCCGAAAAATCCCCCAAGGAGAAGCTCTCCCTGCGCTACGAACGCCTTCTGAGGAATGTTAAGGAATCCTCGGACGAGGAGGATGTGGCCAGCGCGTTGTTATCGGCTGTGGCTTTGGCTTATGACCCGCATACGGAGTATATGGATGCCCGGGAAACGGATGAATTCAGGAGTTCCATGGATATGAGTATCAGCGGTATCGGTGCCCTTTTGGGAGCTGAGGACGATGGCTCCGTCAAGATCAGCGGTATTGTTGTCGGCGGCCCTGCGGACAAAAGCGGCGAGTTGAAATTGAATGATCGCATTCTCGGCGTGTCGCCGAACGATTCGCATGTGATGACGGATGTTCTTTATATGCGTGCGGACAAGGTTGTGGAGTTGGTCCGCGGAAAGGAAGGTACGCGCGTTCGCCTCAAGGTGGAACCGGCGTCTACCCCCGGACATATCAAAGAGGTTGTGCTGACGCGCGCCAAGGTAGAGACCAAGGCGGAGCTGTGCCGAGGGGAGATTATGGAGATGAAGCAGGATGACGGCAGGATCGCCAAACTGGGGATTCTGACGCTGCCCTCATTTTATGTGGACATGGATGGCGGTTCTCGAAGCTGTGCCGCGGATGTGAAGAAGATTCTCAAACGCATGGTCAAGGAGGGGGTGGAAGGTCTGGTCCTCGACTTGCGCGACAATGGCGGCGGTTCGTTGGAAGAAGTCCGCTTGATGACCGGTTTCTTCATCGGTGACGGCCCCGTGGTTCAGGTTAAGGATTCCAGAGGCAATGTATCCGTACTGGAGGTCTGGAACAAGGAACCTTTGTTCAAGGGACAGATGGTTGTGCTGACCAACAAATTGTCGGCATCCGCCTCGGAAATTCTGGCAGCGGCTCTTCAGGATTACGGTCGTGCGGTGATCGTCGGCGATAAGTCGACTTTTGGAAAGGGTACCGTCCAGAGCCCCATTGAGCTGAATCGTTTCCTTCCCTATTTCTCCGATAGTTCGCGGGCAGGGACGCTCAAGCTGACCGTCCAGAAATTTTACCGGGTGGCTGGCGGATCAACTCAGAAGAAAGGCGTAGAAAGCGATGTGGTACTTCCTAGTGCGCTGGCCTCCTATGAGCTTGGGGAAGAATCGTTCGATTATGTGATGCCTTACGACCAGATACCCGGATGCGAGAAATACCGGAAGGACAGATGGATCGGCACGGTGCTGCCGACGCTCCGGGAGAGAAGCGGGAAACGCGTGTCCCGTGACCGCGACTTCCGTATCATGGAGGAGGACGCCTTGGAGATGAAGAAGCGGCAGGATGAAAACAAACTCTCTCTTAACAAGGAGGAACGCGAAAGGGAAAATCGCAAGCTCTTGGAACGGCGCAAAGCCATCAATGAGGAACGCAGGGTGCGATTTGCCGAAATGGCGAAGAATGATGCCGAACGCTACAAGATTTACCGTTTGACGCTGGATGATGTCAATGCGGACAAACTGCCGCAGGCCGATCCGGAGAAAGACAACGAACAGTTCATTAAGATTGTGGAGAATCCGGATGATGAACTGGACGATTCTCCCGAATATCCTTCCGGTCTGGACCCCGAACTTCGGGAAAGTCTGAATATCGTGGCGGATATGGTGAATCTGAAGAAAGGCGCCCCTCTTGCCTCCAGTAACTCCTAATAGGAAAGGAACTTTGCCGAGGAAGATGAAAAAGGCTGTCTCATTGTTTTTTTCCCGTCCGGTTTGGTTTGTTCTGATCGTACTGGTCGTATTGCTGCCGTTGGGGCAGGGTGCCGTGAACTACGATGAGGCGGGAAAGCTGATGTTCCGGATTTTGAAGAAGGAACACATTTCCCGCCGCGCCTTTGACGATGATGCCTCGGAACGGGCTCTGGAGATGTACCTGAAGAGCCTGGATCCGTCCAAAATCTACTTTACGCTCCAGGACGTGAACAGGCTGCGTGCTAAATTCGCTACGGATCTGGATGATTATATCCGTGATGGAGAGGCCATGCAGGTGGCCCGCCCCCTATTCATGCAGTACATGGCTCGCGTCGCTCAGAGAACGGAGTACGCGCGAGAATTGCTGGCTAAGGAAGAATTCAAGTTCGACCGTCAGGAGGGCGTGCCGCGTTCCCGGAGGTATATGGAGTGGCCCCGCAACGATGAGGAAATGAAGAAGGTCTGGAGGGACAGGATCGAGATGGAACTGCTGCAGGAAGTCCTGCAACAGGGGAAAATCGACGGCAAGGAGTATGTAGCTCCCTCTGAAGAGGCCCTGCGAAACGCCCGGAAGAATATTTCCCTTCGTTACGAACGGAAGATTCGCGATCTGAAGGAATTGACCGCTGCTGAAGATGTTGCCGAGGCTTTGCTGAATGCCGTTGCCATGGTGTACGACCCGCATACTTCGTATATGGGGGTGAAGCAGCAGGGCTTTTTCATGTCTTCGGCGAGCGGAGAGTGTACGAGTATCGGCCTGGGGGTACGGATGGATGACGACGGCGTGTTCCGGGTGGCGGAAGTTCTGCCCGGTACTCCGGCGGATACCTGCGGGAAAATTCACCGGGGAGATCGTTTGATTGCCGTGGATTCCGGCAACACGGGCAAGCTGGTGGATATCCGGTACATGAATCAATCCAAGGTGATTGATCTCCTGAGCGGTGCCGAGGGTACGGTCATTCGTTTGAAACTGGAGCCAGCAGACAATCCTCAAGAGTCCCGGATCGTGATACTGGAGTGTGTCTTGCTGGAACTGGAGGACGAGTTTGCCCGAGGCCGGGTTGTCGATGTTCTCCGCACTCCGGGAAGGAAGAATGTCAAACTGGGGATTTTGACTCTTCCGGGATTTTACAGTGTTTCTCCCGGAGAGAAGGGGCATCGGTCCGGAACCGATGTCGAAAAAATTCTAGCTAGAATGGTTCGGGAAAAAGTGGATGGCGCAGTGATTGATCTCCGGCACAATGGAGGAGGTTCACTGGACGAAGTGGTGCATATGATCGGATTGCTGACCGGAGCCGGGCCTGTTGTCCAGGTACGTGATGGGGATGGAAAGGTGGAACAGCGCATTTCCGACAGGAAAGAACCGTTGTTCAAAGGCCCTCTTGTCGTGTTGACCGACAAATGGTCTGCCTCTGCCTCTGAGCTGATGGCCGCTGCCTTGCAGGATTATGGGCGGGCCCTGATTGTGGGTGAAAAGGCAACATTCGGCAAGGGTTCCGTCCAGGGAGTGATTATGCTGGGGCACCTGATGTCGGCCTATTCGGATCGTTCTCGGGCCGGGTGTTTGAAGGTGACGATATCCAAATTCTATCGTGTTTCCGGAGGTTCGACCCAGTTGAAAGGAGTGGAAAGCGACATTGTATTGCCCGGTCTGACGACGTATTACGGGATGAGCGAGGACGGCATGGACTATGCCTTGCCGTACGATGAGGTTCCCCCTTGCGGCGATTATGTGAAGGACAAATGGCTCGGGAGCATTCTCCCCCGCCTTCGCGAACGGAGTAGCAGACGTTCTGCCGGGGATATGGATTTCCGGCTCATTGCCGCAGAGGCGGAACGCATGCAACAAGAAAAAAAGGACAATGTTCTTTCGTTGAATCTTGAAGAACGGATGCGGGAGATGAAGGAGGAAATGACGCGGATCAAATCCATTGAAGAAGAAAGGGCTGCTCGCTATAAGGCGATGAAAAAGAAAGAGTCGGAACGTTACCGCATGTACCGGTTGTCCTTAAAGGATGTCGATGCCAGACAGCTCCCTCTGCTTACGGAAAAACAATCCGGAGTACAACGAATGGAGATGAGGGAAAGATTCCACAAAGAATTAATCAGTCCGGAAGGCTATCCTTCCGGTCTTGATCCCGTGCTGCGGGAGGGGATGAACATTCTGGTGGATATGGTGGATTTGAAGAAGGGAGTTGCTCCGTCTCGCCTGGAACCCCTGCCTTCTGTTGATGATTCTCTGTCAAAAGGATCGTGATATTCTTAGAGTGTGAAGTGTCTTGTCGCGGCCCGGAGTTTTTCCTCCCTTCCGCATGACGGGTTTAATGACAGGACATGAACTCGAAAAAGAATAGACAAAGGACCGTAAATACATAAACCTGCCTTGTAAACGTTATGATAGCCGCGCGTGGCGTCGGCAGCAACAAGATACAAGCATGGTTTTTCCCACAATGAAGATACAGCTCAAGAATTGGGTTCGCAAGGTGGCTGGGGTGGTTCTCGTCGGCCTCATGGTGTCGTCCTGCGCTCAGGGGGCAACGGATTTTAATGATGTCGGTAAACGAATGTCCATTCTTTTACAGAGCCTCCATTTTTCCAAGAAGGAGTTCAGCGACAAGCTTTCCAATGACTTTTTGGATATGTACCTGAAGCGTCTGGATCCCTCCCGCATCTTCTTTACGAAGGAGGATGTGGATTCCCTGCGTTCCCGGTACGGCAAGGAGCTGGATGATTATTTGCTTTCCGGTGAAGTGATGAAGGCGGCCTTGCCGTTGTATACGTTGTATTGTCAGCGGGTAGAGCAGCGTATCAAGTACGCCGAAGAACTTTTGAAAAAAGATGACTTCAAGTTTGACCGCAAGGAATACGTTGCCCGTTCACGCCGCAAGGTAGAATGGCCCAAGGACGAAGAAGAGATGAATAAAGTGTGGCGCGACATGGTGGAGGAGCAACTCCTCTCCGAAATCATGCGGCGTGAAACGATCGCCCGCCTCGCCAAGGAACAGAACAAGCCCGACCCGGCGGCTTCTGAGAAATCCCCCAAGGAAAAGCTTTCCCTCCGCTATGACCGTATCCTGAGAAACCTCAAGGAATCTTCCGATGAGGAAGATGTGGCCAATGCTTTGCTTAGTGCCGTAGCCTTGGTCTATGATCCTCATACGGAGTACATGAGCGCCCGTGAAACAGATCGCTTCAAGTCTTCGATGGGTGGATCTCTGACGGGAATCGGCGCCCTCCTCGGTCAGGAGGACGACGGTGCCGTCAAAATCAATGGTATCGTCGTCGGGGGGCCTGCGGACAAGAGCGGGGAACTCAAACTGAATGACCGTATTGTGGCCGTCGACAGCAACAACACGGGAGAGATGACGGATATACTCTTTATGCGTCTGGACAAGGTTGTTGACATGATCCGGGGCAAGGAAGGGTCTACGATTCGCATGAAGGTGGAGCCTGCCAGCAATCCCGGCCAGGCCAAGATCGTGACGTTGAAGCGTTCCAAGGTCGAGCTCCGTGACGAACTGGCCAAGGGCGAAATCCTGGAAATGAAGCAGGACGACGGCAAGATCATCAAGATGGGGGTGTTGACGCTCCCGTCGTTTTACGCCGACATGGACGGAGGTGACCGTCGTTGTGCTACGGATGTGAAGAAGATTCTCCAGCGCATGGTGAAAGAAGGGGTCGAAGGGCTGGTGATCGACTTGCGTAACAATGGCGGCGGTTCGTTGGAAGAAGTCCGCCTGATGACCGGTTTCTTTACGGGCAGTGGCCCGGTGGTGAAAATCAAGGATTCCCGCGGTGAAGAGGCAACCAAGGACGTGTGGAACAAGAATCCCCTTTTCAAGGGTGAAATCGTTGTTCTGACCAACAAACTCTCGGCATCCGCCTCGGAAATTCTGGCGGCGGCCCTGCAGGATTACGGGCGTGCCGTCATTGTCGGCGACACATCCACCTTCGGGAAGGGTACTGTCCAGCAGCCGATCGAATTGGGGCGTTTCCTGCCGTACTTTTCCGACCGTAGCCGTGCCGGGATTTTGAAACTGACGACGCAGAAATTCTACCGTGTAGCGGGCGGATCGACCCAGCTTAAGGGAGTCGTCAGCGATATTGTACTGCCCAGTGCGACAGCCGCTTTTGAAGTGGGCGAGGACAAACAGGACTACGCCATGCCGTATGATCAGATCGCCAAATCCAAGGATTACGTCAAGGACAAATGGATAGACTCCGTCCTCCCGAAACTCCGGGAAAGGAGCGAAATCCGCGTGTCCCGTGACCGTGACCTTCAGATCATGAAGGAAGAGATCGAGATGGTGAAGAAGCGTCTCGCAGAAAATAAACTTTCTATCAATAAGGAAGAAAGAGAGAAGGAAAGCAGCGAACTTCTGGCTCGCCGGAAGTCCATCAATGAGGAACGTAAAACGCGGTTTGCCGAAATGGCGAAAAATGATGCCTCGCGTTATAAGATCTACCGTTTGACTTTGGATGATGTCAATGCGGGCAAACTGCCGCAGGCCGATCCGGAGAAGGACAACGAACAGTTCATGAAGATGGCGGAAAACCCGACGGATCAGCTGGACGATTCTCCGAAGTATCCCTCCGGTCTGGATCCCGAACTTCGCGAAAGCCTGAATATCGTAGCCGATATGGTAGATATGAAGAAGGGGGAATCCCTCAGTAAATTGGAACAAGAACCCGCCGCAGGGAAGTAATCATTCGTTTTACCGATCCCGACCAATCAAAAGCTTGTTCCGTCAACCGTGCGGAACAAGCTTTTTTTGAATTACCGTTGGTGGTGCGTTTTACCGGGATTATTGCCCGACGCGCATGTAGATGATGGAATCGACGATGAGTTCACCCTGCAGGGAATCTCCGACGATGACCAGCGGCTGACCGTCCTGCACGTAACCTTCTTTTTTCAGAATGTCGATGGCTTGGTGGACCATGAGGGATGGATCTTTGAAGAAAACGAGAGGGAAGGCAGTGACGTCGCGGGCCAGGGCTAGGCGCCGGACGACGATGGGGTCGTTGCAGAAGGCGAAGATCGAGGCTTTCTCTGGCCTGAGCACGGCGGCGTCGATGGCCATGATTCCTCGGCGGGTGAAGATGACGAGGTTGGCTTCGTCGATAGAGTCGGCCAGGTCGATAGCGGCGCGTAGCGTCTTCTGACGGTCGTTTTTCAGGATGGCTTCCGAGGAGAAGTGGCTATCTTCCTCCCGCTCCATGCGGCGGGCGATGGAGTCGAGCATTTGGACGCAGCGGACGGGATAGAGACCGACGGAAGTTTCTCCGGAGAGCATGACGGCATCGGCCTGTTCGAAGATGGCATTGGAAACGTCCGTGACTTCGGCTCGTGTCGGGGTCGGCTGTGTGATCATGGATTCCAGCATGTGCGTGGCGATGATGCTGCGTTTGCCGAGCCTGTGGCATTGCCGGACGATGTCTCGCTGGATGACGGGCAGTTCCTGGATATTGACTTCGATGCCGAGGTCCCCGCGGGCTACCATGATGACGTCGCTGGCACTGATGATGTCGTCAATGTGGCGGATGGCCTGCTGGTCTTCGATTTTAGCGATAATCTGGGCGTTTCCTCCCAGGCGTTCAATGTGATCCCGGAGTTCGGCGATGTGTGCGGCGTTGCGAACGAAAGACATGGCTACGTAATCGACGTCGCATTCGACAGCCAGTTCCAGGTCGGCGAGGTCTTTCTCCGTCAGGGCGGGGAGGCGAAGGGCTACTCCGGGGAGGTTGATGTGGCGGCGGGAACCGAAAACGCCTTCCGTCATAACGGTGCAGACAATGCGGTCCGGCATGATGTGGTCGACTCGCATCAGGAGTGCTCCGTTATCGACGACGATAGTGTTGCCTTCCTGAACATCTTCCAGAAGGCCGTCGTAGTTGACGGTTGTAGAGTAGGGCATCCCGGGGGCGGCGGAAGTCAGGCGGATTTCGAGCTGGTCGTTTTCCTTGAGGTGATAGGGTTCTGGCAGTTCTCCCGTACGGATGGAGGGCCCTTGCAGGTCGACAAGAATAGCTATGTTTGCCTGATGCCGTTCCGCTTCCAGACGGATGGCGCGGATGAGGTTGCGCACCCACTCGTGCTTGCTGTGGCTCATGTTGAGACGGAAAACGTTGGCTCCCGCATCAATGAGCTGGCCGAGCATGTCGCGCGATTCGGTGGCTGGTCCAATGGTGCAGATAATTTTTGTGGAGCGTTTGTCGGAAATGGTGTTCATGATGGCGAAGTAGTGAAGGTCAAAGTTTCCTTCACTCGGATTATGGCCCAGGACAAGGCGAGGATAAAGATTTAATTTTTCCATTTCGGTCGGTTGAAGCTGTTGCCACCTGCGATTCTGGCGTGCATAGTGTCGGTATGGGAACATGTACCGTAGAATTGGTGAATACCGGCACGGAGTTGTTGCTGGGCAATGTTGTGAATACGAATGCCGCCTGGCTGGGGCAGAAGTTGTTTTCGATCGGGTGGCGTGTTTCCCGCCAGACGGTGGTACCGGATGGAGATGCCATTTTATCTGCCTTGCGCGAGGCGTCTGCCCGGTCTTGTGTGGTACTTGTGACCGGGGGGCTGGGGCCGACGAGCGACGATGTGACCCGTGATGCTCTGGCTGCATTGTTCGGCGTGGGAATGAAGGAGGATGGCGAGGTTGTCCGGAGGTTGCAGGACTATTTTGCTTCCCGGAATCGGGACATGGCTCCAGGCAACCTCCGGCAGGCCATGGTGCCGGAAGGGGCGGAAGTCCTTTGGAATTCCCATGGAACGGCTCCCGGATTATGGATGCCGGGCAAGCCGGAATCATCCCTGCCCGATGTGGTGCTTTTGCCCGGTCCCCCACGTGAATTGTTTTTTATGATGGAGGAATATGTATTGCCTCGCCTGAAAGCCCGTTCGGGGGGGGCGCATGAGCGCATGATCAATGTAAAGACGGCCGGGATCGGAGAAAGCGATTTACATGAACTGGTGGATGGAGGACTGGCTGCCGTTCCCGGGTTGGAATGGGGATATTGCGCCCGTGCCGGGGAGGTGGATGTCCGTCTGATCGGGCCGGAATCTGCGTTGGCTTCTGCTTCGGAGGTTTTGCAACTGCGATCCGGAGAATATATTGTATCTGATGACGGGGCATGTCTTGAGGAGGTCCTGGTGCGGGAACTGGCTGCGAAGGGAAGAACCGTAGCGACGGCGGAAAGCTGTACGGGCGGTTTGATTGCGAAGCGCTTGACCGATGTTTCCGGGGCATCGGGGGTGTTTCATTTCGGCTGGGTGACCTATGCCAATGAGGCAAAGGAAAAAGAATTGGGGGTTTCCTGTCAGTTGTTAAAAGCCTTCGGTGCCGTGAGCGAACCTGTTGCCGGAGCAATGGCCGAAGGAGCTCTGCATCAGTCTCACGCCGATTTGGCGGTTGCCGTTAGCGGTATTGCCGGTCCCGGTGGAGGAACTCCGGAAAAACCGGTTGGTACCGTGTGTCTGGCCTGGGCTCGCCGGGGCGGGGAAACCCTGGTAGAGACGCGTCATTTCCCGGGAGACCGCGATTTTTTCCGGCAATATGTAGCTCAAACGGCATTGGTGGGCCTGTTGAGAATCCTGCGGGAGGGCTAGGGCCTTTCTAGCGCAATGTCTCGAAGGAAGGGCTGGAAGAATGTGGAGGCTGCCCTGTCTCCCGACAGAGCAGCCCCCGGTCTTTCTCTTTATTGCTTCCGATATCAGAAGTTGTACCGGTAGCCTATGCTGCCGTTGATCGTTGTCATCCGGGTCCGGATATCAGCGTTGGCTTCCATGAAAATACTTCCCTGATCTCCGGTCGGGATACTCAGGCTTGTACCGCATTGAATGGCTGTCGTACCCGCTTTGCTTCCCTTGACGGTGCGTCCGTAAGCGGGGGATGCGAGGAAGCCGACAGTGCCCTCATTCCGCGTATCTCCGCAGTCCTGGGCGATTTGAAGTCTCACTTCTCCCAGGGATTCACGCCCGAAGAAGTTGCTTCCGACAAGTCCCATCAGGCGTCCCCCGAGGGAGAAGGTCGCTGTTGTTCCTTCGAGATCGCTGACATGCAGTCCGGCATTGTCCGCTCCCGATTCCGCGAAGCTGTCAAGTTTGTTCTTCATGACGGAAACGTTGAGCAGCGGTTGGAAAATGGCGGAATGATTATCATTGAGTGCGATATCGTAGGTTGCCTCGTACATGGCTCCCCAAGTCAGGCCGTTAGTGGTACTTGAGGCGATGTAGCTGTCATTTCCGAAGCATACGGTACGGCTGACCTTTGCATCGCTTCTTCCTGCGGTGACGATGAAATTGTGTCCCCATTTCCCGCTTTGGTAGCGGGCGAAGAGGTTGGCATAATAGGTATCCATGTCTCCGCTGAGATGATCGGCGGCATCTGCAGTCAGTTTGCCATAGCTGGCTGTGATGGCCATGCCCAGCGTGAGTTTTTCACTGACGTTTGCATCAATGCCAAAGGTGCCTCCCCATGTATTGAACCTGAAGCCGGCCGCGTCTCCGGAGCCGTCCAGGTTATTGTAGGTGCCGTTTGCCTGGATCCAGGTATTCCATAAGGGGAGCTCGTTGTCGAAGTCGTATCCTTCGGGAAGTCCCATGATAGTCATTCTATTGCGGATCAGCGTTTGCTGGTATCGGTAGTCGGCCTTCTGGGCTCCCATGAGGCTTGTCAGGGTATTCCCTGCGCTGGCTGCCATTGCCCGGCTGGCGGTTCCGGTCTGACCAGCCTGGATGGCATCCATCGTGAAGGCGAGGATGCGGTCCAGATTGGATCCGCTTGTTTGTAATCCGGCATTCCAGAGCATGTCGGCTCCGGCCGCGGCCGTTTCCGATTGGGCGTATTGTTGAAGCAGGTTGTCTTGCCGGCTTCCGGTCGGAGTGGCGACAAGCTTTTTGCCGCTGGTATCAAGGTGGAGCGTTGCGGTGGTGTAGAAAAGGGCGATGCTCTTTTCTAGAGTCACATTCCAGTCGCTCATCGTTGTTTCCTTACCTATGATTGTCCCGTTGGCATTCAGGAAACCTTGATCCGCATGCATGACAAGGAGATCGGGCAATGGGGCTTCCCAGCCGTCAGATTTGTAATTGACCAGCGTGACGGACAATGTCTTCGGCAGGGTGATGGTACCCATGGATACGACGCCGCCTTCGGAGTTGGGAACGATGGTACTGATAGACGAACCTTCTGCGAAAACGGCATTTCCTTCTAGAGTCAAGCTGACGGGATCGGAAACGATAGCTGCCGAATTCGATCCCAGGACGAGGGCGGCTCCCCGGTTGACAGTCAGGCTTCCGGCATAGGTATCGGCAAGAATATGCAATTCCGTCGTTGTGGCATCTGCCGTACGAAGCGCCGGGTTGCCGTCCGGTTGTCCGACATTGATATGGGCGTACTCGATCGCGTTGCTGCCTGTTTCCGGCGCGTTGACGACCATGACTCCGTTTTGGATATCAATGTTGAAATTCCTGTTTCCGGATGTATTCAGGAACTGAACGCCCCGGCCTGTTTTGAGCAGGGTTCCCGCTCCCAGAAGCTGGCCGGAGAAGGTGGCTTGCCTGTCGCCGGCAAGCGTGGCAGTTGGTGAATTCCCATCCAGCGTCAGGTTGCCCGCCCCGGAAAGTTCCTGGAACGTGGTATCCGCGGCGATGGAAGCGCTGCCTGTTCCCGACATGGAAACAAGAATATCTCCCTGGAACAGAACACCGTTGTTGGTGAAGGTTGCTCCTTTGTCGACGAAGATGATACCGTTACCGTTCAGGACGGAACCTTCCGCCAGGATGCTTTCTCCATCGGAGAGGGAGATGAAATCTCCTCCGAAGTTGAGTTCCGTTCCTTGATCCATGGATAGAGATCCGGCTCCTATGTTGCCGCTTACCGACATGGAACCTTTCTGCAGATGGATTCCTCCGGAAATAGCCGCATCGCCGGTGACGGCAAGTGTTGCCTTGCCGGGATCTCCGTTGTTGTAATCAACGATGACGGAAGTCGCCTTGAGTCCTTGTCCGACGGAGAGATTGCCTCCCGCAAGGTGGAGGCGGGCCGTGGTAAGGGAACCATTGATGATCATGTCCCCTTCGGTAATGGTCGTAAACCCTGCCGAGGTGGCGACATTACCGCCGATTGTTTGAGTGTACTTTCCTTTTTTTTCGATGGAAGCACCTCCGGAAATGCTGCCGGCGTAGGTATCATCCATGATGGATTTCTCCAGAAGGAGCGTTACTGAAGAATCGTCCCCTGTCTGGATCATGGCGCTTGTGGTTTCGCCTCGGAGATCTTTGAGCGTCATGGAGGTATTGGAAGAAAGCTCTATGTTCAGCGTTCCGTCCACTTCGATGAAGGGGAAGGAATCCAGTTCCTGTCCGGTGGTGAATGTGACTTGTTCTTCTTCCTCGATGATGTACGGCATGTTGGGATCCACTGCTCCGATAGTGATGACGCCTTGACGGATGCCTTCCAACGTGTAGCCGATAGCCTTCAACAACGGATTGAAATCAATCCTGGTGGTGTCGACATTCAGGTTTCCGTTGGTGACGAGGAAGTCATACGTGTAGTTGTTTTCCTTCTGATCCATCAAAAAGTCCTTCATGCTGGCGATTCCCAGTTGAAGATGTCCCGAAATGGACAGTTGGTCAGTGGTACCGTCCTGGAACAGAACCGCGTATTTCTTGCCTTCCATGGATGTTCCTTGCTGGAAAAGGTTGTCCATGGAGAGGGTCAGGGAAACGGAATCCAGGCTGACAGTTCCGTTAATGCCCGAGACCGTAGCTCCTGCAACGGTTTCCAAGTGGGAAATTCGCTCTCCCAGGATGCCGTTTAGCGCGACATCTCCGTCGGCGATGACGGAAACGGTCGTTCCTTCCCCGATTTGCCGGAGAGAGCCGGAATGCATGGTGACGGTTCCGTCCATGGAGTTGCCGCCCATATCGAGCGATCCGTTGTTCGTGACAGTCAGAGCTCCGGTACCCGATCCCGAGGTGGTGGAAGCGATGCTGAGGGAGGCACCGTCGACGGTCATGGAGCCTCCGTGCAGGGAAAGACCTGCGAGTGAGGCTGCCTGTCCTGCTATTGTTAAGGAGGAATCGGTGTGGGCGAGGTTCACAGTCCCGGTGAAATCGTCGAGGTTTTCCAGACGAAGACGGACGGTCGTATCCTCTGTTCCGAGGTTAAGGATACCATCACCGGAGATCGCGTTGGAGACGGTTCCGTCGAACTTGAGGGCGGCTTGGGAACTGGCGCCATTGACGGCCAAGGCGGATTGGCTGCCCAGGGCCGTGGCATTACCGAGGATGAGGGTTGATCCGTTTTGGACTGTTGTGGGGCCGGTATGCGTGTTGCCGGAATCCGGGCTGCCGGTCAGTGTGAAGGTTGATCCCTGATCAATAGTCAGGCCGACATTGCCGGAGATGATGCCGGAGAAGGAGGAAGCAGCGTTTGTGCGTCCGATCGTCAGGACAGTGGCGGAATCGGAGCTGTTGGTGATTCTTCCCGTTCCGGAAAGGATGGAGACGGTATTGTTTTCCCAAAGGTCGAGTGTTCCGTTGTCACCAATTGCCAGCTGATTGGAATGGGCACGATCTACGCCCAATGCCTGGGTGTGGTTGGCGATCAATGTTCCTTCGGCAATATTGAGTCCGGGCAGGTAATTGGCGCCGCTGATCATCAAACGGCCATCGCCCGTCTTTTTGAGGGTAAATTTGGTGCCGTCATTATTCGGATCGTCCATGCGGGATATCTGTCCGGCCAGTTCAGCTTCAGCATCGGCAATGTTCTTCGTAGAGGAAGTCACATGGAATGTGTACGAGTATTCGTTGCTGGTACCGAAATGGGAAATATCGGCGTCAATAACCAATTTCCCGGCGCCTTGCGAACCATCGTAGGAAAGAGCCGTACTTCCATTCGTGGTGAAGAAGAAGCCCAGAGAGTTCGTATTGCCTTCGCCGGAGTTTGTGATCAGCATGTTTTCTCCGGTGCCTCCGGCTTGCAGGGTTTTACCCAGCAGGAGAGCGGTTGATTTGTAGTAGCCGGCGGAGTTGCCGTTCAAGTCCAGCGTACCTCCTGTCATGGAGATCTGCGTTTGTACGGACGTAGCAATTTTAAGTGCGTTTCCGGATGCGAGAACAACCGTACCTCCATTGATAGTGAGGGCTTCCGCATTGCCATTGACCGATCCGCTCTGTCCGAGGGTCAGGGAACCTGTCCCGTTGACAACGAGGCTTTTCTGTAAGGCATTGGCCCAGGACACATGGTTGTCTCCGAGGTCGACTTTGACGGCGGCAGTGGAAGAGGCGTCAATCAAATCGGAAATATCCTGGGAAGCTTCGTTGCCGTAGGCAAGGGTACCGCCGTTGAACACAAGCTTGTTTCCGGATACCAGAAGGTCGCCGGATGCATCCAGTTTCAGGATGCCGGAAGCCGAAGCGAGATTCACGGCTCCGGTGCCGAGCCCCTGCGTTGTACGCAAGGTGACGGTGCCGCCGTTGATGGTAGAGCCTCCGGAGAAGGTGTTGGATCCATTGGAGATGACGAGCTCTCCCGAATCGTTTTTGACAAGGGTTGTCTGTGTATTGGGAGCATCGGCAATGGTGCCGGAGCCCTGCCAGGTATAGCTTGTTCCGTTGCTTCCCGCCGAGTTGCTGACGGTGATGGCTCCGGGGGCGACTGTGCCTTCGATGGTGAGCGTCGAGGAGGCGATGCCGGAGAGATCCAGGAAGGTGACGGCGGAAGGATCTGAATAAGCCTTGCTGCCGTTGCTTCCCCAGCCGGTGTAGGTATCGTTAGTGCTCCATGTGCCAGTGGCTCCTCCATGCCATTCCAGGCCGGGAGCCGTTCCCAGCATAAAGAGCAGGGATTTGCCGTCCGTGCCGCCCATGGTGAGGGTGTAAAGTGTCGAGGAATCGAGGCCTGTGACGGTGAAGGTTCCGTCGATCCAGTCCTGCGTCAGAGACGTATCGGTGGTGAGCAGGGTGTAGGTGGCCTTGTCGAGACCGTTGAAGGCGGAGAGATCGAGAGTGGCGCTACTTCCCGTTTCCGTATTCAGGGTGCCGTTAATCGTGAGTGCCGTACTGCTGCCTGCGGTGAAATCGTCGGCTCCCAGCCTGATGGTACCTCCGAGCAGTTCCACATTGGCCGTGAGACTGGCTCCCGTATTAGCTGTCAGGCTGATGTTGTTCGCCAGGGAATAGGTGGCGGTGTTGCCTTCACTGGCCAGTGTCAGCACAGCATCTTTGTCCATCGTAATGTTACCGTTGAAGGCCCCTGAAGCGATGGATGCCGTACCTGTGATTCCCCCGGTGATGACGAGAGACTGGCCTTGCTTGTAGTTGCCGGCAAAATTGACGCTGCCTCCCGCCAGCGTGATTGTATTGGCATCTGCCCCAAAGGCGTTGGCATGGCCCGCGATGACGGTTCCCGCCTTGACGACCATGCCGCCGGAGAACGAGTTGTCAGTGGAAATGGTGACGTCGCCTGTACGGTTGAGGATGAGTTGGCCCGTTCCGGTGATGGAGCCTGCCCAGGAACCGGTTGTTCCTCCGTCGCCCAGTTGGACTTTGCCTCCCTCGATTTTCAATACACCTGTGGCGGTGCTGTCTCCCGTCAGGATCCAGTCTTCCGTGCCGCGTTTGACGACATTGTAGTTTCTCGCGTCGTTGGTACGCACAAATTGACCTCCGAAGGTGGCTCCTCCCTGTTGGTCGATTTCGACGTCAACCCAGAATGGTCCTGTCCCGTAGTCTCCCTGAAAGTTTCCACTTCCGGTAAGATTGCCGAGCTTCAGGGCATTCGCTTCCGATTTGAATGAATTGTCCATCCCAACCTTGCCGTCGGCTCCGATGATCAAATCCGGGCGGTAGCCGTCGGCAAAGTTTTGGGCATTGGCCGTTCCGGGTTGGAACAGGAAATAACCTTGGCTAACTTTGATGGTTCCGCTGAATGTATTTTCAGTCGATGTCAGGAGCAGGTGACGGCCACCGTTCTGTATTTTTTCGAAGGTTCCGGTTCCGGTGAGTTTGGCATCTAATCCACCATGGTTCCCTGTAAGATTGAGCTGAAGCGTCTTTCCCTGGTCGATGGACAAGATGCCTCCACTCCAGAATTTGCTGAAGAGGCCAGGCCCGGCGACACTGATTTGGGCGGTGGTGTCCGACGAGTTGGTCAGGATGCCTCCGTTGGAGAATGTCAGGGCATTGGAGATAGTCTGTCCATTCAGATCCAGTGTGCCTGTCCCGCTTAGGGTGATGGAAGTTGCCGAGGTAAGGGTATCGGCAGATGTGATCTGTACGGTACCTCCTTGAATGGTGAGGGAATTGGCGCCGATAGCACTGGCGGAGTTGAGAGTCAGTATTCCTGTTGTACCGTCAATCGTCAGGTTTTTGTTGATGGCTGTTCCCCATGAGACTTGTGCTGCCCCTAGATTGATCGCAACGTTCGCCGTGGAGGAGTCGCTGATCAAGGTGGAAATATCCTGATTGGCCGTATCCCCGTAAGAGAGAGTTCCGCCATTGAAAATCAACTTGTTTTCTGATTTTAACAAATCTCCTTCCGCATCCAGCAGGAGCGTTGCATTGGCGCCGGACAGAGTGATTGTGCCGGTCCCGAGGCCTTGGACGGCTTGAAGCTTGATGGTCCCTCCGCTGATGGTAGTGCCTCCGGAGAAGGTATTGGCGCCATTGGCGATGGTGAGTTCTCCGGATCCTTCCTTGAGCAGAGTTGTCGTGGTGGATTCTTCGGAATCGGCGATGATGCCGGTACCTTTCCATGTGAAGGATGTCGCCGTGTTATTGACAATGATCTGCGACGGTCTGACGGTACCTTCGAGAGTGATTTCGGAAGCGGTTATGTCGGGTATGTCCAGAAAGGAGACTTCGTTTCCATCCTTAAAGCTGTTGGAGCCGGCGCCTGTCCACCCCGTGTTGCCGCTGGCAGCACTCCAGATGCCGACGGCTCCGCCGTTCCAGGTGATGGAAGAAGTTCCGGATGTCTCCAGGATGGAAAGAATCAGGCTCGTATTGTTCGTGCCTCCGAATAGCAACTCGTAGGAATCTGACGCCAATCCGGATACGGAGAAGGCATCCAGAAGGCCTTGTGTCAGTGATGTATTACTTGTCAGGAGTGTGTAGGTTCCCTGCCCGAACGATGCGAAGTCGGACAGGTTGAGAGTGACTGTACTTCCCTCGGAAGCAAGACTCAGGGAACCTCCGAGAGTGAGTGTCGTGGTGGTATTGGCCAGGGCGTCCGTCGAATTCAGGACGATTGTCCCGCCGTCCAAAACCATGTTGCCGGTGAGGGTTGCCCCTGTGTCGGCCATGAGCGTAATCCCGGTACCCAGAGAATAAGTAGCGGCATCAGCCCCGCTGATCAGGCTCAAGGCGGCTCCCTTGCCGATGGTCAGGTTTCCATCAAAATTGCCCGAAGCGACGGTAGCAGTGCCGCTGCCTCCGGCGATGACGCTGATCGACTGGCTCTTCTTGTAGTTGCCGGCAAAATTGACGCTGCCTCCCGCCAGCGTGATTGTATTGGCGTCTGCCCCAAAGGCGTTGGCATGGCCCGCGATGACGGTTCCTGCCTTGACGACCATGTCGCCGGAGAACGAGTTGTCAGTGGAAATAGTGACCTCGCCGGTACGGTTGATGATGAGTCCTCCCGTGCCCGTGATGGAGCCTGCCCAGGATCCCGTGGTGCCTCCGTCGCCCAGTTGGACTTTGCCTTCCTCAATTTTCAATACACCTGTGGCGGTGCTGTTTCCCGTCAGGATCCAGTCTTCCGTGCCGCGTTTGACGACATTGTAGTTTCGGTTCAGAGTAGTACTCCTTTGGAATTGACCCGCGAAGATGGCACCTCCTTCCTTGTCGATTTGGACATCAATCCAGAATGGGCCAGTGCCGTAGTCAGCGGTAACGTTTCCTGAACCTGTTAAATTACCTATCTTCAGGGCATTACCCTCCGTGTAGTTGTCCATGGTCAGGCTGGCTCCGCTTTCGATAATCACGTCCGGACGGTAACCGTCTGCAAAGTTGGATGCGTCTGCTCCAGGGATAAGGATGAGATAACCTTGGCTGACTTTGATGGTTCCGTCGAAGGTATTATTTGTCGAAGACAGTTGCAGGTGATGGCCACCGTTCTGTACTTTTTCAAAGGTTCCGGATCCGGTGAGTTTGGCATCCAACGCACCGTGGTTCCCTGTAAGATTGAGCCGAAGCGTCTTTCCCTGGTCGATGGACAAGATGCCTCCACTCCAGAATTTGATGCCGAGGCCAGGCCCGGCGACACTGATTTGGGCGGTGGTGTCCGACGAGTTGGTCAGGATGCCGCCTGCCGTGAAGGCCAGAGTCTTGGAAATTTCCTGACCGTTGAGGTCGAGCGTGCCTTTTGCTCCGATGTTGACCCGGGAAGTACTGCCCAGGGCATTGGCATGGTTGAGCTTGAGTGTGCCTCCGAGGATATTGGTTGCGGAGGTATAGGTATTATCGCCGGAGAAGGTGACGGTTTGCGTTTTGGAGGCATCCGTGTTTTCTCCGATGTTGAGGGTACCTCCGCCGGCAAGGACGGCGCTGATGTCCCATGAATTGGTGTGGAGCAGGTTCAGTGTACCGTCGTTTTGGAGAATGCCGGTATGCAGCGTGCCGTTTCCGGTGATTTTGAGATTGACCTCTCTTTCGATCAGGATGGTGCCGGTAAAGGCGGTATTGTCTCCTGTCAGGATATAAGCTTGGTTGGTGCCTCCCGATTTATTACGGAAAGTCAGGGTGGCATCCGTTCCCGCTCCGGCGGCGTTGGCTATGCTGCCGGTTAAGGTAAGAGTTCGTCCGTTCGCATTATTATTTTGAAGGATGATGCCGCCGTTGGGTCCGATGAGGAGTTTGTTGCCCCACGTCCAGGTGCCGGATGATGTCTTGCCTCCTCCTTCGGTGCCGTAGTTGACGCCCAGCGTACCTCCGTCCAGAGTGACGGAGCCGGAACCGATGCCTCCGGTATTGCTCCCAGGCGCTGTATTCCAGAGGGCATACAGAGAGGAATTTTCAGTAATGATCCAATTGACGGAAGGGATGGCGCCTGACGCGGTATCGAGGATGGCGAGGCCTCCGCCCGTCAGGGTGATGGTATTGGTTCCTTCGCTGCCGAAATAGCCCCTGTTGGCGTTTGTCGAAATGCCGATGCGCAATATCTTGCTGGCGGCAATGTCCCATGTCTGGCTTGCGGTGACCATCAGGCTTTGGATGATGGCTCCGTTACTGAATTGCGAGAGAACAATCCCCCCCTCTCCGATTTTGAGTGCATTGCTGCTGTTTGCCGCGCCGGATTCGTTCGTGACAATACGCACCAATGCGTTGGTCTCGTTGGAATTGTCCAGTTCCAGCCTGTAAACGGCTAAAGAAGCTTCCTGTGTGATGGCGGCTTCCTGGGAAAATGTCCCGGAGAAACGGATCGTATTGGTTGCGTCAGGGACAGTACCTCCTTCCCAGGAGTCTGCGTTGTTCAGGGAAGTGACGTTATTGGCTTTGATAATAGCATCACCGGTCAGGGAAGGCAGGGAGGGCAGGGTGGCGGTACCGTAGAGGGAGCCGTCCTGCGTAGGGGCGTAGCTTCCCGTGTTCCAGGAGAGGTTGGACAGGAAGCCGTAGGAGAGCAACCCGTCGATGCTTCCGACGGAAAAGGCGTCCGTCAGGGTGGTCCCCCCCCCCCCGGCAAGGGCTTCCCCGATGAGTTGGCCGTTGCGCCAGACGTAGTACCCAGCATCGACTCCCTGAGTATTGCCGTCGGCCATGTATGTAATGCGGAGATCGAGATTCTCGTTGCCCTGGCTGCTGGAATAAAGCAGTGTGTTGTTGCTTCCCCAGTAGATGCCCGTGTTTGTGATCGTCAGGAAACCGTTGCCGGTTTCCCCGTCCCCCAAGGACATGACCATGCCGTTGCCGGAGACGGAATAGAGCTGCATGCTGGCTTCGACGGTGAAGCCTGTAGAGGCCGCGACCTCCCAGCCGGTTGCCGTCAGGGAAGCGGTAGATTTGTACCCGGCATTGATAAGAAGTCCGGAAAGTCCGGAATCGGGATCGCTATATGCTTGCCATTGCTCTGCTCCCGAAATTGTGAAATGCTCCTGATGGTCGAGAGTAGCAGTCATCCGGTGGCTAAAGGTGGTTGCCGCCTTGCTTTCCAAACCCAGGGTTCGTTGCCCGATGCCGAGAGCTCTCGCAAGGTTGCCGGCGACGATGAGTTCTCCCTGTTTATTGGGATGTGCTCCTGCGTTGTCGTAGTGGACGCTGCTTGACGTGCTGACCCCGCTTCCGACATTGCCGTAGGAAACGTTGGATGTTTCGGTCGACCAGGTCTTGAGGGCTTCTGCCAGTTCGGCATTGAACCCGTCGCTCAGTCCGTAGGTCCCGTTGTTGGACGCGGTCGGCAGAAGTCCCATGACCAGGACGTTAACGTTCGGATTGTACTCTTGGTAGGCCTGGACGATCGAGTGGATGTTCCCGATGACGTCGGCATTGGTATAGGCGCTCGTGTTGCCGTCGGGCCGGGAAATAGCGGTTCCGTTTTTGACTGCAATCAGGTCGTTGATCCCGATCATCAGGCAGACAGTGTCCGGTTTATTATCACCATATTTGGAAGCATACGTCGGTCCCGCGTATGTTTGAAGGTTTCCACCGTTGTAAAAGGTGGTTGGACTGCCTGTATGGGGGTTGTCGAGTCCGAGGAGGTTCCAGACCGGTGCTTCGTAGGGACGTGTGCCGGGATTGTTGTTGTATCCCCTATTATCTTCTGGAATACCGGACCATGTATAAGTTCTGGCGCTGGCGGCAGCTTCGTGTGTAGGATCGAAGTTTTGGTTTCGGTAGGGGGCGGATACGACATTTGCCCCGGTTCCTGTCGAGGTTACTTCTCCTATTCCCATGGGGGTATAGGCCACGCCGTTATCGACAAAATTTTTGAACAGGGAATAGCGGTAACTGGGTGATCCGGGCGTATGGTCTACGCCTTGCCAGTGGCCGCCTTGTGTGATGGAATCTCCGACAAATACGATATTGCCGGGAGAGGGGGACGTGGTGGCTGAGTAGGCGTTGAATACCATTGCATTCAATAGCATGGACGCGAGTAAAAGAGGGAGGCGGAGTTTCATGGTTTTATTGGGAGTGAACGTACAGTTGCACGTTCACTGGCGGGGTGTCAATGTAAACCCTGATCACTCAAATTGGCTGGAACACTCTTTGATTGTATATATAATCAACTTATAATCAGATGTTTATTGGATTGTTTTCCGCGTTTGTTTGGGGGTGGTCTTTTTATTAAGAGGTGAACTCCTGTTTTGATTTGATATAAAATATTGAAATACAATATATTGCGTAGATAAATAAGGTGGGTTTTGGTTTGATGTTTGGTCGGGAAATACTATTTTGATTGATGATAATATGCTTAATATCAATCAAAAATGTGGTTGAATAAAATAAGGGATTTCACAAGGGAAGAAATGGAACAAAGAAATAGGGACTGCTCCGTCTCCCGACGGAACAGCCCCCTGTCTTTCTCTTTCTCTTTTCTTTGTTTCTTCTGGTTTCAGAAGTGGGTCGGTAGTCTGCTTTTCCGTTTTGTATACGGGAAGCTCCTACAGTTTCCTAAAACCTGTTCCTGAGAGCCGTGCGGCTCAGATCAAGAATAAAGGTTTCCCCTGTTTGTTACCACGGTGACATGATGATGACTGGGGTTAACAATGGGAACCGGTTTCTTCCTTCTTGCTTCGCTACCGGGATATTGGGCGTAACCGCGAATGAATCACAGAACGCCCAATATCCTGCAGCGTAGACGCGAGCGATAAAAGCCAGACATCATTGCTGTGTTAGGGAGTTGGCCTACTACTAGTGAATTCTTTTCTTATCGTCAAGATAAAAAAGTATTTTATGTGAATATTTTTTTTCTGTGGATCAGAATGTCACGGTGGTGTAAAAAATAATATAATATGCTTATTGTAAATAATAAACGATAATACTTAATGTGCTTATCGGTGTGCTCGTGTGTTCTTTTGCAACGTGAAAATATGTTATTTTAACGTTTTTAAATACGATTTTTTGTGCAAGGGTGCGGTTTCCGGTGAATGATTTTCCGGTGAATTTGGATTAGATTCCGAGGTAGTCATCAAGGACGGGCCGATCGGCGGGAGCCCATGGCAGAGTTGCCAGGTGCTGCGGGGAGAGGAGGGCAAGAGCCGCGTGTTCACGGCAGGCCGGGAAGGGTGAATTGGGGGCCAACTTGCAAATAAAGGGGAAAAGGCGGACGGCATGGGTTTCGTAATCATGCTCGTGGGGAGGCAATGGAATGAGCTCTGAGATTTCGCATCCGAGTTCTTCCCGGATTTCCCGGATGATCGCTTCTTCGGCACATTCGCCCGGTTCCAATTTGCCTCCGGGGAATTCCCAAAGCCCGGCGAGATGGGAATTGCTGCCTTTGCGGGCAGCCATGGTAATAGTGCCGCCGATTTCCGTATGGATTTCGAGGAGGGCGCAGCAGACGTCGATCATGGATGGAAGGTCAGGGGATGGATGGTGAAGGTTTTTGCCTCCGTGTCGAGAATGCCGTAGGAGGATTTGCCCGATCGGTTGCCGACGACTTCACCGGGATTGGCCAGGATGCAGGAGCCGATGCGTGAAACGGCCGCCCGGTGATCGTGACCGTAGAGAACGGCATCGTACATGCCGCTTGCTGCCAGTTTCCCTGCATGGTGGGGGTAGTGGGTAAAGGCAAGTTTGAAGTTACCCGAGGTAAGTTTGCCGACTGATCCCTGAAGGGTGATGTGGGCGGCCTTGGATGCGACCATTTGAAGCCCGTATGCTTCGTCGTTGTTGCCATAGGCAATGTCGACGGGAATCCCCCGGGTTGATTCGATCAGTTCATGCAGGGTGGAAGGTTCGCAGATGTCCCCCATGCAGACGATGCGGCCGCAGTTGCGTTCCCGAATTTCTTCCAGAATCAGAGCCAAATTGACCGTGTGGTCGTGGATGTCGCTGATGGCTGCAATGAGCATGTTGCCATGCTAGCGTTCTCTGACGGGCCAGGCAAGTAACTCTTCGGGAATTTCCGGAAGCCGGGAAGGAATGGAACCTTTTTTGGCGAGAAGGCAGGTGAATCCCCCTGCTCCCAGGCCTGCCGTAGGTAGAAGACGGTAACAGGGGAAAGGGGCTGATGGTACTTGGAAGCGGGCCAGTGCCGGGGTTTCGACGGCGTACATGTCCTGGTTGCGCTTCAGGAGCCAGGCGACGGTTTTTTCATTTTCTTCCGGGGCGTATGTACAAGTTGTGTAAAGCAGATGCCCCCCCGGAGAAAGTGTTTTCAAGGCACACAGAAGAATTCCTCTCTGGCGTTTGGCGTTGCCGCTGATCGTGGATGTATGGAAACAACCCGGATTGGGGATGCCTTTGGCGAGCATGGAGTGCCCGCTGCATGGGGCATCGACCAGAATGAGGTCGAAACATTCCGGAGCCTGTGCCGCCCATTGGTCTGGCCGGAGGCGCTGGGTGAACATGTGGAAGAACCCGCAGCGAGATAGATTGTGGCGCATGATGCCCAGGCGTTTGGGATGGATTTCGTTCGAAATGTGCAGACCGGGGCGGAGTCTTGCCTGAGCCAGGATGCTTTTTCCGCCCGGAGCGGCGCACATGTCCAGGCATCTTTGCGGGGAAGGGAGTTGTGAGAGTGGGGCGGTTTCCCAGACGGAGGAAAGATCCAGCGGGTAATAGTAGCCTTCGGCATAATCGCCGGGCGCACCGCAGGAATCTTCGTCGCAGGGAACCGTTTCATTCACGGGGTAGATACCTTCGCCTATCCAGGGGGGGATTTCCCCGGAGCCTGTTTGGGCACCGGGAGGAATATAGCCTTCCGGGGCTCGCGGAGTCAGGACGAGCGCTCGACGGGAGGATTGCCCTTGTGTCAGGCAGACCTTCAAAGCTTTTGCCTCATCCGGGGGGATTCCCAGGCGGGAGATGAGGCGGTCCTCCGGGGTGGGGGCGTCTTGTCCCATGGAAGGGTCAGGCGTTTGTTTCCCCGGAGAATGTGTCGCGGGCCAGGCGCGCTGCCCCGATGATGCCGGCTTCCGTGCCGAACATGGCGGGGATGATCTGCAGGTGCTTGATGAGCGGTTCCGGCATTTGCTCGCGCATAAATGTTTGCAGGGGATCGAACAGAAGAGCCTTGGCCTTGGAAACGCCTCCGCCGATGACGATGACTTCCGGATTGAAAAGGTAGCAGCAGTTGATAAGAGAGCAGGCGAGTTTGCGGGCGATGTCGTTCCAGATCTTCAGGGCGATTTGGTCTCCGTTGAGAGCGGCTTTTTCCAGAGTAATCGGATTGCAGTCCACAATGGTTTTGTCCTGGCCGTGAGAGGCGTACATGGAACGGGCATCGGCGGCGAGCTCCTTGTTGCCGATGTAATCTTCGAGGGATCCGCGGTTGCCATAGTGACCGAGCCGTCCATTGTAGTCGATGCTGGTTTGTCCCAGTTCTCCGGCGGAACAGGTTGCTCCGCGCAGGAGAGCCCCGTTAACGATGATGCCGCTGCCGACTCCGGTACCCAGGGTTAGACAGATGGCGTGTTTTTTGCCGCGAGCCGCACCGAGCTGCCATTCGGCGTAGGCCATGCAATTGGCGTCGTTTTCTACACAGACAGGAAGGCCGGTAGCGGCCTGGAGCAGATCGCGGACAGGGATATTGTCCCATCCTGCGACATTGGTAAGCGTAAAGACCGTTCCTTCATAATGGTTGACGAAGCCGGGCATGCCCATGCCGATAGCCGAGGCTTCCGGATGGCTGGCGCGAAGCATGCCGACGAACTGAGAAATGGCCTGAATCAATTCCTCCGGGGTTTCATACTCCTGAGTGGCGATGGAAGGTGCCTGGGCGATCACCTGGCTTCCGAGGACGACTCCTAATTTAATAGAGGTGCCTCCAAAGTCGATACCGATGGTTGGAATTTCATTTTGGCTCATTTCTTTTTTCCATACCAAAAAATATGCCGGGAAGGAAAGCCGAAAAAAGAAATGCTGCCGGCTTTGCCGCATTCTCCGTGGAATAGACCGGCAGGCTGGCAGAGATCATAACGATTCTTCTTGAACCGGAGCAAAAAAAACATATATCCTTCTCAAAGCTGGGTTACGGAGAGCTCCGTTCCCGTGCATCCATCCTTCAGGAATCCGGCGCCCAGGCTGGTTCCTCCCAAAAAACAACTTCTGGAAAAACGCCGTTTCATCGGCCGCGAATGAACACACTATGAAAAAAGAAACTCCCCAGTCTTCTTCCGCCCACGGCGGGAAAAAGAATTCGGTTGCCGCCGCTCCACCCGTTGAGGCCGTAACGGCCGCTACGGTTAAGAAAGCCCTTTCTCCGGCGATGATCAAAGCTATGGACGATCTGAAAAAGGACGCCAAGTGGATGAAGTTCGTTGAAAGCCAGAAGCAGCATCTTCTGGATCTTCGGGATAATATTCTGGATTCCATGAATGGCGTTGCCCGGGAAGCTCTTAAAACGCATCCCGAAGGAAGCGAGGCTTCCGGTTCCGGAGAACACCAGGCCGATGCCGGCAGTGATGCCTATGACCGTGATTTCGCACTGAGCCTTCTTGCCAAGGATCAAAACGCCCTGTCCGAGATTGAAGAAGCCCTCAAGCGCATCGAAGTCGGAACGTATGGAATTTGCGAAATGTCCTACAAACAGATCCCGATTTTGCGTCTGAAAGCCATTCCTTTTGCCCGGTTAACAGTTGAATGCCAGGCAAAATGGGAAAAAGAAAAAGGCCGCGCCGTCAAGTTCACGACCCGCGATGCCCTGGGCTTCGCAGGCATGCAAAATGATCCGGACTTTACAGTTTCTCTTGACGAAGACGAGGAATAGTGTAAAAGCCTTTTTCCCGAAACTTATATTCATCATGCCTAGAGACATCATCATCCTCGAATGCACCGAGGCCAAAGCCGAAGGAAAGCCGACGTCCCGCTACGTCACCACGCGTAACAAAAAGAGCCTGCGTACGCCTAACCGTCTGGAAAAGATTAAGTATAATCCTTTCCTGAAGCGCCGCACTCTTCACCGCGAAATGCGCTAATCGTATTCCTTCCGGTTTACCCCAATCATTTTTACTATGTCTACAGAACCTAAGACTGTCGAACGCCGTATTCGTTTTCGTCGTTGCAACCGCACGATGCCGCGCCGTCGCCACGATATTCCCGTTGACCAAATCAATTTTCTGAACCCGGAATTTCTTTCCAAGTTCACGTCGGAAACGGGCAAGATCCTGCCCCGTCGCGTGACTGGCGTTTCCGCCAAAATGCATCGCAAGATCACTCGTGAGATCAGGAGATCCCGGGCAGTCAATCTGCTCCCCTAATCTTTTTCGGTGATCTTTCGGTAGAATTATTTGTCTTTAAGGCGGGAGTCTGTCCGAATCATCCGGGCAGACTCTCGTTGTATTTCCTTTCGATGAGTCCGATTCAAAATCTTAGGGATACCCAGGCGGAAAGAGATTCCCGCAATATCTCCATTGACCGGGTGGGAGTGAAGGGAGTTCGGTATCCCATTGTCATCAAGGACAAGGAAAACAGAACCCAGTCGACCGTGGCGACTCTTTCCCTGGCTGTCGATCTCCCTCAGGAATTCAAGGGAACGCACATGAGCCGCTTCCTGGAAGTGTTGCATAATCGCGGTCCCCAAATGGATGTTCATTCAGCCGTTTCCCTGCCGAAAGAACTGCTGACCCGGTTGTCGGCGAGCCGTTCCCATGTGGAAATGTGCTTCCCGTTTTTCAAGAGCAAGAATGCTCCCGTCACGGGGATTCCCGGGTTGATGGATTATGAAGTCTGTTTTGAGATGGAAGCCGTCAGGGATCGCTTGATCGATTTCATCCTGACTGTCCGCGTTCCCGTGACGACGCTCTGCCCTTGTTCCAAGGCGATGAGTGAACGCGGTGCGCACAACCAGCGCGGGATTGTAACCTATTCCGTGCGTTTTGCGTCGCAGCCGATCTGGATCGAAGATTTGATTGAATTGGTGGAATCCTGTGCCAGTTGCGGCGTGTTCAGCATTTTGAAGCGCCCCGATGAAAAGTGGGTGACGGATCACGCCTATGAAAATCCTGTATTCGTGGAAGACCTTGTGCGCAATGTGGCTATGAAAACGGAACAGCACTCCGCATTCAGCTGGTATCGGGTGGAAGCTGAAAATTTCGAGTCCATCCATAATCATCAGGCGTACGCCGTGATTGAAAGAGTGTTGGAAAAGAAGTAAACTGCGGTCATGAACGATCAATACTGGATGATCGCCGCGGTTGTCTGGGCTCTCTGTGTGTCCGGATCCGGTGCGCTAAGCCTGTTCCATCCCGGCCGGAGCAGACGCCTTGTGTGGGTATTGATGCTGGTATTGATGCTGATTCAATCCGTTGCTTTGATGGAGCGCAGCGCTTTGGGGGCGACATGTCCGATCCGCGGACGTTCCGAAGTGTTGTTTTTCCTGGGATGGGCTTTGAATGCCTTTTACCTTGTTCTGGGGCGTCCCTACCGGATGTCGGTGATCGGTGCGTTTACGGCACCGTTGGTAGCTGTTTTATCCTTACTGGCAGTATTGTTTTACGATCCGGTGGTTCAATCTCTTGTCGGGCAGGGCTGGCTGACATGGCACATTGGCCTGGCAATGCTGGGATATGGGGCGCTGGGCCTGTCGGCTCTGTCGGCAGTCGTATTCCTGATTCAAAATTCCTTGATGAAGGCCGGGCGTTTGACGGGGTTGAGCCGCAATCTTCCTCCGGTGAGAACTTTGCAATCATGCATGATCCGGTTGATTGATGCGGGATTTCTTCTCCTCATGCTGGCCCAGATATGCGGATTGCAAGCCTGGATGGCGATTCCCGTTGCGAAGTGCGTTGTGGCTGCGGCCGTAAGCGTAGGGTATTTGCTGTTGATCTCCGTAACGTATCTGCGTGGCTTGCCCGGAAAGGTGCTGGCGTGGTGGTCGATCGGACTGTATGTGTTGTCTTTGAGTATTTTCCTTGTTTTGCAATGAGTTTGTCGTGTTTGGGATTGAATTACCGGACGGCTCCGGTGGAAATCAGGGAATGCTTTGCCATTGCCAGACCTCGCCTTGCCAAAGCAGAGGCGGAGCTTTTGGAGCAAACTCCGATTGACCAATGTGTCGTGCTTTCTACCTGTAACCGTATGGAAATTTATTTCTGTGCGGATGACCATGAGCTGGCTGCCAAGGCTATCCGGGAGTATTTCACGGGTTCCCGGGAAAATATCGAGTGCCGGGACGGGTATTTTTACCAATGCTCGGGAGTAGATGCCATGAGGCACTTGTGCCGCGTATTGAGCGGGTTGGATTCCATGGTTCTGGGAGAAACGGAAATTTTCGGACAGGTCAAGGAAGCCTACCGCATCGCTTTGTCCGCCGGGATGACGGGGGGGATTTTGAACAAGGTGTTCCAGAAGGCGTTCAGCATTGGAAAGAAGGTGCGCCGTGAGACGAAAATCAACGTGGGAGCGACTTCAATCGGCTCTGTTGCCGTGGATTTGGCCGGGCAGATTTTTGGCGAATTGAAGGGTTCCCAGGTCTTGATTCTTGGTGCGGGGGAAATGAGCCGGGTAACGGCCCAATCCCTGAAATCTCGCGGTGCTAAAAGTATTTTCGTAGCCAATCGTACGCATGAACGCGCTGAAGAACTTGCCCGCATGGTGGAAGGCGAAGCGATCCGTTATGAACAGTGGTGCGAATATCTCAAGCATATCGACATTGTCATTGCTGCGACATCGGCCCCGCATTATGTGATTACCCGGGATCTGCTCCTGCCCCTGCGTGAGGCAAGAAAGTTCCGTTCCCTCTTCCTGATTGATATTTCCGTTCCCCGTAACATTGATCCTGCTACGGCAGATATTGATGAAGTTTATGTGTACGACATCGATACCCTGAGACTTCTCGCGGATGAAGCTCGCCGTTCACGAGCGAGGGAAATCCGGCACTGCGAGGATATTATCGAACAGGACATGATGAAACATTTTCCCACACTCGACCAGTTATGACCCGTTCCAGCATCATTCTCGGTACGCGCGGCAGCGCTCTGGCCCTCAAGCAGACGGATATGGTGAAGGAGGCTTTGTCCCGTGCCTGGCCGGATCTTGGCGTGACTGTGAAGATTATTTCCACGACGGGAGATCGGAGGACGGATGTACCTCTTTCCCAGGTGGCTCGTGTAGCGGGTATTGCGGACAAGGGGATTTTCCTGAAGGAGATCGAGCAGGCGCTGGAAAACGGAGAAATCGATTTTGCCGTCCACAGTCTGAAGGATATGCCCAGCGAATTGGATGCCCAGTTTGAGCTAGCTGCCGTTTTGCCGCGGGCTCATGTGGATGATGTACTGGTGTTCAAGGGGCAAAATTCCCGGTTTTGTCGCCGCATTGCAACGGGAAGTGTCCGTCGTCGCAGGATGGGGGAGGTCTTTTGGGGGGAGAAAACGAAATTTGAAGATTTGAGGGGTAATGTACCGACGCGTCTGGCCAAGCTGGCGGCTAATCCGGCGCTTGACGGCATTATCCTGGCTCGTGCCGGGTTGGAACGCCTTGGGTTGTTTGCATCGGAATCTTGCTGCGACGGTGTGTCCCTTCGCATGGAACTGCTTCCGGGAGACGTGTTTGTCCCGGCTGCGGGTCAGGGGATTGTGGGCCTGGAAATCCGGAAGGAAGATGCGGGAATGCGCGCGATTCTCTCCGCGATCGACCATGCCGAAACTCATTTGCAAGCGCGGGCGGAACGTGAGTTCCTCAGGTTGCTGGGAGCAGACTGTTCGACGCCTGTCGGCGTACATGCGGAACTTTTGCCGGGGGGCAGGATGAATTTGCGAGCCCTTTTATTCCGCGACAGTGAAGGCTTGCCTCCGTTTGCCGATTCCCTCGAAGGCTTGGCTGACGAGCCGGAAATTCTTGCCGAACGCCTTTGGAAGCGTTTGTAAGGAAAAGGCTTTTGCTTAACGGCCGGGAAGGTTGAATTTCCGGGCAAGTTCCGCCATGGAGAACATCGTCATGGTTGGCTTGCCGGACGGGGTGCAGTAAGGAACTTCGCAATTGAGAAGGCGCTCCAGAAGGTCGGGAGAAAGGGAAAAATTGATTTTTTCCGAACGGGACGATTTTTGTGCCAGTTCTGTAGAAAACGCTTCGAAGGTCAACCTGCCCGCTTTTTTTCCGGATTCGGTGTCTGTGATGCGGTCGATGAGTTCCAGAATGAAGGAACGGGCGTTTTCCGGATGTAGCATGGCGGGCAGGGATTCGACGCGCATGGTGCGTTGTCCGAAGGGAGACATGTTGATGCCCGCTTGTTCGAAGTGAGGGGCAAGCTCGTTCAGGACGGCGAAGTCGCGCGGATCGAGTTCCAGCATGACGGGATCCAGCAAAGCCTGGCTTTTGATGCCTTGGCGTGCATGTTTCATGAGCTCTTCGAAAATGATGCGTTCTCTTGCCGCCCTGGGGTGGAGGAGGACGAGTCCATCGTTGTTTTCAAAGAGGGCGTAGGTGGCGTTGAGGGATCCCAGATAGTGAAAGTCGGCGCTTTTTCGCAGGGGCGCTGGTTGTGGTCTTTCCAGGGGCAGATGGGATTGTGCTGCAGGCAGAGGTCGCAACGCACCTGCCGGAGAGGCGGCTCGGGGAGGAGGCTGGAGACTGTGGGCAGAGGAGGGGATGCTTGGTTCCTTTTTCGAAAGCGGGGTCGGTATTTTTTTACCGGGTACAGGTTCTGCCTGAAGTACGGCAACAGGTTGTTGATGAGGAGGGGCGGGGGGGGGCTCCTGTATTTCTTCCGCAGCTTTGGGAGGCTTTATCGACTCTGAAATTTCCGGATCGCGATCGGCTCGGGCATGGGAAGACAGGGCACTGGAGATAGCCTCGATGACGCAGGAGACAATGTCCGATGGTCTCCGGAAACGGACTTCTTTTTTTGCCGGGTGGACATTGACATCGACGAGGGCAGGCTCTACTTCCAGATACAGGTACAGAGCGGGATGGAGGCCGGAGGGGAAACCACCGAAGCCGTCGCGGATGGCGCGACCGACAAGTTGGTCGTCGATAGGGCGATGGTTGAGGAAAACGAATTGTCCCTTTTTGTTGCGTCGTGCTTCAGAGAGTGGCAGGAGATAGCCGGTAGCGGTGACGCCTGTACCGATGGTTTCCGGGATGGTGATCAGGGCATCCGCCGTGCGGTGGTCTGTCAAGGCTGCGATGCGTGCCTGCAGATCGTGCGTACCGGGGAGGTCGAAAACTGTCTGACCGTCCTTGCGGAAGATGAACCGGACTTCCGGGAACGCGAGGGCGTGCAGGCGGAGCTGGTGTTCGACATGGGCTGATTCCGTTTCCTGGGATTTCAGGAACTTCCGGCGGGCGGGCGTGTTGTAAAAGAGTTCGTGGACTTCAATGCAGGTTCCCGGTGAGATCCCCGAGGATTTCGGCTCTTCCGGAATTCCGGCATGGATGTTGAGTTCACAGCCTTCGAGGGCGTCTTTTTCCCGTGTGGAGAGCTTGAGGCGCGATACGCTGGCGATACTGGGGAGGGCTTCTCCCCGGAATCCCAGATGATGGATGGCGAAAAGACCGTCAAGGTCCATCAGTTTGCTTGTCGCATGTCTCTGGAGGCAGAGCAGGGCATCTTCTCGGGACATGCCCGATCCGTCATCCGTGACCTTGATGAGGGAGGTGCCGCCCCTGGTGATTTCTACGGTGATGGTGCGTGCACCGGCATCGAGGCTGTTTTCCACGAGTTCCTTGATGACGGAAGCGGGACGTTCCACGACTTCTCCAGCGGCGACCTGGCTCGCCAGAATATCGGACATGACGTGAATGTTGCTCATGGTTTGGAGATGGGAAAGGGGTACGAATTGCCGTGTGGAAAATCGTTTTTTTCATACCATGAACAGGAGAGTTTGGCGAGCAGATTGCCTGTCCTCTTCCGCTGAAAACAAAAAGACCGCCCGGAGGCGGCTTTTGCAAACTGGCAACCAGTACGGGAATCGAACCCGTGTTGCTCGCGTGAAAGGCGAGAGTCCTGGACCGCTAGACGAACTGGTCGTTGACCGTTTGCGCGGCGGGATTTAATCATAGCGCTAAAATTCTGGCAAGAAATTTCAACGATTTTCGGTATCAGAAATGGTGTCGAGTGCGCAATACGGTTGAGTTTCAGTTTTTCCGGGAGTATAATAAGGCGATTTTATGCTGACTGATTTTCGTCTCAAAGTTTTTGAAACGGTTGCACGGAGGTTAAGCTTTACACGGGCTTCGGAGGAGTTGTTTATTACGCAGCCTGCCGTGACGCGTCACATCCGGGAGCTGGAACAACAGTTCGGGTGCAGGTTGTTCAAGAGGAGCGGACGTAAAGTGGCGCTGACGGAGGAGGGGGAGAAACTCCTGGTGCCTGCCAGACGCATTTTGAAGGAGTATGCTCTGCTGAATGAGGTTATGGCAGGGGATTCTTCCCGTCTGCAGGGGTATCTGCACATGGGGGCCAGTACGACGCTGACCCAGTATGTCCTGCCGCCCATCCTGGCATTGTTTCACCGTATGTATCCTGATATCCGGGTTGATTTGATGGATGGAAACACGGAATGTATTGAGGCGGCAGTTGTCGGCGAAGTTGTCCAACTGGGACTTATCGAGGGCAGCGGCGAGCATGCCGATCTCCATTACCGATCCTTTATCCGGGATGAGATCGTGCTGGTAACGGCAGTGTCCAATCCGGCTCTGGTCCGTCGGGAATGGACGGTGGAGCAATTGAGGGAGCTTCCTTTGGTGCTGCGGGAGGCGGGATCCGGAACACAGGCTGTTGTCAGGAAGGCCCTTGGTGAGAAAGGGATTCTGGAAAATGAACTGAGCGTGTCCATGCGTCTGGGTAGCAGTGAGAGTATCAAACGCTATTTATCGAAGTCGAATGCTTGCGCGTTCCTGTCTCTTTTTGCCGTACGGGAGGAATTGGAACGGGGAGCTTTGGTGCGTGTCCCCGTCCGGAATTTTGATGTGACAAGGGTATTCCGATTTGTGACTCCGCATGGAGAACAGAGCCGTCTCAGCGGGTTGATGATTCGATTTTGCCTGGATTATTATAACAAAATGTAATTGATCATAAGATGTTATTATTAGATATTTTGATGAAAGAGGCGTATAAGACCATCCGTTCTGCATCTTTTCCCATTTAATATGTTTATTCAAAAACACGGTAACATCCTCCATGGCATTCTCCTGATTGTCCTGTTCTCCTGTTCTGCTTTTTATATTGCCGACATACCGTTCGTCAAAAGTTTGTCTTTCAGCCCCTTGATTGTCGGCATTATTTTAGGGATGATCTATGCGAACAGCCTGAGGAACCAGTTGCCGGAGACCTGGGTGCCGGGTATCTTGTTCTGCACGAAGAGGATTTTGCGTTTGGGGATTGTCCTGTACGGATTTCGTCTAACCTTTCAGAGTGTGATGGCAATCGGGATTCCGGCGATTGCCGTTGATGCCGTAATCGTTGTCTCAACGATTATTCTCGGCGTACTGGCCGGCCGCCTCTTGAAGATGGACCGCGATACGGCTCTGATGACGGCGGTGGGCAGTTCCATCTGTGGTGCCGCAGCCGTGCTTGGCGCCGAACCGGTGGTGAAGTGCCAGCCGCACAAGACAGCAGTGGCCGTATCGACGGTTGTCATTTTCGGAACTTTGTCCATGTTCCTGTATCCAGCCTGTTACCGGGCCGGGTTGTTTGACCTGACTCCGGAACAGATGGGATTGTTCACGGGGGCGACTCTCCATGAAGTGGCTCATGTCGTTGGTGCAGGCAATGCCATGGGTACTGAAATTTCAGATCCGGCGGTGATCGTGAAGATGATCCGTGTCATGATGCTGGCTCCCGTGCTGCTGGTGTTGAGCATATTTCTGGCACGTCGCGTGGCCCGGGCAAGTTCGGCGCAGGGAGCGGAGAAGACGGTCATTACCATCCCTTGGTTCGCCTTCGGCTTTCTAGCCGTGATCGGAATCAATTCGCTGGATCTTCTCCCGGTTTCCCTCGTCCAGGGAATTAACAGCCTGGATACTTTCCTGCTGACAATGGCTATGACGGCACTGGGAACGGAAACAAGTTTTGACAAGTTTAAAAAGGCCGGAGCCAAACCCTTCCTTCTGGCCGCTATTTTGTATGTATGGCTGGTTGCGGGCGGCTATGCTTTGGTGAAGTACGGGACTTCCCTGTCGGACTGAAAAAAATATTCCCCGTCGTTCAAGAGAACGATGGGGAATGAATGGCTCCAGAGGAAATATCCGGCTTTTTATTTGCTGGCTTGATAAACGCTAAAGAGCAGGATAGCCATGCCCGTTAATGCTGCACCGGCGATGATGCCGGATGCGGTCGGGATTTTGAACTCTTTGGATTTACCGCTGATGAAACGGTCGGCAACCCAGCCGAGGACGGCACCCAGGAAGAACAGGAGGGAATCATTCCATTGGATGGCCCATGCCAGTCCGAATCCTATGGGCGTGGGAAGCCATTTAGCCGTGGCGGGAATATAGCGGGGCGCAAGGACGAGAATAATCCCCAGAATGCCGCCTATGATGATAGACAGTACTTTGATGCTGTGCAGGTGGCTGAATCCCATGCCGAGGGCCTCCGCCGTGGCTGCCCAAGTTCTCGCTCCGGGCGCATTGAAGGCTTGCAAGGCATCGACATCGGGTACGAGAGAGCGGAAAGCGAGAACGGAGACCAGTGTTCCCAGGAAGATGCCGGAGAACTGGGCGATGAATTGCTGTCTGGGATTGGCTCCGAGGAGGTAGCCTACTTTCAGGTCTACGAGCAAGTCTGCGGAGGCGCTGGAGGCTCCCGAAGTGATGTTGGCGGCCATGAGGTTGGCTGTGACGTGTCCCGGAGCGATGCCTCCGAAAATGAGCTGGGTAACCTTGCCCATGGCACCTGTCGGCGTAATGTTGGCCTCGCCGGTGATGCGGCAGACGACGAGAGCCAGGAAGAAGGAAATGAAGACGGCGATGCAACTCATCCAGTAGGGAATGTCGAACGTGGTGTGGGCGAGATAGCTCAAGGCGATCAGGGAGATGAGCTGGCCAGTCAGGAACCAGGTCATCGGCGTCTCGATTTTTTCCACATCTGTCAGTTCTCGCTTTTTCCCGAAGGAGAACATGGCTCCCAGAGAAGAGAAGGAACGGGCAATGCTCTTCCATTGAAAGAGGAAGGAAACGAGACTGGCGACAACCATACAGGCTGTTCCTCCCCAGAGGGTCCATCCGACGCAATCGCGGTAACCGGCGCCGACGGCGAGAAGCCCCTGGCTTTCGAGCCACGGTACATACAGAATCCAGCATACCGTCCCTCCGATGAACAAACTCAGGGATGTTTTCATCCCGACGAGGGCGCCGGCGCCGACAAACATGAGGTCCCATTTGAAGAAGACGGTTCTTTGATACCAGTTACCGATGATTTGTTGCTGGATATGACCAAGCCATTTTTCCCCGCCACAGGCCATGGCAATGGCATTGGCGGATGCGAAGAGGGCGGAATAGAGCAGGGCCTTGGCTTGGCCGGCTGCCTTTTTACCTTCGGAGTATAAAACTTTGAGAGTTTCTGCCGTTGCGATGCTGTCGGGGAAGCGGATTTGTTCGATATTGATCATTTGCCGTTTCATCGGAATGGCCATTGTGACACCCAGGACAGCGATGAAGAAAATCCAGCCGAACGTGACACCTAGAGGCATGTGCTGCCCAGTCAGCAGAAGGAGGGCGGCGACGGCGGAGGTTAGCGTGCCCCCGGTAGAATAACCGGCGGAACTGGCAGCGGACTGCATGCACGTGTTTTCAAGAATGGTCATCGGGTTTTTGGAAATCCCGATTTTGACGAAGGCATTCCACAGAGCGAAGGAAATGATGCCGGCCGTCAGGGCTACACCGAAAGACCATCCCATTTTCAGGTTGGCGTACAGGTTGGTCAGCGATAGGATGGAACCGAGCAGCATGCCGACAACGACAGCGCGGACAGTCAATTGTTTGATCGTGTCTCCGGAACCGCGGTAAACCTGGTCATACCATTGTTGTTCAATTTCATCAGGTGTTCCCTTAAAGCCGTCCAACGGCAGGGGTTTGTCTAGACAAGAGAGAGGGGTTGGCTTCGTTTCGTCAACATTTTCCAGCATACGGGAGACAAACTACCATAGAAAAAAGAACATGGGAAGAAGGAAGAGCTATGAAAAGACCGATAATAGGAAATCATCTTAAAGTAAGAAACCCATGTACTTCTGTACATGGGCTTCTTTACCAACTTACTACCTTTTGTGACTCAGTACTGCTTCTTGGAGAAGTAGTGGGAAGCTCTCTCCTTCTTCCACACCTGACTGATAAGGGTAAGACCTCTTGGAAACGGGATTTGTTCAAATGTCCGGGAGACCTTGTGTCATGCAAAGTTTCCCGGGGGGTATTTATTCTGAAGCGGATTGTTGCTTTTTGACTTCGTCGATTTTCTTGAGGGCCGCTTCCTTGAGCTGCTTTTCCTGTTCCAGGTTATGAACCGAGTTGCCGGATTCCTTGTGACCGGGTACTTCCTTGTAGATGAGGCTTTCCTGGGGCGGAAGTGTTTCCAGTTCCAGTACGGCAGAGGCGGGCTTTTGGGCTCCGGGATGGAGGACTTTGGCCATGAGCTTGATCTTACCGGATTTGGTTGTACTGCGGATTATGACGGGAGCCGTACCCCACTGGACGGCGCGGGGATTGGCTCCGATTGAGGCATCGCCGACGATGGTTCCTTCTCCTTCGATGGAGAATTCGATCATTTCGTTATTGAGGCGTTTGACGTTACCATCCTTGTCGGTAATGGATGCGATGACAACCATCATGTCCGTACCGTTGGCGCGAAGGGGGATTCCTTCGTTGTCCGGCGTTAGCGTGATCAGGGATGGGCGTCTGGCGGGAGCTACCCGGTGCGAGGCGACGACTTTACCGTCGATCAGCCCCTCGGCCAGCATGTAGCATTGCTGCCCTTTGCCTTCGCGCGTCAATGATTTGAGAGTCATGAAATCAAATGCCTTGGGGAAGAGTACCGTCGATCCAGGGCGCATTTGGCCTTCCTTACGTACTTTCAGGGTGACGGGTTCGCGCTCGAATGCCGTGAGACGCACTTCGTCGCAATTAGTGAAGACGGTGACGTCCTGGGGCGAGAAGGGATCCATGTCATTGGCGATGTGCACGACGGGGCCGCTGGCCATGGACGAAGCACTGGTATCCGCCGGGCGTTGTGCCTGGAAGGCGTACCAGGATGTTTTCGGCTGGCGGAAGGTATCCATGATCCCACCGTAGAAAGGGTCGGGGTGGTAGCCACGCTGGTGGTCGAAGGGGTGCCAGAGGGCACCGCCGATGTGGTAAGCGGGAGCCTGGGACAGGGTTTCCCAACAGGTGTAATTGTAGTTGGGATTGGTGTAATGATTGGCCTGAATCAACATGGGGATTTCGCCCCATTCGCGGGCAACGCGGCTCGACGAATTGTGGGAACCCCAGTCATCGACATTGTCGCCCCATTCACGGGTGAAGTAGGCTTTGCCTTTGAAGCGGCGCGAGTCGTTGAGGGGACCGGCTGCGCTGACCGTGTTTTCCGTGACGGTGGCAGGGTGGCTGTAAATCAGATCGTATTTGTTGGCACCAGCTTCCCTGTCATCGCATCCGGCATAGCATGAAGGATATGGGTATTCTTTGTGCGTGGTCTCGTATGCTTTTTGCGCGAATTCGCCGGGGTAGGGCGTTTCATTCAGGATGGGTTCCCAGACCCAGACGCTGGGGTGGTTGCGGTCACGCCGGATCATCTGACGTATATTGTCGTAGACGAGTTCTCCGAACTGCGGGTTTTTGTTCCAGAACTGCCAGCCGGGAGTAGCGACGATCACGAAGAGCCCCAGTTCGTCGGCTGCGTCCATGAAGGCGGGATCCTGAGGGTAGTGGGCGGAACGGACGACTCGCAAACCGGCGTCGCGGAGTTTTTTCGCGTCGCGCCACTGTCCGATGTTGGGAAGGGCATTGCCGAGGTAGGCGAAATCCTGGTGGCGGTTGCCGCCGATCAGCTTGCCGGGGAAAGGCTTCCCGTTGAGGATAAATCCCTGGTCGTTCATGACGAAGTGGCGGATGCCGACTTTGATGGTTTGGGAATCCAGGACTTTACCATTTTCAATGACATTGACGGTGAGGCGCGATAACCGGGGAAAGTCGGGTGACCACAAGTCAGGGGATTTGATATCCCATTCTCCATCCACATGTGCGGATGCTCCCGGCTTCAGCTTGAGGGGAGATTTGTAGCCGCCCTTTTTGTTGCCTCGTAAATCGGTCAGGACGGTCTCAACAAACAGGCTACGCTCACGGTTGCTTTCATTGGCGACATGGACTTTGGCTCCGACTCGGGCTTGGTCGTCGGTGGCGGACAGAGTTCGGAAAAAGATTCCGCCTCCGGCTTCCTGACCGGCTACGTTGGCATCGGTGATGTGTACCGGATCGGTGTCAATGAGGTAAACATCGCGGTAGATGCCGCCGAAGTACACGAAGTCCAGTGTTTCCTGGGGTTTGCCTGGCGGATAGGATGGATCGTTTTTGTTATCGACGCGGACGGCGACGATGTTTTCCTGCCCGGGGATGAGGATATCCGTTACGTCGACAATGGCGGGCAGATAACCTCCAAGATGGGTTTGTATTTTCCGGCCGTTGACGTAAATGTCGGCTTTTCCCATGAGGGCTTCGAAATACAGGGTGACCTTTTTACCTCGCAGCGATTCCGGAGCTGTGAAATGCTTGCGGTACCAGGCCGGACCTTGGTAATTGGAACATCCGCTGGCTTCTTCCGGAACGAGCTCCAGCCCATGCGGGGTGTTGACAATTTCCCACGCTGAATCATCGAAGCTGATTTCCTGTGCCCCCTTGGGATCTCCCTTAACGAAGCGCCATCCCACATTGAAATCGTGAGCCTGACGTGGGCTGCCCTGAGTGTTGAAGAATCCGGCACTTGCAAATTCCGGAACGGGACGAGGATTGGGAGGTGTATTTGAAATTCCGGGGAAAGAACTTAACAGCAAAGAAGCAATGAGGATGGGAGTCGTTTTCATTGACGTTAATATACGAATGAACAACTCGAATTCTATCATGAAATGACCGATGCCCCCAGACAAGACACCCGCGCTGCCGACTGTGCGGAGCGCGGGTGTTGGAGCTTAATTGGCGTCAAACAGGGAGGAGATTATTCCTGCCCCGTCATTTTTTCGTAGGCTTCTACGGTGTCGCAGGAGCAGACGAGATTGCGGTCTCCATAGACATTGTCCACACGGCCGCAGTAGGGCCAGAATTTGTGGACACGGAGTTCTTTGACCGGATAGGCGGCTTCGGAACGAGTATAGGGATGCGTCCAGTTGTCGGAGCAGACGGCTTCCGCAGTATGCGGAGCGTTCTTCATGACGTTGTCATCCTTGTCTGCCTTGCCGTCGATGATGGCCTGGATTTCAGCATGGATGCAGGTCATGGCTTCGATGAAGCGATCAAGTTCGCGCTTGGGTTCGGATTCCGTAGGTTCAATCATGAGCGTTCCCGGTACGGGGAAGGACATGGTCGGAGCATGGAAACCGTAGTCCATAAGACGTTTGGCAATGTCATCCACGGTGAGGTGGGCGGCATCGTCAATGGGCCGGGTATCCAGAATGCACTCATGGGCGACGAGTCCCTTGTTGCCGGAGTAAAGAACCGGGTAGAGACCGTTGAGCTTTTTGGCAATGTAATTGGCATTGAGAATAGCGACGGCAGTCGCTTCCTTGAGTCCGGGTTCTCCCATGGTGGCGAGGTAGGTCCAGCAGATCGGAGCGATGGAAGCGCTGCCCCACGCGGCAGATGCCACGGCTCCCTGTTTTTTGTCCAGGCTGAGATGCCCGGGCAGGTGGGGGGCCAGGTGGGAACGGCATCCGATGCATCCGATGCCTGGGCCGCCTCCGCCGTGAGGCATGGCAAAGGTTTTATGCAGGTTGAGGTGGCAGACATCGGCTCCGATGAATCCGGGATTGGTCCAGGCCACCTGGGCGTTCATGTTGGCGCCGTCCATGTAAACCTGGCCTCCGTTCTGGTGGACGATGTCGCAGAGCTCGACAATAGTGGGTTCATAGACACCGTGTGTGGACGGGTAGGTAACCATGATGCAGGCAAGGACATCTTTGTGGGTCTCGGCCTGCTTGCGGAGATCTTCTATGTCGATGTTGCCGCCTTCATCGCATTTGATGCCGACGATCTTGAATCCGGCCATGGCGGCGGATGCGGGATTGGTGCCGTGGGCGGATGTGGGGATGAGGCAGATGTTGCGCATTCCCTGGCCGATGCTTTCCAGATAGTTGCGAATGGTCATCAGACCAGAGTATTCACCGGCTGCCCCGGAATTGGGTTGCATGCTGAAGGCGTCGAATCCGGTGATGGTGCAGAGGCGTTTTTCCAGATCGGCGAGCATTTCCCTGATGCCTTCGGACTGGTCTGCGGGCACGAAGGGGTGCAGGGCGCATGCGGTTGGCCAGGTGATCGGGGTCATGATCGTGGCGGAGTTGAGCTTCATTGTGCAGGATCCCAGGGGAATCATGGCTTCGTTGAGGGCCAGATCCCGGGTTTCGAGATGGTGGATGTAGCGCATCATGTCCGTTTCCGAGTAGTAGGAATTGAACACGGTCTCCGTGCAGAACGGTGTTTTGCGGTCGAAGCATTCGCACCAGGCGGGGCGGCCTTCCGCTGGGGAGGGGGCAGTTGTTCCCGTCAGGGCTTGGGCGAGGGCTTCGACATCTTCGCTGGTTGTTGTTTCATCAAGTGAAACGCCGACCCGATCCGCGTCGATCAGGCGGATGTTGTAACCGGCTTTCAGCGCGGCAGCCACGAGATCGTCGGCTTTACCGGGGGCTCCGAAGACGATGGTGTCGAAAAAGTCGCCCGTGTACATGGTCAGTCCGGCTGCTTTGACGGCGGCTGCCAGCGTTTTCGTGTGGGCATGGACGGTTTCGGCGATGCGAAGGAGGCCTTTGGAACCATGGTAAATGGCATAGAAGGCCGCCATGAGGGCCAGGAGTACCTGGGCCGTGCAAATATTGGAGGTGGCTTTGTCGCGGCGGATATGTTGTTCGCGCGTCTGGAGGGACAGGCGGTAGCAGGGCTTGCCATGTGAATCTACGGACATGCCGATCAGGCGGCCTGGCATGCGGCGTTTGAGATCGTCCCTGACCGACATGAATGCGGCATGGGGACCGCCGAAGCCCATCGGTACGCCGAAACGCTGGGAGTTGCCCACGCAGATGTCGGCACCGAAGGAACCGGGCTCTTTCAGCATTGTCAGAGCCAACAGATCGGTGGCGACAACGCAAAGCGCCTTGACTGCATGAACTTTTTCAAAGAAGGAGGCGTAACATTCAACTGTACCGTACGTATCGGGATACTGGACGAGGACGCCGGCAAGGCCTTCACAGGAGGCGGGGTCGAACGTCTTCCAGTCACCAACGATGACTTGGTAGTTTAACGGAGCGCAACGGGTCTTGATGACTTCAATTGTCTGCGGATGGCAGGCATCGGAAACGAAGAAAGTAGTGGATTTGGACTTGGAACCCATGCAGAGGAAGACGGCTTCGGCTGCTGCTGTGCCTTCGTCAAGAAGGGAGGCATTGGCGATGGGCAGTCCCGTCAGGGAGGAAACCATCGTCTGATAATTCATCAGCATTTCCAGGCGTCCCTGGGAGATTTCCGGCTGGTAGGGAGTATAGGCCGTGTACCAGCTCGGGTTTTCCAGAACATTGCGGAGGATGACATTAGGCGTTAGGGTGCCGTAGTAGCCTTGGCCGATGTAGGAATTGAGAATTTTGTTTTTGCCGAGCATGGCGCGAAGCTGGTCGAGGGCTTCGTTGTCGGATAACGGAGCGGGAAGGTCCAGAGGGGCTTTCAGGCGAATGTTCGCAGGAACGACGTCGTCCATGAGATCGTCCAGCGTTTTATAGCCGAGGAAATCAAGCATAGCTTGGCGGTCGGCGCCCAAGGGGCCGATGTGGCGGTTGTGGAAGTCCGTAATGGCGGGCATGATGAAAAATAGGGGATGAAGATTGTGAATGAAAATAAAAGAGCCCCGGTGAGACTGGACTCGCCGGGGCGGGGAGAAGAATGCTTCAGGAACAGAAGCTTTCGTAATCGGCGGCGTTCATGAGATCGTCCAATTCTGAGGGAAGCTCAATGCGCACCTTGTAGATCCAGCCGGCTGCGTACGGGTCGGAGTTGATCAGTGCGGGATCATTGGAGAGTTCTTCGTTCACTTCGAGAATTTCGCCGGAGATGGGCGTGTACACATCGCTGGCGGCCTTGACGGATTCAACGACGGTTACGGCGTCACCGGCAGAGATGGAATCTCCGACAGTGGGCAGATCAACAAAAACAACGTCGGACAGTTCTGCCTGGGCGTGGTCCGTGATGCCGATCGTGGCAATATCACCGTTGACTTCGACCCATTCGTGGTCTTTGGAGTACAGCAGGTTTTCAGGTACGTTATGCATAGCTTGAATGTGGAGTTAAAATGAGAGAAATATTCCGATTTGTCAGTTTCTTTTTTTTAGAAATCATTAGCCTTTCTTGTAGAATGGCTTTTTGACGACGACAGCAGGGAATTTCTTGCCGCGTACGTCGATTTGGAGCTCCGTTCCGACCTTGGCGTATTCCACGGGGACGTAAGCCATGGCGATTCCCTTCATCAGGGATGGAGAGAGAACTCCGCTGGTGAGTTGTCCCAATTCTTCCCCGGAAGCGGAGAAGACGGAGTAGTGAGAGCGGGGCGGTGCGCCCTTGCCCGTGTATTCGATGGCGACGAGGCGGACTTTGGGGCTGTCGGCCTTTTGTCCGCGAAGGATTTCCGCACCGGTGAATTCGGTATCGAGGGCGCAGAAGAAGCCGAGTCCGGCTTCGATCGGGGTGTGATCCGGATCAAGATCGGAGCCGTTGAGGGGATAGCACATTTCCAGGCGCAGGCTGTCGCGTGCGCCGAGACCGCATGGTTTGGCTCCGGCGGCAACGAAGGCTTCGAGCCATTCGATGCCGTGTTCGGCGGGGCAGAAGAATTCGAATCCGTCTTCTCCAGTGTATCCGGTGCGGCAGAACCAAAGCTGTTGTCCCTTGATTTCGTGGGTGGCGATACCGTTGCGGACAGGGAGTTCGAGGCCGGGGAAGACCTTGGCGAACACATCCTGGCAGAGAGGTCCCTGAATGGCCATGCCGGCGTAGCGGTCGGAATGGTTTTCAAGGGTGATCCCTTCCGGTTTGTGGGAGGACAGCCATGCGTAGTCTTCGTCGATCTTGGAAGCATTGACGACGACGAAATAGGTGTCTTCTCCGCAGCGGTAAATGATCAAGTCGTCGATAACTCCGGCTTTTTCATTGAGCATGATGGTGTATTGCCCCTGGTTGATGCCCAGCTTGTCGATGTTGTTGGTCAGCATGGAATTCAGCCATGCTGCTGCACCCTGCCCGGAGACGATGAATTGCCCCATATGGGAGATATCGAAAATGCCGCAGGATTCGCGCACTGCCTTGTGCTCGTCAATAATACCGGTGTATTGGACTGGCATGTTCCAGCCTGCGAAGGGAACCATTTTGGCACCAAGTTCAATGTGCTTGGAAGCCAGAGGTGTTGATTTGATTGGGTCGTCGCTCATAGAGGGGATGAAATTGAACGTCCATAATCCTGACAATGCAGAAGCGGAAAGTCAATGGATTAGTGATTGATTTTAACAAAGATTAGGAGAATATCTCTGCCATATGCGTCGTTGGACTTCCATTCTCTTGCTGCTCGCCATATTCGGGCTGCTTCCGATGTGTTCTACCCGTCCGGGAGGGGATGGAAACGACGCTGTGCGGGAGGCTTTGGGCAGTGTGGGCATTACAACGGTGACGGGGGAGGATTATCATGGGTTGATTGTCGTGCCGGTGAAAATCGACGGAAAGGAGTGCCATATGGTGGTGGATACGGGAGCCAATGCAACGGTGTTGCGCAGGGATTCCTTCCGCCGCAACTGGTCGAAGCGGAAGACGGTTCCGGTGAATCCCGGGGAAGGAAGCAATATCCGCAGGGATGTCGATATGGCGTTTGTCCGTTCGTTAGCTGTCGGAGGTCTGAGCGTTTACGGCATGAACCTGCTTGTCATGGATATGCCTCAGTTGGGAAATTGCAGAGGAAAACCCGTGGATGGTCTGTTGGGAATGAATGTGATGGGCATGTTTCCCCTTCTTGTCGATTTGCAGGAGAATACGTTGACCTTTTTGCTGGGGGTGCCCGCGGACGATTTGCTGGAGCGCCTCCACGCCACTCCTCTTCCCGTTTCCGTCCGCAATGGTCATATGCAGGCTTTGATGTCGTTGGACGGGACTGCCGTGCGTCTGGTCATCGACACGGGAGCAACGCAAACGTGCCTTCCTTCCCGGGATTGGAAAGGAGAGGTCAAGGAAAGAAAGGGCGATGTCGTCTGGCTGGATGTCAACGGGAAAACACGTTTCACCTCCACCAGTATTGTGGAAGTCGCATCCGTTCGGTGGGGCGGACTGGAACTTTCCGGTATCCAGATCATGCTCGGTTCGGATCTGGGGGTTGTCGGGGCGGATATCCTCTCACGGGGCAGAATCCTGCTTGACTTGAGATCCCGGCAGGCTTGGTGGATTCCGAGAAATTGATACGACTTGATGCAGCCCGCTCCCTCAAGGGAAACAGAGGGAGAATTAATCAAGTTCCCGTGCGGCAAGTTCTTGAGCGATGGTGACGCATTGCCGGCAGGGAACTTTGCATTCCTTTTTGAGTTGGAGGCAATACGTAGAACCGGCAGCTTGGAGGAATGCTTCTTTTACGGCTTCGTGACGATGAGCGGGGATGATTTGGAGGGCTCCGTACAGGGCACCGCAAAGACCGTCCGGAGCTTTACCTCCGCCACAGGAGGAGAGTGATTCCAGAAGGTCGTCCCGGCCGAATGCGGCACAGATGGATTGGGCGCAATTGTAGCGGTAGGGATCGGTGCGGAAGAATGTAAGAGCGTTGCTGTACTGCATGATGCAGGAAACGTAGATTTGCCCGGAGATGAGGTCAAGAGCAATGATTTTTATCTTCCCAAAAGGCGATGAATGGTTCAGCATGCAGACATGTCATCAGGTGAGGCCTCAATTAGAAATTCTTGCGTTTCCCGCATTAAGTTGTGCATTAATGCCTGTATTTTGTTAGAGACGGTGGCGATCCCTGTTTTTGTCGCATGTACGGTGATAGCGGCTTTGGTGTATTGGAACCGTCGTGTGGACATATGGCCGTGGTTTGTGCCTTTGGTAGCCGGACTGGTTGCCGCCGGTTTGGTTGTTTGGGCCTGGAAGGGATGTTCGTCCCGTTTGTTTTCGCGCCGGGACACTCTGGCGTTGATGGATGAACGCTTGGGGTTGAATGCGGCTTTAAGCGCGGAAGAGGAATGGGGAATTCACGTTCGCATAAGCGATATTCCTGCGCGTTCAATTCTGAATGTCAAAGCGGCTCCTGTCCTGGGGTGGCTGGCAGGCGGTGTGGCGATTCTGCTGGCAGGGTGGCTGATGCCTTTGCCGGAAATGAAGAATGCCTTGCCTCAATATTCTGAGAAATCGCCCGCTCTTGCCCAGGTGGAGGAATGGATGGAGAAGTTGGATGAGATGGAGGAAATCGCGCCTGAATCGACGGAGGAACTGAAAAAGGAGATGGAGGAATTGCAGAAAATGACCGGGGAGGACATGTACTCTCATGCCGGGTTGGAGGCTGCTGATACCCTGGCTTCGCGGACGATGGCGGCGATGAACGAAATGGCCGGTAATTTATCCAGCGTGGAGGCGGCTATCCAGCAAAGCATGCAGGGGGGGAATGCCTCTGATGCCCTGCAAAACTTGAAAGAAGCTCTTAAGGGGATGGAACAGGGAACATTACGTCCCAGCGGAGACTTGGCGGCACGTATGGATGCGATGGCTGCAGCCGGGATGAGTTCCTTGTCGCCCGACCAGCTTCGCAAGCTGGCGGAGCAACTCCGCAATGCATCCAACCAGTTGAATGATTTATGCGATAATCCGGGGAGTGGCATGTCGTCCGTCGTCAATCCCGATGATTTTCCCTCCCTTTGCAAGGATGGGAACGGGAATGGGGAAAAATGGGGGAGAGGCGGAATTTCCCGCGGCAGGGGCGATGCTCCTTTAGCCTTCGGCGATTCCAACCAGCAGTTGCAGGACGGCTCGCGTACAGGAGTTAGCAATACGGATATGTCCCATGCGGCTCTCGGTTCCATGACGGGGACGGAATCCTCGGCTCCTTCGATGGATCAGGAACAGGAAGCTGCCGGTAGAAACGGCGGGAAGGCCGCTACTCCGGCCAAGGGCGGTGATTCTATCTGGAAGGATGATCTGGATCCTGCCGAACGTGAAGCGATGCGCTCTTTTTTCAAGTAATCGGATGCGGTTGTTTTTCAGACGGTTTCGGTGCGAATGTCGTCGTGATCCTGCCTTCCGTTCTTTTTTCCGGGGAGCAGGGATATATTGAGGCGAGTGAGCAAAGCATCGGCCAGCATCAGGATCAGGAATGCCCAGATGAGGCCGTTGCGCGTATCCAGAGAGGATATGTTGCGCGGGGATTGCATGATGGAGGTTAGATCAATGCGTTCCTGCCCTCCTGATTGACGCACCATGGAGAGGAAATCCAATTTGCTTTCCGGCGTCATGGTCCATTCCGGATCCATGGACATGCTGATGGGGCCGAAGGGGATGTTGCGATCGCCGATGCGGATAGCTCCTCTCCAGGTTTCTCCATGAGCCGCCGGGAAGGAACAGCGGAAAACTCCCGGACGGATATGTTCCCAGACTCCCTTGACGGTTTTCGACATTTGCTTGCCGGTAACATTCATGGTGAGCTCCGGCATGCGTTTAGCCATTTGCAGAACGGCTTCGTCCGAGTAGAGAAGTTCCACATCAAGCCGTTCTCCGCGCATCGTGGCCCGGACGGAGAATCCCTCCGGCATGTCTCGGCGGATAAGCCAGCGGGCAAAGGTTTGGATGAAATCTCCGTAATTTTTCCATGTCAGGACGTTGGCTGCATATTTGCCGCCCGTGGGGAAGGTGATGGCTGCCGATCTGCCCGATCCGCGGTTCCAGAAGGCGACGAGGGGTGCTTTGTAGGTATCGCCGGTGATGCAGGCGGCCGTGGCACCGTCCCTCAGGTAGCATAGGTTGTAAGCGTTGACGGAGGTGGGCCATTCCATGCGGGCGGGTGATATCTGATTCCATCCGGCGACGGAATGCAGAGGGGTGTTTTCCCGGATAAAGGTAGCGCGGGCGACAGAGACGGTTTCCTGGGCGAAGACGTGCGGAATATCTTTGGGATTGTCGCAGAAAAAGATGCGGCCTTCTCCCAGTTTGGCGATTTCCTTGAGCAGGTTTGCATCGCCGTCTTTCGGCGTTCCGAGTGCGATGACGCTGACGGTGGCTCCGTTTTTGCGCATGTCGGCCAGCGTTTTTTTGTAATCGTCCGGTTCTTCCGAGTCGGCGGCATCGGCAAACAGGATGAGGTGGCGGTTGCCGAAGTCGGTTTGCTTCAACTGGCGCCAGCCCGCTCGGAGGGCTTCTCCGATGAAGATGCCTCCCCCCATGGATTCGATTCGTGGAACGACACTGAGCATTTTGTCTCTGTTGGCTCCGACGTTGCACATGGAGACGATGGCATGCGGAGAACTGTCGATGGCATGGACGGAGACGTAGTCTTCCTGTCCCAGAAGTTTGATCGCCTGGACAACTCCTGAGTTGGCCAGATCCATTTTCGTTTTGCCACCGCTTCCCGCTGACATAGCCATGGAACCGGAGCGGTCCAGCACGATGCTCATGGCTGTCATCAGTTTGATTTTATCGTTTTTCAACTCCATGGAAACGGGCAGAAGTTCATCGACCGGCGAGTTGAAGTACCCGCCGGATCCGAATGAATTGGAACCGCCGCATATGAGGAATCCTCCGCCTTGTTCTCTGACGTAGAAATCAAGCCCTTTGAGGAAGTCCGGGGAGACCTCCGCCGCAGAGACATTGTTGACGATGACGAGTCCGACACCCGTCAGTGAGTTGGCGTTCAGCCGGAGCGGATCGTTTGGACGGAGGATGTCGAATCCCTGAGCCCGGAGGAAGGGCTCCATGGGATCCGATTCGAACGGACTGAGGAGGAGGATTTTATTGCCACCGGTGATTTCCATGACGCATTCCGCCGTGTTGTTAAGAGTGACGGTATCGTTGGCGGGTAGGACGGAAATGTCATAGGAGGCTACGCCCGGAGTGGCGCTGCGGTCGGTCAGGCGGACGGTAGCCCGGCCTTTGTCGAGAGTGGCCGTGCCGGAAATGGTAGACCCTCCGTTCTTGACGACTTTCCAGGGGACTGTGGTGTTTTGGGCGGGATTGCCGATAATGTCGAACGTCAGTGTGGCTGCTTCGCCGGGGCGGATGCGCGGCGGGCGCTGAATATCGCCGATGCGAATGTCGTCCGACATGTCCGGGGCGGCCAAGCGGTAGTCCAGAGGAACTTTTTCTTCGATAAGCCTGGCCGTGATGACGTCAAGAGGCTGGGTGGAATAACCGTCCGTCAGCATGAGGATACGATTGGTCCGCGTCCTATCCATCTGCGCCAGAATGTAGGAGATGGCATCTTCCATTCGCGTCCCCGGGATCATGCTGGAGAAGACGGGATCCCCTTTGCCGCGGAGGATGGCTTCTCCGGCAAAGTCTACGAGGCGGACGCGGTCGCCGGGCCGCTTGGCTTTTTCCAGAATGGCCTGCAACTCTGTGGATTGGTTGGCCGGTATGCCTCCGGTGGAATTGGATTGGTCCACCATGACCCATAGGTCCATTTCACTGCCTCCCTTGTTGAAAACGGGGTGTGCCAAGGCAAGGATAAAGGCAATCAGGGCTGCTGCACGTACGGGTGCATGGAGGCGCAGGAAACTGTATTTCCAACCTGCGAGGGCTAGCAGGGGCAGGAGGAAAAGCCATTCAGGAGCGAGGAGGCGGAGCATCATTATGCTTGATTCCTCCTTTCCGAAGCGGGGGTAAACCAGGATCCCAGCATGCAGCAGCCGGCCAGGAAGATCCAGAAGAGAACGAATGGATCGGGTTCAAACATTTGTTCCAAGAGAGAGGCATTCTTATCGATGATTTGTTCAAAACTGCAACAACGGGTAAAATCGCTCTGCCTGGTGTCGGCGAACCAGACGGATCCTTTGAAAAGGGGCTGGGCGTCATCCCCGGACGGATCTATCCGGATGAGACAGGATTCCCCCGGGGTAGTGCCCTTGAAGATATCGTGGCGCACACTTCCGTCTTTTCTTGTGACGGTCATCCGGGAACCGTGGGGAAAGTCCAGCCGGGTCCCGGATGGGACATTGTCCTGGAGTGTTCCGGGAGCTTTGTCCTGAACGTTTCCCATGAATCTGCGGATAGCCAGCAAGGGGGCGGGAATTCGGTCGGCATTGGATTTTTCCCACTGCCAGTTCAAGACGAGCCTGTTGCCATGGAGCCATGCCAGGGGTGTTTCTCCATGCCAGAGAAGGATGGTGTCCATGGGTTCCGGCGTGAGATCTCCCGGGGCGGCAATGAGGAGAGATCCCCAGCCGAGACCTTCGGTCAACGGATGTTTTTCCGGGGTGATGGAACCTTGCGGAGGGGCGGACATGGAGTTGGCTGCCAGTACGATAGCCGGTTCGGGGGCCTGTTGCGGCTTGTATTGGGAACCGGAGATAATGCTGAGTTGCGGCTTCTCTGTCGGGGATGCCTTCCGGAATCCGGGAATGCCTTGCGCCAGTTTGAGGATGGAATTGGCGGCAGCTTGGTCTTTCAGGTTGATCGAGAAGGCGACCGGATGAGGCTGAGGGCGCACCAGGGTCAGGGAATCGTCTTCCGGAAAGGCATCGGGAGTCAGGGTCAGCTCCATGGAATCGACTCCGTTGGGCAGTACCATATCGAACTCGACGACGGATTGCGGGTTGAGTTTGAGTGTCCGGGTGGACGGTTTGCTTTCTTTGCCCGGGATGCGGACAGTCAGTTCCCGTTCCTGGGGGGTGGCGGCATTGTTCCTGACGGCGATGCGCCATTTGGGCATGGCGCTTTGTTCCTGAGGCGTAATCCCGGCGAATCCGGTGTTGTCCAGCGGTTTCCCGATACCGGTGGCCGACTGCGCCGGAGGTACCATCTCCCTGTTATTAGTGATGAAATGGGTGATTCCTATTTTACCGGCAACAGCTTCGGCCGTGCGGAGGGCGGGGGCGGGATCGTGGGTACCGGATCGCGGTTCCCAGGAGCCGAGCGCGGTGAGAGCTTCTCGGGCATTTGTTCCCCTGTATATCGACGTGTTGCGGGACGAACTGGGCATAATCGTCCAAATCGAGGGAATTCCCGAAGCGTCCAGTTCTCCCATTCGCTTGGCGACGGCCTGGATTGCCTCCTGGCGGAACGGGCTCATGGAGATGGAATCATCCACGACGAAAATAACCGGACGGGACGTGTTTTCTCGAACCCATTGCGGAGAAACCAGCACCCACGTCAACAGAAGGACACATAGGATTTGAAGCCAGAATGTCCGGGAGGTTCGCAGCCTGTCCCAGAACCTCCCCGTACGATCCTCGGGAGAGAGAACTTCCAGCAGGAACATGGTGGAGGTAAGCTGTTCCTTCGTCTTGTGCCGGAGAAAGTGGATCGCGACAATGAGGGGAATACCCAGTAATCCCCAGAGGCCGATCATGTTGGAAAGATGGGGTAGCATGAAGATGGATTCGGTGGCTTGTGGGAGGTGGTGGTTAACGCATTTCGACGGTTTCCTGTTTGAGGGCATCGCCGCACAGGGCATTGCTCAGGGAGCCTTCCGCCGGGATTCTGGCCATTGATGCGGAGAAGCGGCGGCAGGTTTCCCGCCAGAGGGAAAAGTGGCGTTCGTAGGCGCGTTCATATTTCGCCGCCAGCGAGGGGGTGATTCGCTGGATTCGGGTCTGGCCGGTTTCACAGTTTTTCAGACGGATGTTGCCGATGTGATTGAATGCTGCTTCTTCCGCGAGGGCGGGAGCCAGGATGACGGATGTACCTCCACCGGCATTCATGGCTCCAAGCAGGGTGATGGGGTCACCCGGATAAAGAAGGTCCGAAATCAGGACTTTCATACCGTCTCCCTTCCAGACGGGAATGACTGGCATCGTTTCATCGGCGCCCAGGCCATGTATGAGTTCTTTCCAGGAACCGGAGCGGACGGCATCGATTTCCAGCGGGATAATGCGGTTGCCGCAGACGGCATGGAAGCGGACGGGGGAACCGTTGCCGAGGGCGGATTCGAGGCAGAAGAGCAAAAGGGATTCTGTGCGAATGGCTTTGGTTTCGGTCATGAACATTGAGGGCGAGGCATCTAGGACAATTTCTACAATGGGGGATACTTCCGCCCGGTACAACTTCATGGTGAGTTGCCCGGTTCTGGCGTAGGCTGCCCAGTGGATGGCCCGGGGATCGTCGCCCCACTGATAGTCGCGATGATCCTGGAAGTCGATGGAACTGCCCGTATCGTTACCTTTCCAGCCACCTTGACGCCCCTGCCACGACTGGCGGGAGAAGGGCAGGCTGAAGCGCCGGGAGGCGTGGACGGCTTCCCGGTAGGCTTCGGCGGATGTATTGTCGGGCTCGGTCATGGTTCGGTAGGATGACCCTCGGATTTTTTATGGAGTGCCGCTGCGATTGCCGATCCCTTCTTCCATACCCGGAACCAGGGTTGGGTGAGGTAGATCAGCCAGAGGGCGGCAAAAACGGACGAGAGGATACTGGACCATATGATGAGAATGGATTCGCTGCCGGTTCCGGCGTCCTTCAGCAAGACGATGACGCTGCCGTTGGGGATCAGTGCGGTCAGGAAGTCAGCCTTCATCATGGTGAAAATGCCGCATATTCCCAGGAAGATGTAGAAGAGGATAACATAAATGATGGGAGTGGCTATCCCGAGTTTTTTCTGGAACGGATACAGGAGCAATGCCGGTACGATGGTAGAGTACCAGGCTGCAAGAGTCAGGAAGAAGAACATGATTTTGGGCATCTTCTCAAAATCTTCCGGTAACAGGAAAGAGGCGGCGGTGGAGTAGAGGAAGAAAACCAGCAGGGTGAATGCCGCAGCGGAGGGAAGGCCGGGCATGAAGAAAATCTTCCGGATCAGACTGAATCGTTTTTTCGAAGCATTAATGATATGGATGGGTAAAAACGTTGTCGGTGTCGTTAGTTCCAGAATGACGATCAGGGTGACGAAAAACGAGATGAAAACGATTTGGAAAGGAATGAGGTTTTCCCAGGATGAATTCATCGTCAGCACGCATGAGGGGATGATGGACAGCAGGGGGAGACAGCGGAGCAAGGTCGCGGTGTTGATGGAAGGTGGGGAAAGCCAGCGCGCCGACAACAACAGGAATCCGGCGATGAGGATAATACTGTCCGTTACCATGATGGTCAGCGTGGCTGGTACGTCCAGAGCGTCAATAAGCCTGGCGGTCTCCATAGGCACGAAGAAGGAAGAGAGTAACGTGATGGAGAAAATACCGGTTCCCAGTGAAAAAAGCGCCCTCAGGATGATGGGCATGCCGGATATCCAGATGGCTCCCGCCGTCAGGATGGAACAGGCAAGATAGGTACAAAACAGAAGGAACAAGTCGTTGGCCAGGCTGATCTGGCCTCCGAAGTAGCGAATGATGGCAAAGGGCAGGAGGGAACAGATGATCAGGGCTGCCAATGCCATGTAGGCAACCCACTTTCCCCAAACCGTGCGGCGTGGAGTCAGCCGTGTGAGCATGATCAGGTCTCCGCTTTTGTCTGCGATGTCGACCCGCATGGAACCGAGAGCCCAGTTGGGGACGAGAATGGTCATACAGAGAACGAGGATACCCCAGAACCAGTTGTTGAGGCTGCTCTGGCCGATGATCGTATCACCGTCTGGCGTGTGGATAAGGCTGAGCAGGAATATGATGGCGAGAGAACAGGGGACAATCGTCAGCATGTTCATAAAGGCCGGGGTTCGCATGCACTGGCGCAGTTCTTTGACCAGAGCCGGAGGAATCCAGAGGGGGAAGTCGCGGGAAGAAAAGATGGTATTCATATGGCGGAGGAAGGTGGGGTATTCGTCTGGACTTCGGAGGGAGTGGAAAGCATAGCTGCTTCGGTAGCAGGCTGTTGTTTCAGAATGTCGACAAAGGCTTCTTCCAGCCTCCGTTCACATTGGCGGAATCCGCAGACGGGAATGTCCTTGACCATCTCCCGGAGCTCGGCGGCGATGGCGTCCGGAGAATTGCTATGGAAGGAGGCGAGGGCTCCCTTCTTCCGTTGTTCCCGGAATTTCCAGCCGGGACGGAGGGAAAGCCACATGGAGAGCTTGTCCGTATCAGCGTCGGCAAGTTCGATTTCGAATGGCCATCCGCTTTGCTCATCATGCGTATGGAGCAGATCTTCCTTGTTGCCGTCATGGATGATGGTTCCTGCATCCATGAAGATGAGCGAATCGCACATTTCTCCGAGTTCGGAAAGGATGTGAGAGCTGATGAGAATGGTTTTTCCCATGTCCTTCAGCAAATGGACAAGGTTTTTGAATTCGAGGCGGGCTTTGGGATCCAATCCAGCGGCCGGTTCGTCGAGAATCAGCAATTCGGGTTTGCTGATAAGCGTGCGGGCAAGGCACAGACGTTGTGTCTGGCCCTTGGATAGCTTGTCGACCATGCGGTCGAGCAGACTTCCCAGTTCCGTGAAGTTGATAACGTCTTCCAGGGCATTGCCGATTTTATCCGAGGGAATGTCGTAGGCTCTGGCGAAAAAGTCGATGTATTCCAGGACGCTGGTGTTTTTATACGGGACGAATGCATCCGGCATCCAGCCGATGAGACTGCGTACTTTTTCCGGGTAATCGACAGCGTTGGTTCCATTGATGATGATTTCTCCGGAGTCGGGGAAGTCCAACGTAGCCAGCATGCGCATGGTGGTTGTCTTGCCGGCGCCGTTGGCGCCGATGAGGCCGATGACTTTGCCTCGCTCCAGCTGGAAGGAAATGTTGTCAACCGCCTTGAGCTTCCCGAATGAACGGGAGAGATTTCGGACGGTAAGCAAAGGGGAAGAAGTCATGCTTGTCAGCGGGTTGTGGAAGGTTGGATGGAGACGGGTCCGGTAACCTGGATTGTATCCTGGTTCCAATGGATATCCGGGTGCGAAGGGATGGGACCGAGTTTATCATTCTTCTCGGCATCGGCTAAGAAGGTGTTTTCCTGCATGTCCTTGTACTGCTGGTTCGGCTTTTCCACGGGTTGGGCCGAAACCTTGGTTCCGGTAGGAAGATTGGGTATCTTCCAGAATTGACCGTGTTCATCCCTGAAAATCACGTTGCTGAGGCTGGTTGGGAATGTGCTTAGCAGAACGGGAGCTCCGTCTCTGCTCTCAGGCAGAAGAGTCACTCTGGCGCGTGTTTGAGTGAAAGTGCCGAGGCTTTGCTTGAGCATGGACCGGTCCGGGAACCAATTGCCGGATGCCGTGCTTCTGTTGCGTACATAATTCCCCTCATGTTCCATGCCCATGGAAGTCTCGGTGATATTGGTGATACGAGATGATTTCATGTCGACTTTTTCATCCAGGGGAAAAGACTGTCCGATGATGACCCCGGTCCGGCAGATTTGGTTCTGGCAGATGAAAGCGGAATGCGAATCGGGGAAGAGGAGAATCCGGGTTTTCCGGATGCCTTGCCCGCCTATTCCCTCGGAGAACAGGATAGCGACTGCCAGGATGGACGAAAAGACGAGTGCCAGAGAAGGGATGATGACGAACAGCCTTTGCCGTTTGCCTACGGGTGCCCAGTATTTCAAGCTGACCGGCCCGGCAAGGAGAGCGAAAACAAAAAGAAGGAAGCCAAGAAACATGGAGGGTTCTCCGAGCTTGTAAGCCAGAGCTTCCTGATTGGTGATCGTTGGCTGGCAATTGGGCATTTTTTGCAGATTTTTACGGGTGTCTTTAATGAGTGTGTCGAGGAAGTCCTTCCGTTCCTTCAAGGAAAGTTCTTCAATGTCGGGAAGATGGAGGATCCTGCCGAATTGATGGTTTTGGATGGGCTTTTTCAGATTCTTGTCATTGGTGACCAGCCAGAGAACGCCACCTGTGGCAACCCAGTCCAGGATGGCTTGCCGATGGGGGGTATCAATACGGTTGGTAAAAGTTTCCTCCGGGACGATAAGGATTTCCTTACTGGTGTAGACCCGCGGGTCGGCAGGCCAGTCCATGATCGAGAAGGAGGCGTTCCAATTGCCATTGTCCTTGATCGCGTCTTCGAAGGACGTTGCCTGCTTGGCCGGGAGGGATTTTTCTCCGATGTAGGAGTATTCTTCCCGGGTACGCCAGCCTGGGTTGTCCGTCAGAGAGATGGAGGAGGCTGCTTTACGTTCGATGGCAGTGCCCTCCCAGCTTGTCCTGATATCGCGGTAATCTTCTCCCAGGTTCTGGTTGAGGTAGATGATTTCCCGGAGAGTGCCTCCGGGAGGGACGGAAAATCGGTACGGCAGTTGTGTTTTGCTAAAGATAGATACCTCCCAATTCCCTTGATAGGGGGTGGAATTGGAGATTTCGATGAGCACCGGCATGAACCCATTGCCGTTCCATTCGTCGAAGGCGGGTGTCATCTGGATGGTGATCCCGCTGTTTTTAGCCGTCGGGATGGGGATGGTTTTAGCGTCGGAAACCAGGGCAAGGGCCAGGGTACACAATGTGCACAGCAGGAAGGCGCCTCGGCGGAGTAATGCCGGAGTATTCATGAAGGGGGGGAGAGAAGGATGATCGGAGAAAGGGATTATTTGACTTTGGCCGCGCTCAGGGAATCGGGAAGCGATTTTTCCTGGGCGGGGATTTCCTCAAGAATCCTGTCGACAATATCGGAGGGAGTAGTTCCTTCCAGACGAACCATGTGGTTGAGCAGGATGCGATGTTCCAGGACAGGATGGAGTACATACTGGACATCCTCAAACGAGCAGAAGGATCTTCCCTGACTTAGAGCCCGGGCCTTGCCCGCTGATGCGAGGGCGAGGGCGGCGCGGGGGCTCGAGCCGTATTTGACGCCTTGGGAAGCTTTCGATTCTCCGGGATGGGTTGCATTGACAAGACGGCCGATGTAGTTGGCAACGACTTCCGGAATGCCGATGCGTGAAACAAGGTCCATGAGCTGGAGGAGGGTTTCGGCATCCAGAACGGATTTTACAGTCGGTTCGACTCCGATTTCTCGATTCAGGACGATTTTGGCAAGGACATCGGCCGGGTTGCGGTCCACGCGGATCTTGAACAGGAAACGGTCGAGCTGCGCTTCCGGTAACGGGTAAGTGCCTTCCAGTTCAATCGGGTTTTGCGTGGCGAGGACGAAAAAGGGGTTGGGAAGGGAATGGGTTTCTCCCATGACGGTGACGCGGCGTTCCTGCATAGCCTCCAGAAGGGAGGACTGCGTCTTGGGGGAGGCTCGGTTGATTTCATCAGCCAGAAGAATATTGGTAAAGACTGGTCCGGGTTGGAAGACGAAATCCCTTTTGCCATCCTGTTCTTGCAGGATGGGATTGCCGGTGATATCGCCCGGCAGAAGGTCCGGGGTGAATTGCACGCGCCGGGCCGTGATGCCGAGGGCTTTGGAGAGGCCTTTGACCAATTCCGTTTTTCCCAGCCCCGGCAGGCCTTCCAAAAGGATGTGGCCACGGGCGAGAACGCCGATGATTGTCAGATTGATGAGCTCTTCCTTTCCGTACAAAACCTGATTCAGTTCTGCGGCAAGTGCCTGGAGTCGGGTGACGGCCAGGGAGAGTTCATCTTGGGTGGGAAAGGATGGTTCAGTCATAGAAACTCAAATAAGTTATTCTATAGAAATATTCCGGAAAATCTACAAGTCAAATCAAGTCGGCAAAGGGAAATATTTTTTCCTCCCCGCATCAATTTTCTCTTTACTTGCCCGGAACCCGGTGATAGAAGAACCCCCGTTACAGCAAAAAGGCCTGTGGTGTAATTGGCAACACGACGGATTCTGGCTCCGTTGTTTCAGGTTCGAGTCCTGGCAGGCCTACCAAAAACTTTCAAAGGAGCCTCCCGGCTGGGACGGCTCCTTTTGCGTTAGGGGTTGATGGTATTGGAGTTGGGGGTGGATTGCTGGGGGGAGGGCGAGATGGACTCATCCATCGATTCTGACGTAGAGCCTGGCTTTGCAGAATTATTTACTGTTACGCTTCTTGGAGAGGTACTTCTCTATAAGCTATCTGAAGAGGTGGAGCAGCCTTGATATTTAGCGATTAGCAGCAAGGTAAATCTGACTTCAACTTTATTGATGAAGTCGGCTTTCCCTGAATAATGGGTAGTAGATAGATAGGGGGGAACTCAAGCATGGAGGGCATACGACGCGGCGTGGAGGACTGTGTTTATCAAGGCAAGACGATTCAAATGTCCGGTTTTTAGAAGCGTCTTCAGACAAAAGATTGGAGATCTCAGAGGGAAAAACGCAGCAGTGAAACCCAGCATCAACATATTGACCAACAATTCAGTAAAGGAATTTCCAACTTCTGGCAGACAGATTCCACGTCATCCGCCTGGACGTTGAGAAATTCATGGAGTTCTTCCAGAAAAGAAAGGATGAGATCAAATGGACTCGTCAATCAAGTGACATGCATTCTTCGTAAGCATGGAAAGAATGTCACAGAACGCCAGGCGAAGGAACTGAAGAGGTGTCTTGAAGCGTATGAAGTGATTGAATCAGCCTACATGTTCAAGAAGAGTTCTGTAAGCTTTTAAACAAGACGGATCAGGCTCAGGAATCCTGCAAGAGAAACATCCGTCATCTTAAGGGACTGATAGCCATCTTGTGGTACGAGGTATCCGAGAAGTTTGTGAAATTGGCTGATAACTTAAGTGATTGGTTCCTGCCGATCATACGCATGTGGGGGATATACAAAAATAATGGAATAACGAAAAGTTACCAATGGAAAATGAAACTGATTCAGAGAAGAACCTATGGATAACGAAACTTTGGAACTATCGTCTCCGAGGTCTTGTTGAATGCTCTTGTTATAGCTTTAAAAATAACGATTTTCTCCCATTTTGATATTGATTCAAAATACTTAAATGAACTCAAAAAATGAAATATTAAATATGATCTTTCGGGTGATAATGCTTATTTGTTGATATATAAATATATTTACTATTTGTTGTGTCAAGTAGTTTCTGTAAGGCTACAAGATAAGAAAAATCATATGCAAATAAGATTGACTATATATATCTAAAGATGCTTTCGCGATCAGATATTTGAATTGTTTGATTTTTGTGCGAAAAGTCTTGAAATCGAGTTATTTAAACAATCAAAAACAGGTTATTTTTTGGATGAAGAAATGCCGTAATGTTCTTTGACCAGGGGACATTCTTGCAAATAGTTTAAACTTTGTTTGATTCCATGAAAAGAGTTCTGGCTAAAGTGTTCCTGTTCGACGATCAGGTACTTTGTCCCGGCTGTATCGGTGTTACGGAAAATGGCATCAAATCCCACCATTCCACTTTGTCCTATTTCTCGTTTGTCCTTGATGTGCAACAGTTCAAAACGCCCTTTGTACTTGTGAAAATAATCAACGGGGCTTTGTTGAGCAATGACCATCCAATAGACATCCATTTGGAAAAAAACGTATTTTGGGTCAGTATGTTCAATCATGTAATCATACATCAATTGTCCTTCAACTTTAGAAAATTCGTGGGAATGATTGTGGTATCCGAACGAAAGTCCCCTTTCCCTGCATTTTTTTCCTATTTCATTGAAGTAGTTACAGTAAGTTTGCAAATCTTTCAATGTATTGGGAACGGATAGCCATGGGACGATGATGTAGGTAATACCTGCTGTTTTGTGGTCGTCAATACAGGCGTTCCACCATTTCAACGATTCTCTGAAATCTCCAGACTGTAATTCATTTCTGCTCAATTCTTTTCCTACATGTGAAGATAAAGGACGAAGTCCTACTTCTTTAAGATTTTTTTTGAAGTCCTCCGGAGTCAGGCCGTAGAATTTTCCATCTCTATAATTAGCAGCTTCCACCATTGTGTACCCCGTTTCCCTGACTTGTTGAATAGTATGTTTGTAATCCTTTTGCAGGTCATGCCTGACGCTGTAAAGTTGCAGAGCAATATTTTTTTGAGGAAGGGCATTGACTTCTGCGAAGACTTGTTGTCGGTCGAAACAAAGCGCTGAGAACAGGATACACATAATTCCTGAAAGAAATGCTTTTTTTGAGTTCATTTTTTGACGAAAGTGCATAAATGGCCTGTGTTCGTAGTCAAAACGGAACACAGGCCATGGTTGTTAGAGTGAATGCCGAATCTTAGTCGAGGACTTTGATCTTGATGTTTCTGTACCAGACATCGTCTCCATGGTCTTGGAGGCCGATGTAGCCTTCTTTGGTCTCTCCCCCGCAATTGTTTAACAATTCAAAAGCCAACGGCCATTTCGACTTGCTGAACTTGCTGGCCTGCAACATGTCTGTCCATTGTTGAGTCCAAAGGTGATATTCTAGGACATTTTCGTCGTTCTGGGAGTGGACAACTGTTCCTTTGTATACAAGGATTTTGGCCTTGTTCCATTCTCCGGAAGGCTTGGCATTCTGAGGATTGGCGGGAATCATGTCGTAAAGCGACATCGACTTTCTGTTGCCTTTCTTGCCTAGTCTTGCATCCGGGTGATTATCATTATCCAAAACCTGTGCTTCTGGGGAAGAAATGTAAATGGGTTCCATTCTCCATGTGTTGGTTTTGGTGTCCTTGGATTGAATTTCTCTTGCCAGATAGAAAATTCCAGAATTGCCTCCCTTGGAAACTTTCCATTCCAATTCAAGTTCGAAATTCTTGAATTTATGGGCAAAAATAAGGTCTCCGCCTTCTTTGGTTTGGGCTTCTCCTCCTCCCGTACCGTTGAATTTGATGGCTCCGTTGTCAATGGTCCACTTGCTGGGAACGGCATCTTTTCCGTATCCTCTCCAACCTTTGAGTGTCTTCCCGTCAAAGATGTGGATGTATCCGTCCTCATCTTTGGCAAATTGACTTAAATCGACGGAAGGCTTTTCCAATTCCTTATATTCAATAGTTTGATTGTCTTCTGTGTTGACCGTTTTGACAGAGGCTTCTTTAGCGTTTAACAGTGAGCCTAATGTCAGACAACTGCTCAATACTGGGATGATGTATTTCATTTCAATAATAGATGATATTGTTGTGTTTCAATGTTTTTTAATCATGCACTTAGTGTGGCATTTCCGGAAGTTTCCATCCGTCACGATAGGTGTGCTTGATCAATTCGTTGGCAAATGCGATGGCATTGACAGGATCCGTCCATTTTTTCGAAAAAGTCGGGTGACCATCTTTGATCTGGAAACCGTCTTCGATAACCGTCCTGATTTTTGCATCGGTAGGGATGTTGGTGAATTTCATGTTTTCGCCGTCCCAGTGTAATTCCTGATTGAGGGCCTGGAGACGTATAGCGAGAACACCCATGACGACCATTTCGTTGAGAGGCCCGGCTTCCGAGAAGGGTGAAGCCGTTTCCGTCCGGTTTGAAGCACTTTCCTTACAAGCTCGAACCCAGTCCATTTCATGAGAAGTGGTGACTTCTCTCAGAACCTTAGGAACATGGGGAACTCTGCCCGATAATAACCACGGATCTTTGCCGTAACATCCGCAAATCAATGTATCTTTCGTTCCGTGAAAGATGACACATCCACCACCATCGTTGAGATCTTTGCCCGAGGGAAATCCTTCGGGCAGGGACGGCCTAAGTCCACCGTCATACCAGACAACTTCGACTTCCGGCATGCTGACTTTGGATAAATTGTCACGAGACGGGAAAATGAACCGGACAGTTTGTGCCTGAGGCGCACAGTCCGTTAGTAACAACGTGGAACTTCCTTGAACTTTGGTGGGGTAACCCAGATGAAGAGCTTTGAAGACAGGGTGTAGAATGTGACAGGCCATGTCTCCCAAAGCACCTGTCCCGAAATCCCACCATCCGCGCCAGTTCCACGGAGTGTATACCGGAGCATAATCTCTGTACGGTGCCGGACCGAGGAATAAATCCCAGTTTAAAGTGTCCGGTACAGGGGAACCTCCTGCGGGACGATTTAATCCCTGAGGCCAAATGGGTCTGTCGGTAAAGGCTTCCACTTTGCGAATTTCACCGATTTCTCCGTTCCAAATCCATTCACATATTTTACGGACACCCGGACCGGAAGCTCCTTGGTTACCCATTTGAGTAGCTACTTTGTATTTTGCGGCTAGTTTGGTGAGTAATCTGGATTCATAAACACTGTGAGTCAATGGCTTTTCACAATAGACGTGTTTACCCATGGTGATGGCTTCTGCAGCCATGATAGCATGGGTGTGGTCTGGTGTTGCGATGACTACCGCATCTGCCTCGTTACCGAGTTCTTCATACATTTTCCGGTAATCGCAGTATTGTTTTGCTTTAGGATAACGCTTGAAGACATGGTTACTGTATTTTTTGTCAACATCACACAGACCAATGATGTTCTGGCTTTCCAATCCGCGGATAACTGCTGATCCACGACCACCGATACCTATCGCAATGATGTTTAGTTTCTCATTGGGTGATTTGGAAACATTTTCCGCTTCTGCCCCGAAACTTGTACCCAATATGGTCGGGATAACCGAGAGTCCCACGGCCGCCTTGCTCCCCGTACTGAGGAAGTGTCGTCTTGATATGTTCGTTTTCATGATTTTACGCTGAAAATTGGTTGCGTACTTATTTGGTACGTTTCGGGGAGGAAAATTCTTACAAGAGAATATTGGGGGTCTATTAGGAACCGTTTTGGTTGGTGAAGCGGCGATAGGTTTGGAACCGGTAAAAAGGAAGTTGCCAAAGGGTGGGATGTTTCTATAATGAAACTGTTGTTGAACCCTTTGTTTGTATTGCTATGAGTCCCGCTGTTGCCCAAATCCGTCAGTATCTTCAATTGGTTGCCATGCAGTTTGTCAAGAATCCGCAAATGGCGGAATTACGCGTGGCCGAGGTGCCGGACAGTAATATTGTCCGTTTCCGCTTGATTTTGGAGAAGTCGGACGTTGCCCGCTTGATTGGCAGGAATGGCATGACTGCTTCGGCGATCCGTTCATTGGCCAAAGCTACCGGAGAGAAAAACGGACTCAAGGTGATTGTGCACATGCTTTCCCATGAGGAAGCCGCGGCGGAAGCTGCCGGCCAGCAGGGGTAAAACGGGTCAACGTTAAAATGAGTGGGAACTGTTATTTTGAGAATATAGCCTGAGTATGCAACGAGTATTAAGAGACGATAGTTAAGTTCATCTCTACTCATTTTGACAAAGAGTTATATCTTATGCTCTGTTAAAAAACCACGCCCGGACAATACCGGGTGTGGTTTGAGAATTCAGTCTTAATGAGGGGAGAAGATTACTTCTTGGACTGAATCACTACCGGAGGAGGAACTGAGGCCGGGGCATTTTGATCCTCGCAGCAGCAGGATGATAGAATGCCGGCCGCGAAAACGGAAAGAACAAGAATGATTGTTGTTTTCATAAACGTGATTGTAAAGAATGAGTGATATTATCTATTCGAATCGCTGCCTGTCTTCTCAAAAGCCAAGGCTGACTCCGGCGTTGATCTGGTGGTATACGCCCGATCCCCTGACTTCCAGAAGATATCCGGCAAATACACGCCACTTGTCGTTTAGATCAAGCATGGTGTTGAAATCCGCACGGAAAGCATGGCGGGACGGGTCCGCACTGCCGACCTTCCACGGTCGGAAGCCTTCCATTGTCGCGAGTGAATCCGGATTGGAGCGGGAGACATCGAAGGCGTAGGATAGCTTCAGAGTATTCATCCAAGGCTTTTCCCAAAGCGAACCGAGTCTGTCTATCTGTATCCCGACAGGTACGGTCAACCTCTGCAAACGGGATTTTTCGTAGATGGCATCGGGAGTATTGTTTCCTCTCGTCCGGAAGGCGTCGCGTTTGCCTTCCGCATATTCCAGTCCGGCAAAGGGAGCCCATGTCCATGTTTCATTCATCTTCAAACGGTAGGAGGCCTCCATCTGCAACAGCCAGCCGTTGTTGTCCCATTTACCCGTACTGGACGAACCGTCCGAGTGGTAGGTGCTCAGGTGGTTTTCCGACTGGCCGAATGTCAGGGCTCCTTTGAGAAGCCAGGCTCGATCCTCGGTGGCTTTCAATATGTTACCCCAATAGACGGTTCCCATGATCGTGTCCTGGTCGATTTGCGAGGCATAGTCCCGGCTTTGCAGTGTTCCCCAGATTTGCCCTATGGCGACACCCAGAAATCCGGCGTTGCCGCACAAGCGTCCATCCATGCCGGCGGCATATCCGCCGCCCGCGTAATCAAATCCGTCAATTCCTCCACGGGATTTCTGATTGGCAAAGTCTCCGATACCCTGAACCCACAAGTTGCGGCAGGGACCGGCGACCATGCGGTAGGGATTCATCTGCTCCAAGGCTCCGTTCCCCATGGCGTTCAGGTTCGTATCAAGCCCCCAGAGAGAATTTTCGACAAGTTCTCCTTTACGTTCGGAGGTGATTTCAGGCAACCCCGGACATATGGAAGATTCTGGAGATGTGGGGACTTCGGGGCATTCGGGATAATGCGGCAAATCGCAAGGCGGACATGTTCCTTCATCATCACCTTCCCAGTGAATGACGAGATCCCCATCGACAACGCGCAATGCCCAGCCTTCTCCATAGTGGTCGACCTGCAGTTCAAAATGCCGGAGGTCATCATCCGTGAGGTTCTCGTTCACGTAGTCCAGCAGCGTATAGTCGTACTTTTTATTGTAATCGCCCAGGCAGTCGACTGCGAACGTAATGGTTTCCGGATTGCCGGCACTCCAGCCGGAAGTTCCAATGATCAGGGATTGGAGAGGATGTTCGCGCATGGTGGCGAATTGGACGCTTCCCCGGGTGAGGAGCAGGTTCTCAATGGAGAAGGTTCCGGTCAATAGACGGGAGAGATCCAGTTTCCCCCCCTGGAGGGAAAAGTTGTTACGGTGACGCAGGTGGGTCCGGTCTCGTATGGGATCGAATCGATCGCGGTCGCTGTAGAATACGTCGCCGTCTTCGACGCTCATGGTCCCGTTGTATAATGTGATATTGACGGATTGGACAATCGCGGTTTTCGCGAAATAAATAGCTCCGGCATATTTTTCTCCATTTTCTCCATCCTTGTTGATCCAGACAACGTTGTCGCGGGAGGATACGGATTCGTAGTATGTGCCATCTTCTGATTTCCTAATGTTGAGGCCGCGAATGCCCCCACCAAAGTAGATGGTACGTCCTTCCTTGGCTTCCAGGTAATTGTGGTTCAAATATCCATGTAGATTAGACGGTATTTCTTCAAAGTTGAAGATGGAGTTCAGATAAATATCGTTGGGACCTTCGATATAATCCGCTCCATTGTGTTCATCGCCAAAATGACTGTGCATCGTATTATTGGAGAAAAACACATCCTTCTGATCAGCTCGTATGGTCAGGATGTGTCGGTTGATGATGGCTCCCCCTAGATCGGAACGGTTGCTGTAGAAGTCCGAGTCAATGATTTGGACTGTTCCGGCCATATTGGCTATGGCCCCTCCTCCCACCGAAGTCTCGTTTGAATTGGGATATTCCATATCCTCTACGGCGTCATTGCCCCAGAACAGGCTGTTTTTGATGTAAAGTGTTCCAACATCAGATGTACTTCCGTTGGCAATGGCGCCCCCAAATCCTCCGTGATTGCGGTTGTTGATAAACTGGACATTGTCCAGATGGGCGAGAGCACCCTGTACCAAGAGGTTGCCTCCGGAGGATGCTCCATTGTACAGGCCGGCTCCAAAGCCTCTTCCTCCTTTAAAAATCATGGTATTGTTTTTAATGACGCTGTCGGTGAGGGTGAGTTCCGGCATGGAAGAGCTAAAAGAGTCGGAATTATAAATTGCCAGCCCGTATCCTGTTCCGACACTGTCGGAAATAGTGACGCGATCCAAGGTTGCTTTCCCGTGGTTGGTGACAATTCCCTTGCCAATGGTATCGTAATACTTCCCTTGGAGAGTTCCATTCATGAGTGTTAACGTAGAAGACTCTTTGATTTGGATACCCCATTGGAGTTTGTCGGAAACCGAGCTTCCTGTTTTTCCGAAAGTAATCTGATGGCCCTCAAGATCGATTAGAAGATCTCCGTTGTTGAGTGAAACTGAAGATGTTGTCTTGAGGTTGGCCGTCAGGATATAACTGTTGGATCCGCTATTATTGTTGACGGCATTAGCCCAGGATTCAAGAGAATCAATGACCTCTTGCGCATCGGAGATGTATGCAAAAGGAGCACAGGCAAGGAGAGGTAGATATTTAATGTTCATTGGGACATATTTGTTGTTTATGGGTAATGGAGAATTAGCGGATTTCAAAACCGCTAAAATTTCTATAATTAGCTTATTGTTAGTGATATTACAATGCGCGGACTCTATGGATGTACCGCTTTAGGATTCGTGACTGGAGCCGAATCGCAACTGATAATAAAAAAGATATTAACGAGAAAAAAAATACTTGTGCACGGTTTTGAAATCCGTAGCAAATAGATAGCAATTTCTATTTTTGACTATTTGATGAATCTTGTCGTAATAGTGCTAACATACTGATGAACAGACTCTAGAGATAGTGTGTTTCTCTCTGTCTTTGTCGATCGAGAGAACGATAATCGTTCAGAGACGTACGGTTCCGTCTTTTTCTCGTTGCCTGAATTCAGGAGCCATATGGCTCAACGTCAAAATGGATGGGAACTGTAATTTGGAGGATGCAACTCGAACATTCAACGAGTGCGTGGTACAATATTGGCAGAGTTCCGGTATCCATAGGCTCTGCGCCAAATCAACTTCATTTTGACGGAGGGTCGGATTTTTTACAAACGGAAGATCAATATAAGTTTCCCTTCCGGAGTACTCTCGTTTCTGGAAGAGAATATGAAAAAGGGTTGCCCCGCATGAGACGGGACAACCCTTGGATGAATTTCTTTCAGGAGAAGGGAAACCTTCCCGGGTGAGATTATTGAACGATGCCGAGGGGGGCGGTCGTCTTCCAGTCGCCGCGGGTGAAATCCGGGAAAACCTGCGGCATGCCGCCTTGGGCAACGGAGGTTTCGGAAAGCGGGGTTACGGCAGACCAGAAGGCGCCTTCGTAGACGTTTTGATCCATGGGTTCACCCTTGCGGAGGCATTCGATCATGCGGTAGAGCATGATGAAGTCCATGCCGCCGTGTCCGCCCATTTTTTTGGCGAGGTCGCCGAGGCGCTTCCAGAGGGGGTGATCGTATTTTTCGTAAATCGGAGCAAGGGCTTCGTTGCCTTCGATCCATGCATGGTAGTTGCCGTTCCCCAGTTTTTCACCGGCTACGCGGGTCGGGAATCCGGCAAGCGTACCCAGGACGCCCTGGATGAGGTTCATGCGGGAGTAGGGGCGCGGACTGGTTTCATCCCATTCTACGAGGATAGTGCGTCCCATCGTGGTCTTGATGATGGATGTGTTCATATCGCCGCCCTTGAAGTCAAGCTTGTTCCACTTGTGATCGGCGGGGAAGTTCTTCTTGGCGAACAGGGCGCGTCCGATGGAGGGGCTTGAGAAGGAGACGAGGCGGCCGAAGTTATCATCCGTACGCGCGAGGTTCATGTACTGGGCAACGGGGCCGAGACCGTGTGTCGGGTACAGGTTGCCATTGTGTTCGGCGTAGTGGTAGGTTCTCCATGAACCGGTGCCGGCATTGCCTTTACCGGGGGTGTCCTGATACATTTGTCCGCGGAGTTCATGGATGTAGGCGGCTTCGCCGTGCAGAAGGTCGCCGATGACGCCTTGGCGAACCATGTTGAGGAACATGAGCTCTTCACGCCCATAGTTGACGTTTTCCATCTGCATGCAGTGAACCTGGCAGGCTTCGCAGGTGTTGACGATGTCCCAGAGTTCGTCCATCTTGATGGCGATGGGGACTTCCGTGAATGCGTGGATGTGGTTCTTCATCGCGTCGCAGGTGATGCGGGCGTGCCATTCCCAGCTGGGGCAGATGATGACGGCATCCGGCTTGACTTCCTTGAACATGCGGAGGTAGTCCTGGTCGCCTTTGCAGAAGATGGGGGGGCGTTTGCCGGTCTTCTTTTCAACGGTGGCTGCGTTGTGTTCGCAACGGGCTTCGTAAAGGTCGCAAATGCCGACGACTTCGGCTCCTTCGATCGAGCACATTTGGCTGACGTGCATTGAACCGCGTTCGCCAACGCCGACGAAGGCTACCTTGACGACGTCAAGCTTGGGAGCGCGGAAGCCTCCCATATATTTGGAACCGGCGGGACGGGGTGTCCAATCGGTGGAGGGCCCGATCATGTCGGGATTGGGGACAACGATTTGGCCGGCGGCGGATTCCTGGGCTCTTGCAGGAGTGATGAGGCCTCCTGCGGCAATGGCTCCTGATGCCAGACCGAGAGTCTGGAGGAATCGACGGCGAGATGAAGATGTATCCATAGTTGGCTATTAGAATATGTGTGAGTGGGTCTCATAACATAAAACGATCGGGAATGGAAGGATCTTTCGTGAAATTGGGCAAAATGACTTATTCTTTTCAAAAAAATGGAAGGGAACTCTCTCTTGGACCTCTTGATTGTCTACCGGCTTTTTCCATTCATTGTGACCGCTTGATTCAGAAAAAAAGCGATTGTGCGGATTTTTGTTGTCTCCATTCGGGGAATTGCTAAGATACTGGGCACTGAATTCATTTTCCCCCTCTTTCACAACCTACTGATCAGATCTCTTCCAATATGAAACTCAGACTACCTCTCATGCTGGCAGCTGCCGTTATGGCCTGCTTCTCTCAAATGGAGTCCTTTGCCGCCAATAAATTCCTGGATGGCGTTACTACGACCATTAATGCCTCGAACTTTGACGCCATGAAGGCGGATCTGGGAGAGTTATGCGCAGGAAAAAATGTATCTGCCAATATGACGGAGGGCATTACCACCAATCTGACGCTGGACTTTGCCGGCAAGACGTGGGACAAGGAAATCAAGGGAGGTAACTATCTTGCCGGCAATTATACGTCCAAGGTCACATCGTCAAATTTGACTTTTAAAGCGGGTACGTTCACCGCTGCTATTTTTGGGACCGGCAATTATACGGTGAGCAGCGGTTCCTACGAAGTGGGGAGTTCGAACATTACCATTGAGGGAGGAACGTTCTCATCCCGTGTTTCTCTCGGAGGCTGGAGTTCGGCATCGACGGGCAAGCCGATAGAAATCGGAACCGCCAACTTGATTGTGAGGGGAGGTTCGTTTACCGGGAACAACCAGGGCCTATATGGTCTTGGCCGTTCGGGTGGTTCTTCCAAGGAGCATGTCAAGAACGTTAATTTTACGATCGGTGCAGCACCGGTATTTTCCGCTACGGGATTCATTATTTCCGGAGGAGGGTATGAGGCTGCATTTATCGGCACGGCCGATCATAAGAAGCTGACGCTTGACGGAACGAACAATGAGGACCAGTTTAAGACAGTTCTTTTCAAGGAGTGGGACGAAATCAGCGTGATCAATGGCGGTAACGCCTCGATATACTCTTTTGACAACAGTGGTAACAGCAACGGTACTACTGTCATCAAATCCGGTGCCGGTACCCTGACCCTCGTGAATGCCATGACGTCTTTGACGAACGGTTTCACCTTGCAGGAAGGGACTCTGGTTGCCAATGTGGCCGGTGCACTCGGTACGAACGGCAAGTTGACTGTCTCCGGACGCGGTACTATCCAAGGGGTATCGGATGCTTTCAAGAATATTACATTGCAAACCGGGGCCTATTTGACTGTCGGGATTGATGCAAATCTTCTCGCTCCGGCTTCTTTGACGACGACGGGAACGGCGTCCATCCAGGGTAACGTTGCGTTTGCCTCCGCTTCCAATATCAGGCTGGCCGATCTTTTGACTATCACCGGATCGGTGGCATTTGACGGCCCGGCGACTGTGAACCTCGTTGATTTCAAAGGTGGTAGTCTGGTTGCCGACCGAGAATACGAATTGATACGTGCCGGATCGTTGCCTGGTTTCAATCCCAGCAATCTGGGGCTGATCAATTACAACCTGAGCGGGTATGTTCCTACTGTGTGGAGTACGACAGGGAGCATTTCCTTCAAATTGACTTTGTTGAAGACTTCCCTTCAGTGGGGAGGGACCGGTTCTATTTGGAGTACTTCTTCCGGTGCCGATTGGACGATTCCCGGTGGTGGGGCTGCCATTTATGTGGATGGTTCCGGTGTAACGTTCGGCGATTTGGCTCCGGGAGGCATTTCCGATGTGCGAATTACGTCGAATGTGGCGCCTGCTCAAGTAACTGTCGATGCTGAAACGACGAACTACACGTTTAGCGGCAACGGAGCCATTATCGGATCGACAAGTCTTGAAAAGAGCGGCTCCGGAACATTGACGATCAATACGGCCAATAAATATACGGGAGGAACGGTGATTTCCGGCGGTACAGTGATCAGCAACAATCTTTCCGGGCTGGGTACGGGCAGTATTTCCGTCTCCGGGACGGGTGCTGTGAAGATCGGTGGAGACGGAACGTTGGCCAACAACATCACTCTTAAAGACGCCGGATCGAAGCTGTATCTCATCGGAGGTGGCGATATCCAGCTTTCCAGTACAGTGACGGGGGATGGTTCCATGACGGTCGCCATGGATTCCCAGAACAAGGTTGTCACGGTAGACGGCTCCAAAACCTATGCGGGAGGGACAACGATTGAGAAAGGTACCCTTTCCATTTCGGCATTGGATGCTCTCGGGACGGGTGATATTACCATCAATGGCGGCAAGCTTCTCGTCAATGCCAACGGAACCTTCGAGTATACGATCCTCGGTGGAGAGAACGATGGAGGTGTCCTTGAATTCGGCAAGGGCGCTGCCAGTGCGGCTACAAATTACAATAAAGGACTGACGGGAAATCTTGCTCTTATTTATAGTGGTACAAGCGATTTGAATATCAAGACGGCAGCATTGATCACAGGTAATAATTATACCTATACTGGCGGTACATGGATCAATTCCGGGCGCCTGATGTGGGGATCTGGTTCTCAAGCTACGACTGGTGCTCCTACTTACAGGCTTGGTACGGGAGCGATTTCTATCGCGAACAGTGCTACTTTGTATATTCACTTTGGCGGAACGAAAGGTTCGTATACGGATCGTGTTCTGGTTCCCAATGCTATCAATCTGGCTAATGGAGCAACGCTTCATGTCCAGGATGGCATGGTTGATTTTACAGATACACTCCATGTTGATGGCTCTGCAAAAATGACTATGAACTGGTCCAAACAGCAGGTGTGGCTGCGGAAGCTTTCTGGGGATTCCCTGGCAAACTTGAGTCTCTATGGATCAACCTCGGAATCTGCCAACCCGGATTTCTATATAGCAGATAGTGGTACGAGCGGTTATGCCGGTACGATTACCGTGAATGGTCCTACGGGAGGAACGGCTGCTGATACTCATCGTACGGAACTTGTGTTGCAAACGGACCAAGCTCTTAATTCTGCAACGATCAATCTGCAAGGTTCCGCCAATGGACCGGCTTTGTTGGTTTTGGCTACGGAGAATGCAACGATCGGTGGGCTTGACAGCAATACGACAGCAAAAATTCTTCGTAATGGGACGCAGGCGACTACGACTCTGCTTGCCTTTAATGTTCCGTCTCTTGCGGATAAATCAGCAACATTGACGATCAATGCCAAATACGGCAGTAAATTCAACGGTACGATCGGAAGTAAAATTTCCCTTGTCAAGGATGGTTCCGGCGTGCTGACCATCGGTAGTTCCAATACAACGTTCGATGGAAATCTGACACTTAAGAACGGTTCTGTGTTTTTGGGCATGTTCGATTCTCTCGGTGCCATGGGGACATTGAACCTGACGGTTGCTGGAGGTAACCAAATGCAGTCTACTTTCGGTATGTCAACAACCGGCAGTAGTTACACGGTGAAAACGTTGAATTTGCAGTCTGGTCATTTAAATATTTCCGGAATCGGTACGGCTGGTTCTCTGGAAGTTGCTGCAGACGGGCTGACTTTTGCGGGCGGAACCGGTATTGTTATGGACATCGGTTCAATTCAGGATCAGCTGAATTTGAATCAGAGTGTCGATTTTGGCGGTCAAGGTTTTGTGCTCGGCCTTTCCTGTTTCAACACTCAAACAGGAACGAACTATACGGTCATGAGAACGACTGGCTCGTTTTCTAATATCAACGATATCAAGCTCGATTTTCAAAGCCGAGGAGCTAGCGGTACTTTGGTATTGTCCGGAGAGAATAATGCAATCCAGGTACATATGCAGACAACGGGTTCGTCGTCGGAATTGACTTGGGTTGGTACGTCCGGGAATAACCAGTGGATCACGAAAGGGGGAGTAGATAACAATACACCATGGACCGGAGGGGCTGGTAACGATAACCAGTTTTACCAGAATGACAGCGTGATTTTTGGCTCCACTGGCGAAAGAAACGTTGAAATTGTTGGCAATGTCGTTCCGAACGCCATCCGAGTGACTGGCGACGGTTATGTTTTTGGTGGTACAGGATCAATCATTGGCAAGGGAACCCTTTACAAGGAAGGTTCCGGTGATTTGACGATCAAGACGGACAACTCCTACACTGGCGGTACGGTTATTAGCGGCGGTCGTATTATTCTAGATGCCCGTGACGCTCTTGGTTCAGGGCCTATTACGTTTGACGGCGGCTCTCTCGTTTACGGAGACGGTGTTGGTACGGACTTGTCCGACAGACTGTATCAGGGGACAGGGTTCGTGAATGTCGATATTAACGGTAATAACGTTACCTGGGCGAATTCGTACGAATCCAGTTTCAACAAGACGTACAATATTTCGGATTCTGCAGGGAAGGACAGCAAGGGGTCTCTGACGATTTCTAATATCAGCAGCGTGGCCAACATTATTTCCAACGGCGAAGGAACTAATGTCGTCTTGCAGACTTCCGGAGAACTTGATTCCATTGGAGGTAACGGCGACTTTACGACGAATTTGACAGGCAAGTTGACCATCGGTTCAATCCAGGGGGATGCGAAGACGGGTATTCCTGCATTTACGGGGAATTTGACAGTCGGTCCCGTTGTAGGCGGCGGTACGACATTCTGTTTGACTCTGGACTCTGCCAATACGGCCACGACCCGTTTCGGTTTGAACATTCAGGCAACCAACCCCGGGAACGGCTTGGATCTTTCCAATGCCATGAATGGGAAGACTCTTTACTTGAACAAACTCGAAGGTACCGGCGTTATTTCTTTCAGGGAAAATAATGATTCGAAAGTACAGACGACGGTCGACTTGTTGCTGACGGAAGATACGACATGGTCCGGGCGCGTCTATATCGGTGAAGCCAACGATAACACCCACATCATTAATCTGACTCTGACCAGTGGAGTGCCAGCCGGTGAAAAGGTGCCCGTCTTTACGATTGCTGGGAATAACGTTTCCTTCTGGAACAACGGAGAATTGGCGTCCGGAGCCGGAAATTTGACAATTTCCGACGGGGGCTACATCAAGTTCATTGACGGTGGCGTCTGGGGAGGCAACATCAGTATTTCCGATTCCTCAACGGTCGAGTTCGCGTGGGATGAGAATCGTACATATGTCGGTACTCTTTCCGGTAGAGGCACAGTGTTGTATACCGGAGCCGGAACGTTGACGATTAACAATTCGTCGGTGTTTACCGGAACGTGGAATCTCGAATCCGGAACAATTGTCGCCGGCATTGACAATGTGTTCTCCGGAGGAGCCACTGTGGTGATTAACGGAGGCAATCTGAGTTTGAACGACAAGACCGCCAATTGCGTGGTCAATTGGGATCATGGCGATTTCACCGGCTACAAGAATTTCAAAGGTAGTTTGACGATTGACCAGCTTCCCGATGCTAATGGAAACTATGTTCATAACGCGGTCATGTATAAGTTGCCCGGATTCGACGGGTCGAAGTTGACGTCGGTTAACGTAGGGGTTAACTCCGCTATCGATGAAGCTTCCGTCATTTCCGGTATTGAAGGCAATGTGACCTTGAATTACAACGGCAAGGGTACGACGCGTTTCGGCGTATCGTCCAAGATGGTAGGCAATACCGTCGCTCCTCCCGCTTCGAATGCGGCATTGCATGTTTCCTCCGGTTCTACCGTGACGATCAATGGCGACTTGACTCTTGACCTGACGATGGAAGCCGAGAATGTTCTGCTTAATGCCTATCTGGCCAGCCCGCGCAACGATTACTATATTCGTCTTGTCTCCGGCGGCCTGGTGTACTCCGGCAATACGGTCTTTAATGCGAACTTCGGCTTGTTCAACGATATTTACCGTGGAACCAAGACGATGTCCGATGGATCTCTGCAGCTGATTTTTGCAGAAGAGACGACCCGCCTCGTGCTTCATGAAGGCAATCAGTACCGTTACGATATTACTTCCTATGGCCAGATTGATGCCTTTACGGGTGTGACGCTGATGGGAGATTCCGTTCTTTCCATCAATATTACGCAAGCTCCGCCCAATGCGGATGGCTTGATTATCCGCGATCTTGAAGCGGGTAGCGCAAATGCCCTGGTGAAGACGGGCGATTCCGATGCGAATGCCAATAGCTTGATTTCTTTCGAGAAAAAGGCTGATCAGAAGTCCGTATTTGCGGGTTCCATCCTTGGCAAGGCTCAACTTGCCAAAATCGGCGACGGGTTGTTCCATGTCGGTGGGGACGTCTCCGGTTCCGCGCTGACCGTGAAGGAAGGATCCATGTTGATAGGCGGTTCCCTGAATGTTTCCGGTACGACCGGCTTGCAGGAGGGTACGGAATTGACTGTTCAGACCCGCATGGATTCCAATATCACAACCATCAATAACGATGCCAAGCTGAATCTCAATGGCTCTGAAAACAATGTAGGCAACCTGACGATGGCAGGCAAGGCTTCCATGAATCTCGGTCTTGCCGCCAATGCGAATGTCGGCATGCTGACGATGACTGAGGAGTCTGTTATTACGGTGAACCAGGGTAATCTGGCCGTGAGCGGATCCGTTGATCTGCTCGGTTCCATCCAAGGCACGGGTACGTTGACGGTTAACGATGGCGTGCTTACCAATCCTGAAAATATCGAAGCCGGGCAGTTCCTGGTGAATCTCAAGAACGGCACTTCCTCCATGATTGTGAAGACGGCTACGATGCCGGACTTCCGGGGATTGAGCGGTCTCGGTTCTGTCGAACTTCAAGGCTCCACCTTGTTGATCAGCGGTGACGGCGGCGATTACTCGGGCAATATCGTGGGTTCCGGCGTGATTCGCAAGACGGGTGTCGGAACGCAGAAGATTACCGGGAACGGTAATGAAATGGTTGCCATTGAAATGGGCGATGCCAAGGACAAGACGAATACGCTTATCCTGAGCAATGCGCATTCGACGATGAATTATCGTGCCCTCTCTGTTGGCGATGCAGCGAACAATGTAGCCAATACGTTGATTGTCGAAGGTTCTCTCCAGACTCCCGAAACAACGGTTGCCAAGAATGGCGTGCTTTCCATCGGCAATGAAAAATACGAAAACAACCCCTATCCGAGCTTGATCAAGGGCCAGCTGACCACGGACAAGTTGACGATGGAACGTGGCGGTACGGTTTCTCTGGCGATGGACAAGGCTCAGATCGATACTCTGGCTCAGACCTCGTCGACGATCCTGAACGTGAAGGAAATGCATCTTCCGGCCAACGGTTTGACGGAACTCAACCTGAACACGCTGGGCAGCCAGTTCGACTGGAAGGGATCGGAATATACGATTAATCTGATGACGGCCGAAAGCGGATTGACCGAAGGTTCTCTCTCCCAGATTGACGTGACGATGTCCGGTCTGCTGGGGAACAAGAATTTGGAATACTTCATTTCCGGCGTGACGCTCAAGGATGGCAAGACCGTTCAGGTGAAGGTTGTTTCCAGCGGCAGGAACGGGATTCTCCACTATGCCAATTCGAACAACTCCACCCAGGCCGCACAGGCTCTGTGGGCGGCTCGTTACGCCTTGAACGGCGGCACGACGCTTAGCAACATCATCGACGCCGTGATCGCCGCCGAAACGAAGTACGGCATGACAGCCGACCAGGCTACCGCGACACTGTCCGCCGTTGCCGGGAGTTCCGTGACGGCTCTGGTGGGATCTCAGCACGATGACCTCCTGCAGCAGGTCAAGTGGGTTCGCAACCGCGTTGCTCAAATGGGGCTTAATCCGGACGTGAACTATGATTCCGCTCCCTACGTCAATGCCTGGGTTCAGGCCAACGGCGGTTACGGGAAGCTCTCCTCCAGCGGAGACAAGGCCGGTTACACGATGGACACCTGGGGTGCAACTCTCGGTTGCGATGTTGACATCAACTCCCACCTCACGGTTGGCGGCGCGTTGACGGCAAATCGTTCCAATCTGTCCACTTCCGGCTATGACAATGGATCCGGAGACAATGATGGTACGTATTTCAACCTCTTCCTTCGCGGGCAGAAGAAGGCCTGGGGCCATACCCTGATCTTCACTACCGGCTGGAATGATGCGACGATGAACCGCACGATGAACGTGCCGGGACTGGATCCGATCCATACGCAGGGTTCTACCTCCGGCAGCAGCTTCGGCCTCTTCTATGAAGCCACGTACGACATCAAGATGAACGAGGAAAAGGGTACGATCCTTCAGCCTCTGGCCAGCCTCGGCCTGTATTCGACCAAGATGGACGGCTACACCGAAACGGGTGCCGGCGATGCGTCCCTGAAGGTTGACGGCCAGGATGCAACCTACGGACGTGCCGCTCTCGGCGCCCGCCTGATGGGGCTTATCGGCGACAACATCTTCGGCCGCGATGCCCTGGGTGAAGTCCGTGTCCAGGTTGTTCAGGACTTTGGCGACGAAACCAATAAGGCTACGGTATCCGCCCTTGGCATGCCGGCTGTTCCGATGAATATCGAAGGTTCCAAGGTGGGCCGCACCGGTCTTCAATTTGGCGCAGGCCTGGCGATTCCGGTTGGTCAGCAGAGTTCCGTTTACGGTGACGTTGACTGCGATATCCGCAGCCGCCAGAGCGGGTTCTCGGGTAACATCGGTTTCCGCTACACGTTCTAATCCGGGTAGATTGCCGTGAGAACATTTCCGGGCCGGTTCGCTCTTTTGCGGACCGGCCCGATTTTTATGGGCAATACCGGCCGTCCCGGTGCGAAGAAGCCGGATTATAAATTGTCGGGATGAAATACATTCTCATTGATTGATCGAGGCAATGCGGCACATAATGCTTTCATGAAACGATTGGATCAACTGACCGCCTTTTTGAGCTTTCCGAGTATTTCCGCCCAGAACGTTCATGCTTCGGATGTGAGTGATTGCGCTGACTGGCTGGTGGATAAATTATCTTCCATGGGATTTGCCGCCCGCAAATATGCGACTCCCCTGCATCCGGTTGTCGTAGCGGAAGGCCCGAAAGTTCCGGGCAGGCCGACTGTGTTGATCTACGGACACTATGACGTCCAGCCGGTGGATCCGCTTGACGAATGGAAATCCGATCCGTTTGAACCGGAAATCCGCGGAGAGCGCCTGTATGCACGCGGGGTGTCCGACGACAAGGGAGAAATCATGGCCCACATTCTGGGAGTGGAGGAATTGATGGCTCAGGAAGGGGGGACGCTTCCTCTCAATGTTAAATTTATCTTTGAAGGAGAGGAAGAAGTCGGAAGCGTCAATCTTTCTGCGTTTTTGCAGGAACACCGCGATGAATTGGCTTGTGACGTGGTTGTCGTTTCCGATACGGGGATGGTAGCTCAGAATCTGCCTACGCTGTCCTATGGTTTGCGCGGAGTAACGGGGGTGGAAATTGTCGTGCACGGGCCGGAGGCCGATCTCCATTCCGGTATTTTTGGAGGAGCCGTTTCCAATCCCGCAACGGTGCTCTGCCATTTGATCGACTCGTGTCATGATGCCGACGGTCGTGTGGCTGTCGAAGGTTTTTACGATGGTGTGGCTGCACTGGAAAACTGGGAGAGGAACATGTGGGGCAATGTCCAGGGCATGTCCAATGCCGATATCGCACGGCTTGTCGGTGTGGAAACGCTGATGCCGGAAACCGGCTATACGGGGACCGAGTGCATTTACGCCCGGCCGACTCTTGAAATCAATGGTCTCGGAAGTGGGTACCAGGGTGAGGGCAGCAAGACGATTATTCCCTCGTCCGCTTTTGCCAAAATTACTTGCCGTACTGTTCCGGGACAGGATGGCGCGCGTATCCAGGATCTATTGGAAGCCCATTTCCGCCGCCTGACTCCTCCTTCGGTCAAGCTTGAGTTCCGCCGCCAGCACGTCAGTACTCCGTATTTGTGCGATCCCAAGTCTTCATTCAGTCGCGCCGCGCAGGAGGCTTTGGAGGAGAGTTTTGGAGTGAAACCCGTCCTCGTGCGCGAAGGGGGCAGCATCGGAAGTATCACGGAGTTCAAGGACATCCTCGGCGTGGATAGTTTGCTGATCGGCTTGTGCCTGCCTGACGCCCGCATCCATTCTCCGAACGAGAATATGCCCGTTGAACTGTTCAACAAGGGCGTGGAGATGAGCAAGTGCCTGTTGCGCCGCCTTGCCCAAGTGCAACTGTCGTGAGTTATTCTGCAATCTGATCCCTTTCCCATCACGATGATTCCTGCTGTCCGCGTCACCAATCTGCATAAACAATTCCTGACCCCATGGGGCAGACCGGGAGTCTATGCCCTCAAGGGGGTTTCCCTGGATGTCGGCGAGGGAGATGTGTACGGTTTGATCGGCCCCAACGGCTCCGGGAAATCGACATTGATGAAGGCCTTGCTGGGATTGGTCAAGCCGACGGAGGGAACCTGCTCGATATTCGGCATTCCCGGTGCGGATCCGGACAGCCGCAACAAGGTGGGATTCCTGCCTGAGAATCCGTATTTCTACAAGTTTCTGACAGGAGCCGAGACTGTGGCTTTCTACGGGAAGCTGTGCGGATTGAAGGGAATCGCCTTGAAGGAGAAGGTTGCGGAACTGCTTGATCTGGTCGGGCTGGAAGATGCGGCCGACAGGCGTCTTGGTGGGTATTCCAAAGGGATGCTTCAGCGCATAGGACTGGCTCAGGCTCTTGTGCAGGACCCCCGGTTGGTGGTGCTGGATGAGCCGACTGCCGGTGTCGACCCGATCGGCTCCCGTGCGATCCGCGACATTATCCTGAATTTGAAGAAGCGCGGAATGTCGGTGTTCCTCTGCTCTCACCTTTTGGAGCAGGTGCAGGAGGTATGCGACCGCGTCGGTATCATTTACAAGGGGGTGATGATTGCGGAAGGTTCCGTCGATGAACTGACGCGCGATTCTTCCCGGACGGAGATTCTTCTGGATCATGCGTCGCCTGAATTGATCGACGGGATCAAGCGGCTGGTGGCCGAGGATCCTTCCGTGACTCTGGAGAGTACGGGACATCCTCGCAATTCTCTGGAGCAAGTGTTTTTTGCGAGCCTTGCCAAGTGGATCAAAAATTCTGAGAAAAAGGACTCCGAATAGGAGGACTCCCCAGGATATCTCGTTTCCTCCTTTCCTTACAGGGGCACGAGCAGCCATTCGCAATACCATGCCCACAGCTCGTAGCCGCCCAGAATCCAGATGGCGGCGGCGAATAGCAGGCAGGGCCCGAAGGGGATCGGTTTCCCGAATCCGATGCGCCCTGCCAGACCGGCAATGATACCGGTGAGGCTTCCGGCAACGAGGCAGAAGAGGACTCCCTCCCATCCGCAAAGTGCACCGATCATCATCATGATCCACGCATCTCCGTAGCCCATGGCTTCCCGGTTGGCTTGAATGTGTTCCAGCGTGCCGGAGGCGGACTTGATGGATTCAATGAGGAAGATTGTCCCGTCACCGGAGACGATGCGGTTCTGGTACAGGGTGAATGTATCCCCGGGAACGGAAGATCCGTCAATTTCCAACTGCGCTACCGTGAAAATGGCCCGGTCGCTGTCGCGGGAGAAGAGATCGGACCAGGTGTAGTCCCCGTCGGGAAGCACCAGCGTGAGTTCTTCTTCGTCGGTGGACGGCTCGCGGAGTTCCCACCGGCTCCCGACTGGAAAGTCCCGCTTCCATGTGCCGAAGAGCTTTTTCCCCAGTTCAATGACGAGACGAATTCCGATATAGCCAGCGGCTGCTCCGATGAATGAGGCTTCGAGACGTTCGGTCAGGAAAGGAAGTTCTTCCATCCAGGGGGGAGAGAGCAGAGCGGCAGACACTCCCAGAAGTCCGGCGATGACCGTATCTCTTGGGAAGACGATCATGTGTTCGGCGTCGATGAAGGCGATGGCGATTCCCATGGCTGTCCATCCCAGCAGGGGGACGAGGAGCAGAGGGGATTCGTCCCGGCAGACATAGGCGGCCGCTGCAAAGAGCAGTGCCGTCATAACTTCGACTATCCAGTACCGGAAGGAGATCCGGCTATGGCAGTTGGCGCATTTTCCGCGCAGGATGAGCCAGCTGGCGACGGGAATGTTCCGGTACCAGGGGATGGACTTTTTACAGGCCGGACAGAAGGAGCGCTTCGGTTCGTTGATGGAGAGGTTCCTGGGCAGCCGGTAGATGACGACATTGAGAAACGACCCGATGCATGCGCCGATCAAGGCGCAGGCGGCGGGCAGGAACCAGCAGGGAAGGTAGTCCGGCATGATGGAGGGGGATGATTGCGGAGGAGGCTCTTTAGGCTTCGGGGTATTCGTTGATGCGGTCGATCAATGTGCGGAGGCGTCCGTAGCTGGAACGGTTGAAGGTGAAAACAAGCCGGGGCATGTTGAAAATGAGAGGTTCGTCGTCTTCTTCCGGAAGGGCGTCGCAGAGCGTGATGGAACCATCCTGGATGATGTCCGCAAACTCAAGCTGGAGTCTGGATATCCATTCCTGGCTGATGGGGGTGTTGAGGCGGATGCTGATGATGTCGCCGATGAAACGGTACGAGTGGAATATTTTGTAGAACTGGTCAATGTGGTCGATGGCATCTTGAGGGCTCTTGGTCAGATAGATGAAGTCCATGTCATCGTTGGAAATCAGGCCGGATTCGAGCAATTCTACTCGGATAAATCGCAACCAGTTGATCCAGAATGTCTTGCCTGGTGAATCCAGGAGGACGAGAGGGAAGATGGACGCCTTGCCTGTTTGGATGAGCGTCAGGGTTTCAAAGACTTCGTCCATGGTACCGAATCCGCCGGGGAAAGCTACCATGGCATCGGCCTGCGATACGAAATTGAGTTTCCTCGTAAAGAAATAGTGGAAGTTGACGAGCCTCTCGCTGTCTTTGACAATGTGGTTGGAATGCTGCTCGAAGGGAAGCTTGATGTTCAGTCCGAAAGAACGCGTTACGCCGGCTCCTTCATTGCAGGCCTGCATGATGCCCGGTCCTCCCCCCGAGATGACCATGTAGCCGTGTTCCGCCGCTTCTCTGGAAAAATCCAGGGCGGTTCGATAGGCCGGTTCTTCGAATTTGATGCGTGCGGAGCCGAATACCGTGATTTTACGGATATGACGGTAGGGGGCGAATACCTGGTCGGCTTTCAACATTTCATATACTGTGCGGACCATGAGGGCGTAGTCATGCTGGGGAAGGTCGGACTGTGCCATGACGGCGCCCAAGGTGATCAGGGACTGCAGGTAGCGGGGATCGAAAGTGGTTGATACCCTTTCCGAAAATTTTCTGATTTCTTCATCGAGCTCATCGACGCCTGTCGTAAGGCCCTTTTCTTCCAGGGCGGTGGCTCGTACGCAGAGGATGTCTCGTTCATTCAGGAATTGGGGTTGTTTCATAAAGGAGTGATCTATTCTCCCTCTATAAATGCCCTAAACAGGGCGGTAAGTCACAGATTTTTTTTATACAGAGAGAAAAAGTGTTGATTGTTTTCCGTGTCAGGCTAGAGTTTCCGCCACGCGAGTTGTCATTAAAACTTGCCGTAGGTCCTCCCAGGGAAGAGGTTAATTCATTCCCGGTCAGCTCGCCAGGAGGGAAACCCGGTAAACCCAATACGACCATGTCGGATCAAGAAAACATACAGGATGAAGTGACGGTTTTGAGCCGTTTCGAAGTGCCTAGCCATCTCGAAAAGATCGAAGACCCCGAAAACCCCAACCGTCTGACCTTCGTTGCCGAACCGTTTGAAAACGGATTCGGGCATACTCTCGGCAACTCCCTGCGCCGCGTACTTCTCGGCTCGCTGGAAGGCGCTGCCATTACGTCCGTTCGCATCGCCGGTGCGCAGCATGAATTTTCCTCTCTTCCCGGCGTTGTGGAAGATGTGACGGAAATCATCCTCAACCTCAAGAAGGTCCGCTTCAGCCACACGAGCAAGGAACCCCGACTCTTGACCCTCAAGGTCCAGAAGGAAGGGGTCGTCACTGCCGGTGACATCTCCGACGATACCGTTTACAAGGTCGTTAACCCCGAACAGGTCATTTGCCACCTGGACCAAAACACTCTTTTCGATTGCGAATTCGAAGTGCGCGTCAGCCGCGGCTTCAAGACAGGTGAAGAAAACAAGCAGCCCGACATGCCCATCGGCGTGATTCCGATCGACTCGATCTTCTCCCCCGTGACCCGCGTGAAATATTCCGTCATGAATACGCGTGTCGGCCACATGACCGACTTTGACAAGCTGACGCTGGAAGTCTGGACGGACGGCCGCATTTCTCCTGCCGACGCTATGCTTCAGGCTTCCGCGATTCTTCGCCACCACCTGGACGTGTTCGTCAATTACGACGATAGCAAGGTTAGCTTCGAAGAAGCTCCCGCCGCCGTGCAGGACGAAGAAACCGCTCGCCTCCGCAAGCTTCTTAATATGAGCGTCAACGAAATTGAACTTTCCGTTCGTGCCGCCAACTGCCTCAACAATGCCAACATCACAACGGTTGGACAGCTGGCCATGAAGAGCGAAAGCGAAATGCTCAAGTACCGCAACTTCGGTAAAAAATCCCTCAACGAAATCAAGGAAAAGCTCGCAGACCTCGGTTTGTCTCTTGGCGTCCAGGTTGATCCTTCCCTCCTGAACGGACCTGCTCCGCAGGCCAAGACCCGTATCGGAGTCGAAGAGGAAAGTCCCGTAGGCCTTGCCGACCTGATTGCCCAGAATATCGAAGACGACGAAGATTAATTAAACTTAACGCAAAACCTAACAGAAACACATTACCATGAGACACGGACGTAAAATCTCCAAACTTCAGCGCAATGCTTCCCACCGTCGCGCTCTGCTTGCCAATCAGGCAGTCAGCCTGATCCTGCATGGCCGCATTACGACGACGCTTGCCAAGGCCAAGGCCCTGCGGCCCTATGTTGAAAAGCTGATTACGCTCGGCAAGCGCGGCGACCTGCATGCCCGCCGCCTGGCCATCGGTACGATTCACAACACGGAAGCCGTCAAGGTGCTTTTCGGCGCCGTTGCTACGGCCTGTGCCGAACGTTCCGGCGGTTACTGCCGCATCGTCAAGCTGGGACAGCGCATGAGCGACTCCGCTCCCATGGGTATGATCGAAATTATCGATCTTCCCCGTGAAGAGAAGACGGAAGAAGTTGCCGCTACTGCGACGACGGCTACTGCATAAGTATCCTTCCGGTCGAATAAGCCGGATTTCTTTTCTACAACCTCCTTTCTGCATGTTGCAGAGGGGAGGTTTTTTTGTGAGGAATATGCCATACAGGAGGCATTTGGAAGAAATCGTTCTGACAAGGCAGTCAAAGAGCGATGCTTTCATCTAGAAGTAGTTGCCGGATTTGCGGGCGAGGATTCAATTTGACAGGAGGGCCTCAATATGCCATGTATTAACGGGTTCCCTTATTTGCTAGTATGAAGAACAGATCCTTTTCCCGCCACGTGTTCCGGGGAGGCGCCATCGCCTCCTTTTTGGTGATCGTTATGATTGGTGCTATCCTGTGGGGAGCTTATTATGTCTACCAGAATAAACAGGAGAGGGATAGGGCAGCCCGCATTGAACAGGCGGAAAAGAAAAAAGCCCAGCAGGAAAAAGTGCGTCAGGAAAACCTGCGTATTGCCCAGCAGGCGGAAGCACGCCGCAAGGAGAAGCTGGAACGCCAGAGGAAAATGAGCGAGGAAGCACGCCGCAAGGCTGATGAAGCCAAGAAGGAAGCTCTGAAAAAACAACAGGAGGAAGAGGCCCGCAGGAAAGCGGAGGAGGAAGAAGCCCGCCGCCAGGCCGAAGAAGATGCTGCACGCAAGGCAGAACAAGATGAAGGCAGCCAGGAGGAACCGGACTTTGATGCGCTTCGCAAGTCGGATTTTCCCAAGCCTTTCGAGAATAAGATGCCCGATTTGAGCAAGTTTTACCCCAAATCCGCGGACAAGATTCCCATGAATGAAGACAAGGTGATCGGGACGTGGTCTTGGGAATCCGCCGATAAATATACGGAATTGACCGATTTCCCGACGGAGTCTTCAAAGTGGAAGGATCGTTCCAAAGCGGCGGAAATGGTGGAAACTTATCAGAAATGGAGAGGACAGGATTCTCGGATTAAGGCGAGTCCGTCCGCCAAGGATTTTCCCGGGTTGCCCGATGAAGGAGCCGAATTGGTGACGAGAACAGTGGAAATCGATTCTTCCATCGGTGGTTGGCACAGTACGGGATTGTATGCTCCTCCCGGGGCCAAGGTAACCTTCTCGTTTTCCGGTAGTGCTCCCAAGGGGCAGTTGAGTGTCCGTATCGGTTGTCATACGGACAACCTGATGAATGAGAAGACGACGGAATGGGCGCGTCTGCCAATTATCGGCAACAGTACGGGCGTCAACAAGGCCAGAGTGCATTTGGCTGATCCCAGCGGCGGCTTGGTGTATGTCTGCGTGAATAAACGCAACAAACAAGCCAAGACGTTCAAGGTGAAAATTTCCGGAGCAATTCCCGCTCCTCTCTACATCATGGGAGAAACGACCCCCGAACAATGGCAGGAACAGGTTGCTCAGACAAAGGCTCCCTGGGGAGAAATCCGCATGCCCCGGTTGGTTTTCACCATGCCGACGAAAAAATTAAAGGAATGCGTCAAGATCAAGGAAGTTGCGGAACTTCTTCAGAAATGCATGGCTCTTGAGGACTGGGTGGCCGGCTGGGATGATATGACCGACCGTATTCGTACTCCCATGCGTTTTGTCGTCGACCGGCAGATTTCCGTAGGTTTCGGACATTCGGGTTATCCTGCCATGGGGTATATGAGCTGGGCGGATGCCGTAGCGGACGGTTCCATTTTGACGGAAGGGAGTTGGGGGCTTTGGCATGAACTGGGGCATAACCATCAGGGAGCACCCTTTGCGATGGAAGGTCAGACGGAGGTATCCGTCAACATCTTCTCGCTCGTATGCGAGGTGATGGGTGTCGGAAAGAAACCCTATGTTGTTCGTGGCATGTCTCCGGATGTGATGGCTCCGAACATGTGTACGTATTTGACGGACAAGAAGGCCGGATATAATGATGCCGAAAACGGGACCCAGTTGTTCCTATGGGGTGAAATTATGTATCATTTCGGCTGTGAATCGTTCCGTGAAGTGAACAAGGCTTACATCAAGCGTCCCTACAAGAACGACAAGACATCGGATGATGAAAAGTGGAACTGGGTGATGAAGAATTTCGGTAAAGTGCTTCAGAAGGATTTGACCCTCTTCTTTGAAACCTGGAAACTTCCTATCAATAATTCTACCAAGGGCCAGTTGAAAAAATGGGAACATTGGCAGCCGACCAAGAACTATCCCGGGTGCTACCTCGGACTTGATGAGGGCGAAACTCCTTCCGAATAGGCCGAATTCAGGATGCGATCTTTGAAATAAATGATAAACGAAAAGGGGCTGCTCCGCTTGTTTGTGCGGAACAGCCCCTAAAATAATACAGAGAAAGTTTAGCGGATGGCAGCGAGGGCTTCTCGTGTGCGTCGTCCTATTTCTTCCCAGTTGGAGGTATCAATCAGGGATGCTTCACAGATCCAGGAACCGCCGCAGGCGACAACTTCCGGAATGGAAAGCCAGTTGGCGATGTTGTTGGCATTGATCCCTCCCGTCGGCATGATGCGGATGCCCGTGTGGCGTACGGCGGCCAGGATGGCCTTCAGCATTTTGGGACCGCCCGCCGGTTCCGCCGGGAAGAACTTCTGGAAAAGGCACCCCATTGTGAGGGCCTGGCAGATTTCCGATGCTGTGGCAATGCCGGGGGCAAAAGGCAGTCCGTCTTCCTGGGCTGCCTTGACGACGACGGGATCGAAACCGGGAGAAACGCCGAAGGTGGCTCCGGCTTTTTTGGCTCGGACGACTTGATCGGGAGTGAGCAGGGTACCTGCTCCGATCAGCATTTCAGGGACTTCCCGGGCGATGCGGGCAATGGATTCTTCGGCAGCTTCCGTGCGGAAGGTAATTTCGATGCCGTTGCATCCGTTGTCCACAAGCGTACGTGCCAGAGGGACGGCTTTATCCGGATCGTTGAGAACAACGACGGGAACGAGTTTGAGAGAGGAGAGAGCCTCGATAATAGTTTTCATGATTTAGAAGTTAAAATAGTTTTTAGCGTTAAAGTAAGAAATATCACTGACCATGGTGCCGATGAGCTCCATATCGTCCGGAATGAGTCCTCCGGCCATGTCGCGCCCGAGAACGCGGCATAGAATGCGGCGGAAGTATTCGTGGCGCGTGTAGCTGAGGAAACTCCGGCTGTCCGTCAGCATGCCGACGAAGCGGGAGAGAGTCCCAAGTTGGCTAAGAGTTTCGAGGTGGTTGATCATGCCGTCCATTTGGTCCAGGAACCACCAGGCGGCTCCGTATTGCATTTTGCAGGGGCTGGAACCGTCCTGGAAACTACCGCAGAGAGCAGCCATGAGGGCATTGTCCCGTGGATTGAGGTTGTATAGGATGGTACGGGGCAGGGCTCCTTTTTGCGCGGAACGATCCAGGATTTTGGCAAGGGGAGAGGCGTAGTTGAAATCGGCGATACTGTCGAACCCGGTATCCGGACCAAGCGTTCGGAGGGCTTCTCCGTTCGGGTTGCGCAAGGCTCCGATGTGGAGCTGGCGCACCCAGCCGGAACGGGCATCCAGATCGGCGAAGAAGTCAATCATATAGTTGGAGAAACGTTCGGCGTCTTTGACGGCGATTTCCTGTCCTTGGCGTGCTGCGGAGAAGATAGCGGCCGCTTCCTCGTCGGACAGCGATTCTTCATCCATGAATTCGAGGGAATGGTCGGAGAGCTTACAACCGTGGGCGGCGAAATAGTCGTGCCTGTCGGAGAGGGCTTGTTTGAAGGCTTCCAGCGAGTCGAGCTCTTTGCCGGCAGCTTGTTCGAGGCGTCCCGTCCAGGTATTCCATGTCTTGACGTCCTTGAGTGCTCTTGCCTTGTCCGGGCGGAAGGTCGGCAGGACTTTGGTGGAGCAGTCTGATGCTGCGATGCGGGCATGAGCCTCCAGGTTATCGGCAGGATCGTCCGTCGTACAGACGGTTTCGACTTTCATCGTACGCAGAATGTCCCGGACACCCATGTCTCCGGCTTGGAGCATGGCGGCTGTTTGGTCCCAGATCGCGTCGGCTGTATCCGGCCCGAAGAGGACTCCGGTGATGCCGAAGGGACGGCGAAGTTCCAGATGTGTCCAGTGATAAAGGGGGTTGCGAATGAGAAGGGGAACGGTTTTTGCCCAGGCATTGTATTTTTCCCGGTCGGACGCATTGCCGGAACAGAATTGTTCCAGAATGCCGTTGGTACGCATGGCTCGCCATTTATAGTGGTCTCCATCCAGCCAGATCTGGGCGATGTTGGAAAACTGTTTGTTTTCTGCAATAGCTACGGGGTCCAGGTGTGAATGGTAGTCGATAATAGGCAGGTTTTCCGCATACTCGTGGAAGAGGGTGCGAGCCTGCGGCGTATCAAGCAGGAAATTGTCTGTGATCATGATATAAATACAGGAGGGGAATGCTGTTAAACGCCGGAGAAGGCGAGGAACCCGCCGTCGACGGGGATGGTAATGCCGGTGATGAATCCGGCTTCATTGGACACGAGGAACTTGAGGGCACCGCACAGGTCTTCCGGTTCACCGAAACGGCGCATCGGTGTTTTGGCGATTACTTTTTTACCTCGGGCCGTAGGAGTAACTCCATCCTGTTCCATCATCAGGAAGCGATTCTGGTTGGTGATGAAGAAACCGGGAGCAATGGCATTGACGCGGATGCCCATGGGGGCCAGATGTGTGGCAAGCCACTTGGTGAAGTTCTCTACGGCAGCTTTGGCGGAACCGTAGGCACCGACTTTGGTGAGGGGCAGGAAGGCGGCCATGGAGGAGATGTTGACGATGGTACCTTGGGTCTTCGTCAACAGTTTGCCGAAGATCTGCGAGGGCAGGATCGTCCCGATCATGTTCAGGCGGTTAACGTACTCGAAGCCTTCCATATCCATGCCGAAGAATCCGTCCTTTTCCGGAGTGTCCGGGGTGCATTGTTCGGCGGGTGTAGTCCCGCGCGGATCGTTGCCTCCGGCTCCGTTGAGAAGGATGTCGAGTTTGCCCCAGGCGGCAACCAATTTGTCGCAAGCCTGTTCCAAGGCCGCCTTGTCAAGGACGTCTGCTGCGAGGATGATCGTCTGAGTCAGGCCTTCTTCCGCCAGTTGTTGCTGGAGTGCGACGAGTTTGGATTCTGTCCTGCCAAGAAGGGCTACCTTGGCTCCCGCCTTCAGGAGACTGCGGGCCATGACGGAGCAGAGGACTCCGGCGGCTCCCGTGACAACGGCTACTTTACCGACCAGGGGACGGCTGGATGCCAGTCCAAAAGCCAGGCCTCGCAATTCGGCTATGCCGATGACGCGTCCGCCGTACGAATATCCGGCGTAGCAGTGTTTTTCCAGATCGATGTCCATGAGCTTGCCATGGTCCGGGCGGACGGGAATTTCCGCACATTCTTCGCCGGTTTCGCGCCTGCGGGCTTCTTCGTTGATCAGGCACTGCATGGCATAGGCCATGTCCGTGTGACCGCAAAGATGGGTCCCCGATTCGCGGAAGGTATCGGGATTCTCTCCGTCATAGACAGTGTTGCGGAAGTGGGCAAAATAGACGCGGTCGGCGAATTTTTCCATTAGCAAGTGCGGGGCATTGCTGCGGAGACCTCCCAGCGAACCCGTACAGAGAGTGAAGCCCGAGTGCATGGACGGGACTTCCCGGATAAGTTGTTCCATGTCTGCCTCATCGCTCATGATGCGCGGCAATCCGAAGATCGGACGGGGCGGATCGTCCGGATGGATAGCCATGCGAATTCCGGTCTCTTCACAGACTGGTATGGTTTCGTTGAGGAAATCGTACAGATTGCGGCGGAGACGGGCATCGTCGATCCCTTCGTAACGAGCCAGCATTTCCTTGAATTGATCCGGCGTCAGGTCGTCTACAGTACCGGGGAGTCCGAGCAGGATGGAATCACTGAGTTGTTTTTTCTGCTCGTCCGTCATTGATTCGAAGCGGCTTTGCGCACGTGCCAGCGTGTCTTGATCGTAGTCCTTTTCTGCGCCTGCCCGTTTCAGGATAAAGATGTCGAAAACTGCAACTTCATCGGCATCGCACTTCAGGACGCTACTGCCGTCCGGCAATTGCCAGACGAGATCGGTACGCGTCCAGTCCAGGACAGGCATGAAGTTGTAGCATACGACTTTGACTCCTCCCTTGGCGAGGTTGCGAAGACTTTGCTTGTAAACTTCAATGTAGTGTTGCCAGTTGCCGGAACGGGTTTTGATATCCTCATGGACGGCGATGCTTTCCGCTACAACCCATTTCATACCGGCTGCTTCAATCATTTTAACGCGTTCGGCAACAGCCTCTTCCGTCCACAAGTCACCGCAGCGGACTTCGTGGAGAGCGTTGACGATGCCGGAAATGCCGGCCTGCCTGATGTCGCGTAGCGTGATGGGGTCTGATGGTCCGTACCATCTCCAACTTTCAATCATGGTCGTAGGAATGGGTTAGCGGTTGACGCGGGCTGTGCCGCCTTTCATGACTCGTTCGACTTCGGAGAGCGATGCCGTCGATGTATCGCCGGGAGTGGTCATGGCCAGGGCTCCGTGAGCGCAGCCGCAATTGACGGCGTATTGGGGGCCTTTGTCGGCCAGGAAACCGTAAATGAGGCCTGAAGCAAAGGAGTCTCCGCCTCCGACGCGATCGAGGATTTCCAGATTCGGAAGGGAAATGGAGTCGTAGAATTCGCCATCGTAGTATAGCATGGCAGCCCAATCGTTAAAGGTTGCCGTACGGGCGACGCGCAGGGTGGTGGCTGCCGCCTTGAATCCGAATTCCTTGACGGCCAGGCGGATCATTTTTTGGTAGGCATTCTGGTCGATATGGGCGAAATCATCCGTGGAGCCCTCAATCGTGAGACCGAGCGATGCCTGGAAGTCTTCTTCATTGCCGATCATGACGTCAACAAAAGGGGCGATGGCGCGGTTGACTTCCTGGGCGCGGGCCTGGCCGCCGATACTCTTCCAGAGAGAAGGACGGTAGTTGAGGTCGTAGGAAACGATAGTGCCGTGTCTACGGGCGGCTTGGACGGCTTCCAGAACGACGGCACTCGTCGTTTCGGAAAGTCCGGCATAAATCCCGCCCGTATGGAACCAACGGACTCCTTCTTCTCCGAAAAGCTTGTCCCAATCCACATCGCCCGGCTTCATCTGGCTCGCAGCGCTCAGGCCTCGGTCGGAACATCCGACTGCAGCGCGGACTCCGTAGCCGCGTTCCGTGAAGTTGAGGCCGACGCGGCAATCACGGCCAATGCCGTCGAAGGGCGTCCAGGCAACATAATCCAGGTCAAGCCCCCCCTGGAGCATGCAATCTTCCAGCAGGCGACCGACGGGATTATCGCAAATGGCAGTGACGACGGCGCCTCTTAAACCGAAGCAGCGGCGGAGTCCCCTGGCTACGTTATATTCGCCTCCTCCTTCCCAAACTTTAAACGTGCGAGTCGTGTGAATGCGGCCTTCTCCGGGATCAAGGCGCAACATGACTTCTCCGAGGGAAACGATGTCCCAGCGGCAGGCGCTGGCGGGTTTGATAGATAAGCTCATAAGTGTGTTATGTAAAATGATCGTATCTTAGTACGGTGTGATTTCCTACTTCTTACGAAAAAAAACAGAATCTGGCGAGCTAAAGAATAACTTTGTGTAATATCGATGTGTTCGTGTTCTGTTTTGTTTTTACATAATACATTTATTGTTAACTGTTAATTGGTGTGATGAGTGAGATGTCAAATGTGCAAAACTATTTGATTTATTGGAATTGTAACTTTTTTTTACAAACATTTGATCCGTTGTAGAGAAAACCGACAAACAGGATCTAAAATTACGTTAAAAAAATACTTTAGTATTTCACTGTTTTTACCGTTTTGGAGAGATAATTCGGAGGAGTTGTAGCTAATGGTGCGGAATGAAATGAAGAACTCTTGAATTCGATGAATCAAAGGATCATGTTTTCGGAACCTTTCACCGTTATTTGTTGGTGGATAGGAATACGGGATCCGAGATGACGGAGAAGGAGAAGTTAATATCGCACGTTATTTCTTACCGGGTAAATGTTCCAAAATTGAAAACAAATCCGACTCAAGGAGAGTTTTGCTGTGAGCTCCGATGGCTTTCGAGGGGGATGCGCCGGGGTGTACCTAGATTACAGATGCCAGGAATGCCGACCTGGGTGATTTTTCGCAGCTTCGTGTTCTCCTGTTCGTTCCTGTTGGCTGGGGGTGTATGGAAATGAATTTTCTGACGAGGAAGAAAATAGATTGAAAGCATTCTTTCCATGTTTGACTGATTCGGGTAGGATGTTCCGAAAGGGAACGCTTATGATGATTATTGATACTCCCTGCTTTCTCATGGGAGATATTCATGGGAAGCCGGAAGCTCTGGAGAAATTCTTACGCTCACGGACGGGCATCAGCCTGATCCAGCTGGGAGATTGCGGTTTTGGATTTGTGCCCCGTTACCGGGAAGTGCTGGAAGAAATGGCTAGGGAGACCGGCAATCATGTGTACTGTCTTCGTGGAAATCATGACGATCCTGCCATGTTTCGCAATCCTCCGGTTGGAGAATACTTTCATCTTCTGTCGGATTATTCTGAACTGCTGTTGAATGGACGTCGGGCTCTGGCCGTGGGCGGAGGCGTTAGTGTGGATCGGTCATTCCGCGCTCCGGGTAGAGGTTGGTGGGAGGATGAGGTGATTCCATGGAATGGGGAGTTTGTGGCTGCTCATGCCGGCAAGATAGATATCCTTCTGACTCACGTCGGGTTGTTGCCTCCATCCGAACCCTCGTTGAAGGAAGCGAATCCGGGACTCTTGGATCGTGATCCGGATTTAAGGTTTGATCTGCCCAAGGAACGCAATTTACTGATGGATCTGATGGAAAAGCTCCAGCCTTCCGAATGGTATTTCGCTCATTTCCATGTGTCCGCAACCTGGCAGGTCAATGAGAAGACGAGGTGCCGGGCTCTGAAAATCGACGAAATTGTCGAAATATAAAATAAGAGAGAGGCAAAGAGTGGAGTGGGAGCAAGATAATCAATTTCTTGCTTCCAATACTTTCTGGCAGCGTTTGCTGATGGATCGGTATGTGGTGTCTGGATAGATGGATTTGAACAGGTTGATATCAAGAGTTTCTTGTTTGTTGATAAATGTTTCAAGGTAAGGTGCGTATCCGGCCTTCAAAAGCACTTTGCGGTACGTGTCGATTTCCTCCCAGTCTTCGCGGGTGAAACGATCCAGGGAAGTGATTCCTCGGGTGAGCCAAAGAAACATGGCTTCCATGTTTCCTTGTCTGGCTGCTTTTCTCAGAGCCTCGGAAGCTTGCCGGAATTTTTTAACGGAAGTGGCACTGCTGTAATCGAAAAACAGAAAGGAGACGATATTTTGAATGATACTTCCAGCCAATGCCGGATAATCCATTACGATTTGTTTGTATATTCTTAGTCTATTGTTAAATTCATCATCAATTTTCATCCCATAAAAGCCCATTGGGGAATTTCTGCATAGTAAGAGAGCGGAGGCCAAATCGTATTTGTCCTGGCTCCGAGCTCTCAGGCTTTCCATGAGCATTTTTTCTTCCTGCATGATTTCATCATGGCTTGCCATGGTGTATGTAACTGGGGAGAGAATGCTCTTGAACGCGAGATAGGATAATAAATCCCCTTCTCTCAGTTTTTCCTGGAAGGTTGAATAACCGGGGAGATTTTTGTAATTAACTTGAGAGAACTTGTCTCCAGATGAACGTGTTTTTTGTGTGGACGAAAGATCATTGATCTGGATGATTGCTTGTTGTAAATGAGAGAAGAAATTTTTCTCCGGATTTTGTCCGGGTACAAGTCGGTTGATGTGAAGTGAATTTTTGACGATATGAGTCTGAATAGAGCTTGTGGGAGGGGATTTGCGGGCGATGATAATCAGGCTGGCTTCTCGATTACCCTCCAAAGTTAATTTCTCCAATTCATGCTCTGTTAATCCGGAGAGGGGAAGTGACGGGGATGGAGTATCCGGGATGATAATGGAGAAGGATGTTGCCTTGTCTGCCAGTGTTGTGTTGTTGTCAGTAAGGCGCTTCGATATATCGTTTACCTTTTGATTGTACTCATAGTTGTTTTTCATGAACGCAGGCATAGATGATAGGTTGTGCTCCAGCCTGATGTTTCGTTGAGTGAAAGAATACATATAATGTGATTTATCCGTATCGATTCTGTAGTGGAGAGGTATGAGAGAGTTGAGTTCGTTCCATAGCGCTCTCTGTTGCTCCAAATAGATTAAATTGTTCTCTCTGAGGATCAGGCAGAGAGAGCTAATGATGATAACGCTCACAAAAATACACACTCCAACGATGAGTTTGCGATTTTTCTCAAACATGAAATTACCATTAAGTCCTCTAAAAGATAAAGTCAAAGATGTTCTTCCAAAAAATAATTAAAAAATTAATTGAATCCCATCTTGAGGCTTGGATGAAATCATGATGTGGCAAGGAACAATGGCGCCTGAACGACGTAGAATTCGTTCAGGCGCGGAAGAAAGGGAACAATGCCAGTCGGAAGAATCCGGTTTAGGGGAGTTTGCCCTGTCGTTGTTTGGGCTTGTCGATATCTTGAAGGAGAGCCTTCACGGCGATTTCCAGTTGTTCGTCTCTGCCGGCAACGATTTTTTCAGGAGAGTTGGCGACTTTGATATCGGGTTCGAGCTGAGTATTTTCAAGATAGGAACCGTCGTCAAGCCGGTAACCGATGATAGGAATACCGTACACGAGCGAGGAGTCTTGCAGATGCTCCCAGCAGACACTGGTCATGGTTCCGGGTACGGGCATGCCGACGAGTTTGCCAATGCCTTGGTGGCGGTAAACCCAAGGAGTACCATGGGCATTGGAGTAGTTTGCTTCGCAGGTCAGCATGATCGAGGGTTTGTTCCAGCGGCGGCTGGGCATGTCGCATGCTTCCTTGCCGCGAATGACTTGAGTGAAGTATTTCTTTCCGCTGAAAAGCACCTCGATATCTTCGTGCAACCGCCCTCCTCCGTTGAACCGGGTATCGATGACAATACCTTCGCGGTCATTGTACTTACCGAGGATTGCGGAGTAAATGGAACGGAAACTGGGATCTCCCATGGCCTGGATATGAACGTAGCCGAGACGCCCGCCGGAGAGGCGGTCCACTTCTTCTTCACACTGTTTGACCCAGCGGGAGTAGAGAAGGGAATTCTGCTTGCTGCGGGAAATGGGAATGATGACTTCCTCAAAGCGTTCCTGCGTTTCCGGACGGTAAAGGGAAACCAGAACCTTTTTCCCTGCTTTGTGGTTCAGGAGCGGGAAGTAGTCCATGCCTGATGGGATAAAGGTACCGTTAATTGTTTCCAAAATATCTCCGGGACGAACATCGAGGTGTGATTTATCAAAAGGCCCCTGGCGGATAACTTCCTGAATGCGAAGCCCGTCTCCCGTGTAATCCTGATCGATAAAGAGTCCGAGTTCCGCCGTTTCGTCGTTACTCAGGCTGGAGGGCTTTCTGTAGGAGCATCCCGTGTGGGATACGTTTAACTCACCGAGGAGTTCGCTGACCATTTCCGCAAAATCGTAGTTGTTGTTGATATGAGGCAGGAATCGGGCGTAATTGGCTTGCATGGCTTTCCAATCGACTCCGTGCATGTTTTCCGTGTAGAACCGTTTTTGTTCTTCCCGGCAGACATGTTTGAACATGGCGGAACGTTCGGCTGCCATGTCGATGGCTCGTTCAGCCTTGGCTGAAATGGATGTGAAGGCATTGTTTTCCGCCTTCATCCAAGCGGGTTTTGTTCCAAGGATAAAAAGCATGGACATTTTTTTGTCCCATTGCAGGGAAGACGGGGAAACGTCCGGACGAATGATTTTTGCCGAACGGTTTCGAAGATCCAACTGCCATAGATCGAAGCCTTTTTGGAAAGCACAAATGTAGTAGAGTTGTTCTCCTTTTTTATCGAGGATGGCGTCCCCCAACTGACTGGATGCGGGGGTGAGACGGACGAGTCTTTCGTCAAGATCTTTCAGCTCGATCTTGATAGGAGCGACAGTTTTTTTCTTCTTTTCCTTTGACTCGGATTCCTTGTCAGAACCCAGTAAAAGTTCTTTTTCCTCCTTGCTCATATTGAATTGCTCGTAAGCTTCCTGATTCAGGAAAATCAGGATGGCGTCAGTCAGGGATCCCCAGGAGGCATGGTTGCGCATGCCGTAGCGTTCGGAATGGAACAGGATGGCGTTTCCGCCGAGGACCCATCGGGGGTTGGTGTCCGTGTAGCCGCTATTGGTGAGGTTGATCACTTTCCCTCCTCCATCGGCACTGACGATGCCAATATCGGTGTAGGGGTCATGGTGATTGCTGGTGTAGGCCAGGGTAAACCATTTACCGTCGGGAGACCATTCATAGTCGATTTGTCCGCTGGTGGAATAGGTGGTCGCTCCATCCGTGATCTGGCGGACGTTTCCCGTCTTGAGATTCATGACCATCAGGCGGCTTCGGTCTTCAATGAAGGCTACTTCCTTGCCGTCTGGGGAGAATTGAGGGAGTTCCCGTTCATGTTTATTATTGTTAATGAGCGGTTTTTCATGAATGACCATCGCGTTGGGGAAGTCGGGGTCTTCCTTGCGGGCAATTTTGGCTAGGTAAATATTCCTGCTACCGTCGCGCTCCGAGGTATAGGCAAGCGTCCGGGCATCGGGAGAGAAGGCGGGTGAACTTTCCTGTTCTGGAGTTGTGGTGATCTGCTTGGTCGTGGGATAAGAAGCGGATGTGACGAAGATGTCTCCGCGGTTGACGAAAGCTATCTGTTTTCCGTCTTCCGAGACGGTACCGTTCTTCATTCCTACGGAGAGTGTTTCCTTCTCTTCCTGGGAAATGTCTCCGGTAATGGATACCTTGACTGGTTGGGCGGCAGCACCCTGGGGTTGGATATAAATGTTTCCGTTATATCCGTAACAGAGAGTTCCGTTATTGGCGATGGAGAGAAAGCGGACGGGATGGGTTTTGAAATTTGTGACTTGTTCCGGAGCTTGCTGTTTGTTGTTGAGGACAAAGCGCCAGACATTGAAAGTACTGCCCCTTTCGCTGAGATAATAGATGTATCCGTCATCCGGACTGAAGCGGGGATCCCGGTCTTCCCCGGCGAAGCTTGTCAATCGGGTGTGGCGATTTTTGACGGTATCGTAGAGCCAGATGTCGCGTGTGATGGAGGACTGGTGATGCTTGCGCCACTCGTTTTCACCGCCTTTTTTATCCTGGTAGAGAAGGAGGGTTCCGGAATGAGAGAAAGAGACCCGTTCGGCGGGAACAGCCAGAATTTGTTCCGGACGTCCTCCGTTGATAGAAACGGAGTACAATTCTTTCATCGATGAGTGGGGATGGAGCATACTGGAGGCAGGATCGGCAATTGATGCGCCAAACAGGATGTTGCGTCCGTCATTGGTAAAGCAGTAGGGGATTTCCGCTCCGGAATGCGTGGTGAGTCTTTGCGGAGCCCCACCTTGTGCGTCGACGAGATAGACATCGAAATTACCGTATCTGTCGCTGGCGAAGGCAATCTTGCTGCTATCGGGTGACCACACCGGGGCAAAGTCATGGGCGGGATCAGTGGTCAGGCGTTGAGCTTTGCCTCCTTCGGAGGGAACGGTATAAATGTCGCCTTTATAAGTGAATGCGATGGACTTGCCGTCGGGGGAAATGGAAGGATAACGCATCCACAGAGGTGCGGCTTCCAGGGCCGAACACGAGAGAACCAGGGAAAATAAAAGGAAAAAGTGTTTCATGTCTGTTTAGAGAAAGAGAAGCGTTGTGTTGAGTCAGGAAATGACCGGACTATGATACGAAACTACTTCTCTATTTTATTCACTCTACGTTCAAGAAGGGAGAAGTCTGTCAAAATAATATGTCATGAGCGTGATTTTTGAGAGAGACACTACTGGAATTTGTCATAGCATCGGTTGTGAAATTAACTTCGACGTGTGAATGAGGAGAGGAAAGCGATGGCTCCTGACTGGGATTGAATTGAACACTTTATCCTATTTTAGAATCATACCACATATGATGAAAACGAAGAGTATTTTGTCCTTTGCTGCCGCCATTTTATGGGTTGTTCCGGCTTTTGCCGATATTCCTGAAACATCCGTTCCGGCGGAGGTCGTTTCCGGAGTGAAATCCGCTTACGCCCAGGTGCGCAAAATCGAGTGGGATTTCAATAATCGTACCAAACAGTACGAAGCGGAATTTCGCATCAACGGCTTTGACGTCGAAGTGAAGCTTACTTCGGACGGTAAGATAGTTCGTGTCAAAGAGGAAATCGATCCAGCCCTCACTCCGGAAATTGTCCGAACAGCAGCTTTGAAAGACTATCCTCAGGGAAGAATCAAGGAAGTTAAAAAAATCACCGAAGGTCAGACTGTCAGTTACGACATAGAAGTGGTTACTGACACCGAAGATTACGACCTGCTGATTTCTGCCGACGGCAAAGTCCTTCGTACAGAACGCTGATCCGGACTCGTGACTTCTGGTATATGCTGGATAGAAATGAGAAACCCTTGCGAATTAAGGTATTCTGCAAGGGGGAGGAAAAGGCGAATTGGTACGGGTGATGGGAATCGAACCCACGTCACAAGCTTGGGAAGCTCGTGTCCTACCATTGAACGACACCCGCATGACGCTATGTGGAGAAATGCTTACGCTGTTTTCTGAGGGGTGTCAATCATATTGTTTGCAGATAATAGAAGGAAAAAAATGAATTACATCTTGACTTCTGGTGAGGAAAATGTAGATTTTCCTCACGTCACGCGGGTATAGCTTAGTGGTAAAGCTCCAGCCTTCCAAGCTGATCATACGGGTTCGATTCCCGTTACCCGCTCCAACTTTTCTTAAGGCTTCTCCGCAAAATGTTACGGAGAAGCCTTATTTTTATTCCGGAACAGAGTATTCCCGGATAGATACTGCCTGTGGCTTGCATGCGGAGAGTAAGCAGGCGAAACTTTATTTGACGCATGGCCAAACCGGGCCAATGGGGTCGAATGGAGGTCTGGTCCCTTGATTGAATGATGGATCGGGAAGGGAGTAATTGGTTCGGAATAGGGGCAGTATCGGAGTGCCGCTGGGGTCTTTTTTAGCATAGACGGCACCAATTTCTTCTATTAACAAAAAGGCGGAAAATCCGGCCCCGGGTACTTCTGAGATCATAATTTCAATGGGATATATTTCATTGGCTGTGACAGAGAATTCAGGGCCGACAATCATTCCATTCAAGCGACTGTTGTAGTGCCCCATGGTACTGTATTTATAGAATTTGGCAGGGATGTGGTAGATGCCCGATCTCTGGATTTCTCGTTTGAGAATGGCATTTTTGGCTTTGCCTTCCATGACGAGAAAGATCTCTTCGCTTTCCATATACCTGCCTCCCATTGTCATGTAGAAGTAGCCGTGATCATATACTTCCTTGCCGTTCAGACGGACGGTCATGATATCGTCCGCGAGTCCTACGAAACGGAATTTCCCGGTTTTGGGAGCAACGATTTTTCCTCGGTAGATGGCCACCCAGTGTTTGGGCTTGACTGTGTTTTCACAACCGAAGGCTTTCGGTGCTTCCTCGGCTGATCTGTGGGAGATGAAAATGTGTGAGTTGTACAATTTCCTCGGTGCTTTGTAGTATTTGGCCAGTGTGCTTTCCTTCCATCTCGATTGAACGAATCTTTTTAAGATGTTCGTGTGTTCTTCGTAGCTCAAGTCTTCTTTGAGCGGTTTCCGGGATGCTGTTTGTTTGAGATCGTAGAATGTACCAACCAGGGAACTTCCTGCTGGAGAGTCCGTGCCGAAACCTCCTCCTTCCGTACCGGGATCGTCACCTACTCCTGTACCGAAATCGACGCCCAGTTCGAGACTTTGGCCCAGATCGGAAAATTCCGGAGTGTCGATGTCTACCGAGCTAATTGCTACATCGCTTACTGCGTCGGAAGTGATGATGCTGGCGTGATTTTGAATGCTCGCAGTCGGTCGGGTGATGACTCGTTCCGGTGTCAATGGAGTATCCAGGGGAGCCCCTTCTTCGTTGCTTGCGGCATAGGCAACTATTTCCGGTATTTCCGGTTTTGATACAACGATTGTAACCATATACAGAGTTAAGCCGAACAAGCAAAAAGATAATATGGCTGAGACCAAAGCTGTCAGGAAGTTATATGTTTTCATCCTGTGGATAGCCAGGTCGGCTTCTCGGGTCATCCTAATATGAAGGCTCATATGTTTTTCATGATGTGAAGAGGTAGGGAACCCGGAATTTTCCGTTTCCGGGCTGCGGTTCGATTGTTTTTATGTTTCGGTAGGGGAAGTGGCTAGAGGTGCATTCGGTGATGCCAATTGGTTTTGTTGAGGGCGGCTCCTCCTTGCGTGTGGAGGAGCCGCCCCGCTGTTTTTCTCTTTTATTCCGTCTTCCGTTTTTATCAGAAGTTGTACCTGTAACCGATGCTGCCGCTAGCCGAGGTCATGCGGCTGCGGATGTCAGCATTGGCTTCCATAAAGACTGTGCCTTGTTCTCCGGATGGGATGCTGATTCCGGCTCCGATTTGAAGGCCGGTTGTTCCCATTTTGCTTCCTTTGACGTTTTGGCTGAAACCGGGATTCCCCTGGAATCCAACGCGGGCTTCATTCTGTGTGTCACCCATATCCTGGGAAACCTGCATGCGAAGCTCAGCCAGGGATTCTCTGCCAAAGAGGTTTCCTCCCATGAGGCCCATCCAGCGGATGCCTGCCGATATGGTGGCTGTTGTCGCGTCCATGTCTCTGACGGCGAGTCCGGCGTTTCCTGCACCGGTTTCGTTGTAGTCGTCAATGCTGCTCTTGTGGAGGGAGATGTTGACGAGTGGTTGGAGGATGGAGCTGTTGTTTTCGTCGAGGGAGATGTCGTAGGTGGCTTCGTACATGGCGCCCCAGGTGTTGCCGCTGGTTTCACTGTGTCCGGCGTAGCTATATTGCCCCAGGGGAACGGTGCGTTCGGCATCTCCCTGGCTCCATCCGGCGGTGAGGATGAAGTTGTGTCCCCACTTGCCGCGCTGGTAACGGCCGAAGAGATTGACGTAATAGTTGTCCATGTCTCCACTGAGACTATCTGCCGAGTTGGATGTCAATTTTCCATAACTGGCTGTCATGGCAATACCTGCGGTGAATCCGGGCGTGAAGTTGGCATCGACGCCAAAGGTACCTCCCCAGGTGTTGTATTGGTACCCGGCATTGTCTCCATCGCCATTGAGGCAGTTGTAGGAGCCGGTGGCTTGCATCCAGGTGTTCCACAGAGGCAGGTCGCCGCCATAGCTATATCCCGAGGGCAATCCCATGGTGGTCATGCGATTGCGGAGCAGGGTCTGCTGGTAGCGGAAATCAGATTGTAGAGACCCCAGAAGGCTGGTGACTGTGCTGCCTGCCGAGGCTGCCATGGCACGGCTGGCTCCAGCAGCATCGTGTGCCTTGATGGAGGCATCTACGGTGTTTAGGAGGGCTGCCAGGGTACTGGTCTTGTCGGATGTTTGCGGGTTGATGGTGATGAGAGCCATGTCCATGAGTTGGGCGCCCGCCTGTGCAACTTCAGTCTTGGCATGGTGGATGTAGAATCCTTTGCTGCTGGCTGTGGTTGTGAGGATCATGGTGCCATTGATGGTTTCGACATGCGATTGGGTTGGGTCGAAGTATTTGCCGAAGAGTTCGTCAAAGACGATCTGGACTCCGCCCTGTTGAATGACGTGGGATGCCAGAGCGATTTGCATCGGCATGGTTCCGTTGATGACGTGTTGGTTGTCACCGGCGGCGATATGGATGGTGGCTCCATCGCCCATGGTGAGGTGTTCCTGGCCTCCGGTGGTGACAAGCGGTTTGGAGGGGCTCAGGCTTCCGTCTGCTTCGGTGTTCAGTACGAAACCGAGTGTGGAGTCTCCGATGATGCTGCCGCCACGTGTCAGGGTGAGTGTGTTGTTGGTACCGGAGCCGTTACCTGCGATGAGGGTTAGCCGGGAGGCTTCACCGATGGTGATGTTGGCGTAGGCGGCTTCACCTTCGGTGTAGTCCAAGGTGAGGCTTGCTCCACCTGTAGCGGACAGGCTGGCTGCCTTGTTGCCTATATTGCCGAGGGTGAGTTCTCCACGATCAACTGCAATTTGGCCCGAGAAGTCGTCGAGAGTACCCCGATAGCTGGCTTGCCCGGTGATGGTGAGTGATCCTTCTCCGGCGAGGGTGCCAAGCCCGTTCCAATTGTTGATGGTGGCGCAGGCCTCTTTGGTATCCAGATCAAGGTTGGTTCCGTAAGCTGTGGTGAGGTTGATTCCGGCGAGTGCATTTTGGGAGCGAAGGAGGATGGTGCCTTCACCCAATTCGAGCGTTCCGGTTTCGTCCTTGTCTCCGATGGCTTGAATGGAGCCGGTGATGATGCTGCCGCTGGTAATTCTCAGGATGGAATCTCCTCCCAGTTGAATGGTGCCGGCGGAGCTTTCCAGGGTGTTGACGGTGATGATGCTTTCGGCTCCGGAGATGGTCAGTTTGCCTTCCTTGCTGATGGAGAGTCTGCCGATGGTGTGTTCCCCGTCATTGCGAGTGAATGCCATGCCGCCTTCTTCGATGCTCAGGCTACCTGCGATAGAAATATCTCCTCCGATGCTGAGAGTGGCTTCACCCGTTTTGGAGATGGCCGTGTGCTCATCGGATTGGAGCTTGCCTGCGATGGTGGAATGCACCAGATTGCCATCGCGGTCGCGATTATTGTAGAACTGGACGCGCGCTGTTCCTGTTCCATCGCTGTTGATGGTGAGATCGCAACCTTTCTTCCCGCTGGCGTACTTGATGGTGAGTACCTGATCATCGCTGCCGGGCAGAGTGATATTCATATCTCTGTCCAGATAAACGGCACGGTAGTCGTTTATGTCTTCATAACCGCTAACGTGCCCTTCTTTCGATGTTCTCCAGACGGAGAGATTGCCGTCGGCGATGATGCTTCCTCCATCAATTCCGGCGACCTTGAGCCCCCATATTTTGAGGAGGGGATCAAAGTCGATCCGCTTGGGATCTACATCGAGTCTGCCATTGGTAATGGTGAAGTAGAGTCTGTTGATTTTGTCGCCAGAGTCTCCATAGTCGGGCAGGAGCTCTTCCTTATCGAAGTTGACGGCAAATTGGTCGAGCACATTTTCCTTCAGGTCGTCTCCGAGATTCAGGCACAGCTTTGTCCCTTCGCTCAGGGTGATGCGATCATCTGCCTGGGCATCCGATTGCCTTGATCCGAAGTTGATTACGGTGATTCCGGCTCCAGTGATAGCGTCCGTTGATGCTGTGTATGTTTTCGTGTTGGAGACACCCAGTGTGAGGTTGGCGGTATCAAGCTCAATTGTTCCGTGGCCGATTCCCTGTACTGTAGAACCGTCGCTCGTCACAATCTTCTTGATGGCACTTGCCTTGATGTCTCCCAGGGCGATGCAGTCTGGGCCTGCCGAAGTGTCAATACTGACATGGCTGTCCCAGTTGGAAGCGTTGGTGAGACTACCGGAATACAGAGTGATGTCGTTTTGAAGAGCGAGTCCCGCCAGATCCAGAGTCCCGCCGGAGACGACGAATCCGATATACTCCCCGATGCTGATACCTTCCTTGAGAATGACGGATGTTTTTCCCAACCCTTCGCCATCTACCCGAATCGTAAACCCGCCGGTGAGGGTACCGGAGAGTTCGGCCTCCACCAATTCCAGAGTTTGCCCTTCAGTACCGGAGACGGTACTTCCCACTGAAGACGTGAAGTTGGCAAGTCGCAAGGTGGAGTCCGCTTCCGTCCCCAGAAGAAGCTGGCTTGGATTCGTGCCATTGCCCAGGATGATGTGGACATTGTCCTCAACGGTGGAAGCGGAAAGATCGAACGTGCCATGATGGAGCATGAGGCTTCCTGGCTGGCTGTCGACTTCTGCAAGACCTCCAATTTTGCCCGCGATGCCGATGGTGGAGCCTCCGGCGTTGATCGTGGCTTGACCACCATCAGCGTTGACAGTGACTCCTCCGGATAGCGTATTGGCCGATCCGGTCAGGCTGAGGGTGGCTCCATTGCGAAGTTCCAATTTGCCGTCCCAACGGCCAGCGCTTGCAATAGAGAGTTTTTTCCCGGCATTGATCAGAATTCGGCCGTCTCCCTGAGCCATATTTGCCAGAGTCAGGGAGTTATTGCTTGATCCGTCGATGATAAGGGTGTTGAGGGAATCGATGGTTACCGACTTGTAGGAAGCGCCCTGAAGAGTCAGGCTTCCTCCGGAATCCGAGCGTCGGATGCGTATGCCGGCCTCTTCCGTAGCGGCATCGGTGATGTGCATGTCTCCCGCAAAGCTTTGTGCGAGAGTTAAATTTCCGGCTCCGGACTTGGTCAGGAGCATTTGAGCGTTGTCCCTGATTCCGGTCGCCAGATTGGCGAGAGTGATACTGACATTTTCGGAAACAGCCAGTTTCAGTTTGTTTTCGTTAACGATGAAGCGTGATGAAATATCCGTGGCATTGTTGCCGAATTCCAAAGTGCCGTTATTGAAAATGATGGCTCCGTTCTTGCCCAAGGCATTTGCATTCTGAATGACGACGGTTCCTTTGTTCAGTGTGACATCCCCGGAGAATGTATTGGCATTCTGGAGGATGACGGTTCCTGTTCCGGCCATCATCAAGGCGGTTGGCTTCGTGTTGCCCGCTCCCGTGTAGTCTGAGATGGCCCCTCCCGTGAAGGTGTAGGAAGCATTGGATTGTATCTGGACGAAGACGGGGTTGACTCCTGTCTCATCAATGTGAATTGTTTGATCCAATGGGGATTCAGCTCCGAAGAAAACAGCTTTTCCTTCGGGGCCTGTTTCCTTGTCCTTCCAATCTTCAGCCGAGGTGTTTGACCATGTCCCCGATGAAGCGCCCTTCCACTGCCAGGCTTTGTTGTTGTCGATGCCGGCATGGAGGTAGAGTTTTGTTTTATCGTCGGAAAGCACCAAATTGAATTCGTAGACATCGGAAACGTCATCCCAAAGTGTGCCCCCGAGCGTGGTTCCTGCCACAAAGCAGTTCGGGTCCAGTCCGCCTGAGACACTCAGAATGGTGTAGTTACCTTCGCTGATATTGTTGGACATGAAGTCGTCTCCGAGTTTGATGGATACGCTACCATTACCACTGACTGAGAGATTGCCGGATACCGTTATGGAGGCATCATCCCGAGTCAGGTTAAGAGCATCGATACTGATGGTTGTTCCTTCTGCCAGAGTGAGATTGCCTGTTGTGGCAAGCAGGGCTCCGGTACCGAGTGTGAGGCCGCCACGGGACGTCAGATTGGCTGTCGAGACCGTGATCCCTGCATCCATGGACAGTGACGCCACTGATAATGTCCCTGTTGTGGAAAATGCCCGGCGGGCGACTACATCGCCAATCGAAGCAGACGCGTTTCCGGAGATTGTTCCTCCTGTGGCAATAATCTTGTTGGCGAGGGCTTTGTCTGTGAGATCCAGCGTGCCTCCCTGAAGGTTGATGTCTCCATTGCCCAAGGCAGTGTCCGTCCCGGCACGAAGTGTACCGTTTGTTATGGTAATGGTGCCGCTGAAGAGCGAATCCCCATCATTGTTGCCGGAAATGACGGTTGTTCCTCTCTGGACGAGCAAGGCGCCGTCACCACGTAAATTGGCCGCGCCCATATCTCCAAGAAGAGTCAGTGCTGCGTTGTTGGCTATCTGTAAAGTTCCATTGAATGCGGAGTTGTTGCCCGACAAGGCGAGTTTGGTTCCTGCGGCGGTTTCGACTGTTCCCGCTTCAGTTGCATCGGCTCCTTGTGCCGACAGGATTCCTCCGTAGTTGTAACCCTCTGCCTTCATGGTATTGAAGGTGAGTACGGCATCCTTGTGGATGGAGATTTCCGTGGCGGCCAGTTTGGCATCGGCATTGCTCAGAATGAGTTTCCCGGTTCGGACTTCGATGCCTTTGGCGATGTTGTACTGCCCGGAGATATTCATTGTTCCGGCGCCCAGCTTGATCAATGTGCGGGTGACAGCCTCTCCGCCGGTTGTAATGAAATTGCCCGAAACCAGAAGGTCATTGGCGGCAACTCCATCGGCGATGTCAAAGATGTTATCATCCTGCCGCAAAGAAACTTGGGTGGATATAATGGATTCTTTCGATGAAGCCAGAGTCTTTACCTGAGTTGTCTGTCCGTAGAAATCAACGCGTCCCGTACTGCCGGAAAGCGTACCGCCCTCCATGGTGACAGTCAGATCCGTGAATGTCTGGTTGTCGCTTGTGGTGAATCTGACTTCCCCGTTTTCTCGGATTGCCAGGGAAGAGACATTGTTGGCGGCTTCCCCCCATCCTGTCATGCTGACGGCGTCCAGGCTGAGAATGCCATTGACGACGTCGATAGCTCCCTTGACGGCAGCGGGAGTCGTGCTGCCTCCCCCCGTCATGGAGACGATGCCTCCGCTAAGATTTTTGGTTCCGATGGTCAGGGAGCCTGTGATTCGGGCGCTTCCATTCAGGATCATGGTTCCGTTGCCCAGCTTGGTGACATGGGCATTGTTGGAAATGGATGTTCCGAAGGTCACTTTGTCATCGGCTCCGGCAATGTTCAGGGTGATATGGGAGTCTTCCTCCCAGTTCAGACGCGAGGAGACATCCTGCTGGTTGCCGGCAAGCCAGCTCAGCATTGTTCCGTTATTCAGGGTGATTTTGCCCGTTCCTAGGCCATCTTGTGCGAATTTCAGTTCGCCTGCCTTGACGTCGATGGATCCTTTCCATCCGGCATTGGCTAGGTTTATGCTGAGGCTTCCACTGTTGAGAGTCAGGGCTCCGTCTCCGGTGATCGTTCCCTCGGTCCCGGCATTGAAGACGTAGTCTCCACCCTGAATTTCCATGGCTCGCGGCTTGACAGTACCAGTGATAGATACGGATTTGTTGCTGGCGTCGGCAGTAAAGATGACTTTGTCTCCCGTGAAGAAGCCGGTATCGGCGGAAGCGATGTCTGCCGTCCACGAGGATTGCCCGTTTTTCGTCTGCCAGAGGCTTCCATTGCCAGTCCATGTCAAGGTGACTGGAGCGGATTTGGTAAGCGACATGGTCGTGATGTATTTGCCTCCGAGTGTGCCTTGAGCGAAGGAGAGGGAGTCACGCGATGTATTGTCCACAATCAGGCCTTTTGTTTCGATGTCGTCGAGCGTTAATCCCGTGAAGTTGTTGTTGCTCTGGAACAAGGTGAACACATAAGGGGTATTGCTGGCTGCCAACGAGAAGAGGGAGTTGAGGTCGAGAACGACTTTGGGGGCTGTTCCCGTACCCAAAGTCAGATTGCCGTCAATGATGTACTGTGGAGTTTCCGTCGTGTCATTCAGGACGGTGACAGTACCTCCGTCGAGTACCATATTGCCAATCAGGCTGCCTGCGGAAGCCGCGCTGCCCGACAAGGTTGATGCGGCAGATAAAGTGAAGGAGTCTCCGACTTTCAATTGCCCTCCGGCAAGGCGGTATTCCGTAGCGGCTGTTCCCAGATGAGTGGCTCCGCTAATGTCCAGAATTCCAGCCCGAGCTTCCCATATCCCATTGAAGGAGGACATATCTCCGGTGAAGAAATGGGTTCCTTCACCGGCTTTCACAATGTTGACGAGCGTGCCGATGCTTCCGCCGAATGTATGGTTGGCGGCATCCCCCACGATCAGATCAACGGTACCGATGGTTTCATCTCCAGTGACAAGGCCTCCTTGTCCTTCCAGGCCGGCGACACTCATATCCCTCTGAACGATGATTTGTACGGAGTTGGGGGTGACGCTGTCATCAATGATGCTGGTATCGCCTCCTTCCGATTTACTGATGCCGACGGTTTTGATAATTCCTCCAAAAGTGTTATCGGCAGAATCCAGATAAAGCATGGTACGGTAGGCATATTGGTTTGCATCCCAGTCGGTTCCGAGCAATTCGAGTGTGCCCGTGAATCCGGCCGTGCTTCCCTGGAGAGTCAGATTGCGGAAACCATCGTATTGGCCTTGTGTTTCCGGGACGTCAAAACGGAAGGTTCCGGTTCCCGTCCATTTGGATTCTGACCCAAAATTCAGGTGATGTTTCCACAGTGATGTCGTGCGGAACATGGCTCCTTCCTCGATATGGAATGTTCCGGCATCGAATGTTTTATTGCTGCTGATGTAGAGCTTCCACGAACCATTTCTGAACACGAAGGTACCTTCTTTTGTGCCAGTCGCATTCGCGTTGAAGGTGCCCGAACCATCCAAAATCAGTTTTCCCCCATTGGCGGCAAGCATGCCTCTTCCCGTGAAATTGTTAAGGATCAACTCACCTTCGCTAGCAGTCAGCGTGCCGTTGAAGGCGCTCATGTCTCCACTTAAAACTTGTGTGCCGGTACCTGTTTTATTGATACTGATTCCGGCCAGTACAGTTCCGGCATATGTCAGGGTGTCTTTACCGGAATAATTGATAGTCAGAGCACTGTCAGTTAGTGTTGACCCACTGGTAATTCCTACAGTGATGTGTTCTGCTCCGGTCAGGACGGATTCCAGACCGGCAATGGTACTCTCCGAGACACCCAGGGAGAGTCCGGAGAAGGCTCCCTGCAATGAGATGAGAGCTTTTTCAGCTGCCAATTGATGATTGAGAATCAAGTGGGTTTTCTTTTCTCCATCAACTCCTGTAAGCTGTATTTTCCCGGAAAACCGGCGAGTTGCATCGTCATCCGCCCCGGTGATCACTAGGCTTGATTCCGGAACCATACTGCCGCCGTAGGATATTCCGCCGACACGTTCAAGTTTGATGGTGCCGGAGCCATTGAGTTTGGAGGTTAACAGGCCACGCTGTCCCGAGGAAAGGTAGATCAAAGCGATGTCATCAGCCGCTGCCGTTGCTTCAATTGTGATGCCATTGATGAAATTGATATTTGCCATGTTGGCACCGCCTCCCTGATCGTCCGCCCAACCAACGCCTCCGTACAGGGTGCCTCCTTCCTGCAGAGTAAGAACGGAAGATATGGTATGGGCATTGTCATTGACTGCCGGGAATTTAAGCTTCAGGGAGCTTCCGGAGTAAATGTAAAGGTTTCTGCCCAGGGAATATGTTTTTTCAGCGTCAAAAGAACCTCCGGGTAGCCAGACGCTTTCTCTGTCTCTGATTTCAGTGCGTGTATTGGTCAGTCTGTTGTCCGTAGCCCATGAACCGACGATAGCGCCAATGAGCAGGAGAGTGCCATCGCCCGAAATATTGTTGAAAGTGAAAGCATTGGAATTGTTGTCGGAGAGGATGATTTTTGCTCCGGATTCCAGTTTGACTGAGTCTCCCCCAAGACTTCCTAATCCGGTTATTGTGATTTGGGAACCGTCGTGGAGAGTTCCCGGTTTAAGCGTTCCTCCGGTGACCTTGATCGTGCTGGAAATGGTGTCGATAATCACGGAGCCGTTTCCGGACAGGACTAGCTCATTGTTAAAGGTTGTGGCACTGAGGTCCAGGGTGGTTCCTTCTGCCGTTTGCAGCATGGAAGGCCCGGTCATATTGAGCCTTCCTCCGGAGAGAGCCAGGGAACCTGATTTAAGAATGAGCCCATCCGTAGAAATGGTTCCATCCAAAGTTAGTGTAGAGCCCTCGGCATGGGCATAGATGAAAGCTGCCTGCTTCCCCGTTCCCCACGCCAGAGAGCCCGTACTTCCGCTGGTATCGGACCATTCGGCTGCTGTCCACGCAGCTGTCCCAGCAGGTGTGATACGGTGGAGAACCGTTCCTTCGTAAGAATCGACGATTTGAATGCCGGCGATGCCGCCACGGTTGCCGCCACTGTTGTAGCCTCCAATGATGGAGAGGTCTCCGGTGAGACCTCCGATGGCGATGGTATTTTCCTTCAGAACGATATCATTCCTGCTTCCGGCTTGTCCCCATGCAGCATCGGATTCGACCAGATTTCCAGCTTCATCGTAGGAGTAGTACTGTCCGTTGACAAGGGGTGCAAACCATTTGCTGCCATTGTCGGTAGAATAAACAATGTAGACCGTGTATTGCAGCATGTCGATGCCGCTGACATTGATGGTCGTTGGGATATCTTTGCTTTCTCCCAGCCAACGGTCGAGGAAGTCGTTGCCGGCATCAACATACCAGTCGCACAAGGAATTCCAGGCGACAGTCGGGCCATTCGCCATTTTTTTGGAACCGGTCGTATCCGTGCAGAGGAACCAGTCTTTTCCGGAAACAGCCTCCATACCGATGGATGTGTTACCAAAGAAAAGGTCTGAAGAACCTCCTTCTCCGAAGATGAGAGATCCGGCCATATTGGTGCCATTCTCTCCGAATTTGATACTCAACGTATCGGAGGCGGAGGAGGGTGATAATTGGGCGAAGCAAGCCAAAATGGCCGCCGCCAGTTGGAGGGGGAGTCTGAGTTTCATAGTGGCGAAGTAGTATTTTTTAATTTGTTGTTAGATGGAGGATGTCATGTCGGCTGGGGAGGAGTAGCGGGGTTACTGTGAGGGAGGAATCGTGTGTTCCAATGATTGTTTTGTCGGGAATAGAGTGCGGTCGCTGTTTGATCTCTATTCGGATGAATCCTGGGGTAAATAATAGTTGTTTTATTTCTGGAATGTATTGTCTATAAATGGGATGTTAGCTGTTGAATGAAAGATTCCATGTGGTTTCGCCTCCGCGAGATGAAGTGAGGATCAGTTTGATTAAATCCTTGTGTCCGGGAATGGAGTTGATGGTAATATCGGCGCCTTCTGCCTCGGCTTTGTCAGGCGTCATTCCATTTGTCGCCACGATGATTTCGTATGGTTCGTTTGCAACGACGAGGGAACATCCCTTCAATTTGTGTTGCGATTTGTCCCATGTGCAGGATTTCATATCGATATAGCCCTGCATCAGGTGCCGATTGGTGGACAGATACTGGGGAACTGTCTGTTTTTTGCGGATGGAGAGCATGCGTGCTTCCCCGGGGCGGAGCGTCTGGGTCAGTACATCCGTTCCCTGGATGAGTCCCATGTAGCAATCGTTCCAAAAGTCGTACACATGATAGGATGCCTGGGGGGCAAGCTCCATACCACCCTCGTTGAGTGAGGCACCGAGGGCAATGCTCAGGGTATCCGGTTTTTGGGTATCGGGATTGTAGAAGGTTAATTGATGCCAGTCGGGCGTTACAGCAAAGTCATACACGCGGCAGAAGTTGTCTCGGCTGTGAAAAGCATCAAGAGGGCGTGCGCTTTGGGGGGACGTGTGATAGGGAAAGGTGCGGGAGAAATCCCTCATTTCTTCCGGTGAAAGTTGAGCGAATCCCCGTCCCATCAGGAAACGTCCGCTGGTGACGTAACACATGGTTAACATGGCTTTATTACCATCGCGATTTTCCAGGGGTGCGACATTGACGGGGTCTTTGGCATCCATATCGTAGTTGACGACGACGCGGTTCTTGTACCAGCGCAGACCGCAGCGTGTGACCATTTCGGGGGTGATGATATCTGTATCCGTCCAGACTCGCTGGGAGGCGACCAGTCCCAGCGTAATGTCGGAACCGCGTAGAAGATTGCGTTCATCCAGATAACATTTGTCGCCGAGTCCCTCGTAGGCGAGTCGGTAAATTTCCCGGTAAGCGTGGGCTGTAGTGGCATTTTTGTCCTCGAATCCTCCTTCGTAGGCCCATCCTGTCAGATCCGGGTAGTCGTACATAATCCCGGCGATACCGGCATCGTGGAGGTTTCGATATACATCCTGCATGTGTTGGACGAATCCGGGATCGGTCAAGTCATAGCTCCACACCATTTTATCAGTCCACCAGTGACTATAGTAGCCTCCGGAGAGTTCGAATTGGTTGGTATCTCCATACTCCGGTCCCGGAGTGACCTTGTACCTCAAACGTTCCGGCTGGTTCATGACTTTTCGTACCGTATTGAACAGCATGTGGTCGGGATGCTCTTTCGCATAGTCCTCCGAGCGTCGCGTGCCTTGGAAGTAAGTTATGGGAATACCTCCTTTGGAGAGGATTTCTCCGGCCCAGCTTTTGGTCGTCAAGTAAGGAGCGACGTAGTGGGGGCCTTCGGAAGACATGGGTTCTCCGTATCTGGCCCAATGTTCGTCGTCCCACCATCCTTGCTGATTATCCGGACCGTAGGCATCCGGGACAAGCCGTATGGCTACGCGGGTGTAGCGGGTGACTCCGGATTGTATGGCACGGTTCATTTCTTCAACGGCTCCCTTGGAGTCATTGAAACGCGGACGATTTTTGTCCCGGTTGTAGAAGCTGGCATACCAGAGGCATTCTGTGGGGAAATCATAGTAATTCAACTTGATGGCTTGGGCGGTTTTGAGCGTTTTCCCGTAAAGTTCCAGCGCCTCAAACGGATTGGGATTATTAAGACAGACGTAGAATCGTTCGTCCGGCAAATACCGACTGCCGGCAGGGACGCCCTTTCCGACGGGATCTTCTGCATAGATATCAACACACATCTTTTTATTCTGTCGGTTGACTGTGACGAATTTCTCGAATTCTTTGTAAGTCAATCCTCCCGCAACAAAGATGCGGAGAGCGTTTCCGGTCCCGAAACGGAAAAGAAGGTTGTTGAAGGATCCGATACCGGTATTGTCGCTCACAAGAGTACGGGCACCGCCTCCGTGACCGTCCAGGGCCTTGAAATGATCCGTGTTGTCGTTTCCTGCATAAGAACTACGGCTGGTAAGAGGATGGAATACGGCGAGGCGGTAATCTTGCCGGGTATCGTTTTCGACTCCCATGTTGAACACGACATACGGAGCGTCATCATACATGAAGACTTGCCAGATGATATTGACGTCATTCTGGAAATTAACATTGACCGTCAGACATTTACCTGTTCCTAAATCATCGTTGACATCTGCCGCGGAGTAGGTTCGTGTGGCTTCCTTGTCCTTGGAATGGAGAGCTCCGAGTTGAAAGTAGGCATAGTCGATAGCTTTTTCCCCTTTTTCATCCAACATGTAGTAAAATCCATCGGATAGGTTAAAGGAGAGCGTGTTCTTTGCATTGGAAATAGTGACCCAATTGCTGATTTGCTCAATGTTGGTGTGGGCGTGAGCAATGGGAATGGCAGTCAGGAAGAAGGAGAGAAGCAGTTTTTTCAAACTCATACTCTTCACTATATAATGATTTTATACTCTTTTGTCGTTCATTTTACAACTTTGTTGGATTTTGAACATTTTGAATGTCTCTGAAACAGGAGTACCACCAGACCAAAGAGTAGATGAGAGAAAACGAAAAGGCATGCCCTGAAAGAAGGCATGCCTTTTGACAATGAAAGAATTAGATTTGGATTAGATCGGAAGGAGTAACTCTTCCGGAAATCTGAATTTTCCGGTTATCGGAGATAATTGGTCGGATCTTGAAGTCCGGCATTCCGGAATGCTTCCTTGCGTTCCATACAGGTACCGCAAGTGCCGCAATGGATATCTCCTCCCTTGTAACAGGAGTAGGTTTTGGAAAAATCGACGCCGAGATCGTGGCCGGTACGGACGATGTCTCTTTTGCTGTATTCGATGAAGGGGCGGAGAATTTCCATTCCGGCATAGGTGCCCAAGCGGATCGCGTCGGACATGGCTTTCATGAATTCTTCCCGGCAATCCGGATAGATTGTGTGATCTCCGGCATGGGCGGCAATAACGAGAGCGGTCGATTCCATGCTTTCCGCAATTCCGGCGGCTATGGAGAGGAAAATCCCGTTGCGGAAGGGGACAACGGTCTGGATCATGTTGGATTCGTCGTAATTGCCGTCTGGAATAGGATCCCCCCCTTCCAGAAGAGCGGACTTGAGGTGGCGGGAGATAGCGGAAATGTCGATCACCCGGTGTTCGATGTCCAGGGAGTCTGCTTGAAGGCGGGCGCATTCGAGCTCATGGACGGCATGCTTGGATCCGTAGTGGAAACTGAGAGCCAACCGGACGTTATGGTATCGGGATGCCCAGTGAAGGGCTACGGATGAATCCAGACCGCCGCTGAGCAGGACTGTGACTTGTTGACGGTCCATTATGTGTGGAGGTCTGGATTAAAGGGGGCGGTTTTCCGGACAGTGCTCGGCCGTGGTTGTAAGCTGGATGCCGCCGCGGGGCGAGAAACGGCCTTCTACTTTCAGCCATTGTGGCTGGATGGCGGCAACGAGGTCGTCCACGATGCGGTTGACTATTTGCTCGTTGAAGGACGGGTAGTTACGGAAGGAAGCAAGATAGTATTTAAGGGATTTCGTCTCTACGCATTTTTCAGCCGGGACATAGGTGATGGTCATGTGGCAGTAATCGGGTTGGCCGGTGACGGGGCATAGCGAGGAAAACTCGTGTGTATCAAGCGTGATGACATAGGGGCGTCCGGGCGTTCTGTTGGGGAATGCTTCCAGTTTGGCATCGTCAGGATTGGTATAGAAGGAGCTTTGTGCTCCGAGTAGGGACAGATCGTTGCTCATGGTATTGGAGATGAATGAAAAGTTGAACGGGTCAGGTTGGAAAAGCGAAGTAGTCGGTTCAGGAAACGGACGGAGTTACTGGCGGAGAGGCTGTAGGGGGGATGTCTTTTGTCGAGGCAGAAGATTGTTCCTGGGGTTGCTCAGGAAAGGATTTGACGTAAATGTCCTGTTGTGGGAAAGGAATTTCGATGCCATTGTCATTGAATGTATGGTAGATGGCTTCGCGGACTCGTGAGAGGGCGGATGCTTTGGCTCGGACTGGAACCCAGACCCAGACTCCGAGGTTGACGGAGCTGTCCCCGAAATTGTCCAGGACGACCAGGGTATTCTTGATTTTGGAGAGGACATCGATTTTCCGCGTTGCATCAAGGATCAATTGACGGGCGAATTCGACATTGGTGCCGTAGGAGATACCGACTTCGACCTTGATGCATTCGTAGAGGTGGTTGCGTGTAAGGTTGCGGAAGTTCTTGTTGAATAACTGGTTGTTTTGGAATGCGATAATGGAGCCGTCTGTTGTTTCGATGAAAGTGGTGCGGTAGCCGATAGATGAAACTTTGCCGCGGATGCCGTCGCATTCTACGATGTCTCCTTGGCGCAACCGCCCGAACATAAGGGAGAGTCCGCAGATAATGTTGTCGATGGTATCTTTCAAGGCAAAGCCGATACCCATGCTCATGCCGCCCATGACCATGAGGAGACCGTGATAGTCGGCATGGACGATGGTGAGTGCCGTGAAGATGAAAATTCCCCACAAGGCGAAGGATGAAAGGGTGATGAAGGTGGGGATGGCACCCGTTTCGTACTGGTCCTTATAGATTTCATGAAGGGTGTGCTTACCCAGGGAGATCAAGTAGTGGAGGATGATTCCTATGACGATAATGATTATGATGTTATTGACAGAGAGCTCTTTGATAACATCGTTGATGGAGTAGGCTTTGGAAGACCAGTCCGTGAGCATGTGAGTCATGTCGAAAATATCCGCAGGCCACAGGAAACTGTAAATGATCAGGATGACGCTCATCAGGGGGAGAGCCAGCTTGGTGACGAGTATCTGAAACCATGATGTATTGTTTGTCGGGCTCTTTTTGTTGAGGCGGGCCTGAAACTGATGCAGGAGCTGGGAAATTGCCGACAGGAACAAGAGGCTGCTCATGAGCATGATCCAGATGAGAGTACAGAGGAAACTCATGAAGCAATATCCTTTGAAACAGGCGATGGTTCCGGCGATGGTGACAAGCAGGGAGACGGTGCTCAAGGCACGATCGATCATGGGGAGGCTTTTTTCCGTTTTTCTGACCAGCAGGGCGTTGAGGAAAGCCATGATCAGGAAGATGAAAGGAAGGGAAAAGTTGATGATGATGTTGGGCACCATGCAAATGCGGAAAGAAACGAAAATGGCGCACAGGACAACCATCGGAGAATAAAGACGCAATCCGGCCCACATTTTTTCATGAGGCAGTCGTATTGTCAGGGAAAGGATGATGGCGGCGACAATGAAGAAAAACTCCGTACCCAGAAGGGTGATGCTTGCCATGACGTCCAGATTTTGGAAGGTATTGACGGCGATAAAGCAGAGGGCCAGGAGGATGAAAGTGCCTGCCAGCGTATAGAACGGTATTTTAGGAAGAGCGTTTCTTTTGGTCATCAAGGATTTGAGGAAGACTCGGAAGATGAGTCTGGAGACTAGGTAACATACGACCAAAAAGATGAAAAACGAAATGCCCAATAGGCGAAGCTCTTTGTTTTTGATGGTTCCGGTGTCCTTGGTGTAAGTTGTACGGAGGGCATCAATGAAAGATGGCCAGTTGTCTTTGAAATTTGAAATAATGGGTATGGGCTGCCAGAAAGCCTGATTCATCATTTCATACATTTGACCGTCATTTCCAATGGAACCATTTTGGTTTTCAGGGGCTGGATGCGGGGCCGTGGAGACCGTATCGATTGCCGTATCCAGGATTTTTGCGACTGGAGCAGGTAGAATACTGTCTGTTTTCGTTTCCACTTGCTCTGTTTCCGAGGAAGGAGCCTGTACCTTTTGAGGAAGGGATAATTTTTTGATATTGACGGAATTGGTGTTTCCGTTGGCGTAAGTGTTAAGTTCTTCAATTTCTTTTCCAAGTTGGATGAACAATTTTTCGTCCGCTTGGACTTGTTCGTCAAATGCTTTGATACTGCTGTTGAGCTCATCGCATGATCCGATGGCTTTTTCCCGGGCGGATTTCCCGGCAGAGGAAAGAGAGGAGGGATCGATGTTCTCCAATGCCAGCTTGAGCTGGGATAGTTTTTGCTGTTCGCTGAGGATGAAGCTCCTGAAACGGTTGAATGGAAAATGCTTTCCGTGGAATGTGGTGTTGATGTCGGCGACTCTCTGGCAATAATAGGTGAGTGAGAAAAAGTTGGCGTAACTTTGCGAATAGAGGACAACGGCCAGTTCATCCAAACTGCTTTTCAGGCGCGTCCTTTGGTTCATATAGTCGTTCCTGAGGGAGTCGAAGCGAGTCATCTCCCTGGGGAGCGTGTCTAAGCGGTTGGACAATTCGGCAGAGAGGGCCTGAATTGTTTGATCAACGGTGGCTTCCTTTTCGACCGCCTCCAATTGCATTGGATTGGCCCAAAATGCAAGGAGCAAGAGAATCAATAGGTAAAGGCGGGATATCATGGAGATGTACGCGCTAGTTCTATGTTCTTTCATCCTTTCGGTCAAGTGAGGACTCCCGGTTGCAGAGCATGATTCCGGACAAAAATGAGGAAATTTGACGTGATCGGGACAGCGACTGCATCATAACTCAAGCTTACGGCTATCCAAATTGGCTTGATACATTACGGTTTCCTAGGAAGAGAAAAATCACCAATTCCGGTATTGACAGGTATAAGGGGAAAGTGGTAATTTCCTGCCCACAACCTTGTTAACGGAGCGGTGGCTGAGTGGCCGAAAGCACTCGTTTGCTAAATGAGCGTACTGGCACAACCGGTACCGTGGGTTCGAATCCCACCCGCTCCGCCATCAGGTTGATATGAGGCTCCCGGCAATAGGGAGCTTTTTTATTTGCATGTTTTACTATTGTTGGTCATGAGTTCATTTGTGTTTTACAATTCCGTATCCGGACAGGATTTAGGGGATGGCGTTGTACGGAAGATACTGGCTCATGACGAGAAACTGATGATGGTGGAGGTATCTTTCGACGCGGGGGCTGTCGGGGCACTCCACAATCATGAGCATGAACAGGTTTGTTATGTGCTGGAGGGACTTTTTGAATTTACGATCGGCGATGAGACCCGCCTGGTCGGCAAGGGTGACTCCCTGCATTTTTCATCGATGGTGATGCATGGTACCCGTTGTCTGGAGGCAGGGAGGTTACTGGATGTATTTACGCCCTGCCGTATGGATTTCCTTTCCTGAAGAGAATGGCGGAGGTGACAAAGCTGCTGTAAGATCGCTTCCCTCTTGAGCGTATCTTTTGCATCGCTTATGAGAAGTTCGAGAAGCAGATTGTATGGATGGGCCGTGTTTGCGGCTATGGTTCCGGTCGGAGTGGCTGTCATGTCTATTGCCGAGGCTCGGACACTTTTGAATTTCAATAGTGATTGGGGGTTTTGGCGCGGAGAAAAACCGGGTGCCGAGAAGCCGGGGTACGATGATTCCGGATTTGCCCGGATAACTCTCCCCCATACGATGCGCCTGGAAACCAAGCATTGCGGCGGAGTGGCCAATGTTTATCAGGGCATTGGCTGGTACAGACGTTATTTTACGGTACCGGATGAATTTCGCAACCAGCGTGTTGTGCTGGATTTCGAAGGGGTGATGATTGACAGTACGTACTATTTGAACGGAGAAGAAATCGGTACCAGAAACGGAGGATATATCGGATTTTCCCTGGATATTACGGACAAAATCAAATGGGGGGAATCTAATGTGCTGGCCGTGCGCGTATCCAACAGGGACAATCCGGATACTCCTCCTGGAAAGCCTCTGGCGAATCTGGATTTCCATTATTACGGAGGTATTTACCGGGACGTTGCCATGAAGGTGACGGATAAACTGCATATTACGGATCCCCTGTCGGCGGATCGCGTGGCGGGTGGCGGCGTATTTGTGACGTACCCGAGTGTCTCCGAAGAAGTGGCGACGGTTCATGTCCGAACCCATGTTAAAAACGACCGGGAGGCGGCAGCCGGGTTGAAGGTCCGCACTTTATTGAAAGATGCGGACGGACGGATTGTTGCACGTGGGGAGACCCCGGCGAGTTCCCTTTCTTCCGGAGACGACCGTCATTTCGAACAAAAGCTTGATGTACCTCATCCTCATTTGTGGGATACGAAATCCCCCTACCTCTATACGCTGGTGAGTGAAATTGTCGTCGATGGGCGGCCAGTAGATGTGGTGGAAACCCGTATCGGGATCCGTACGATTGCCTTTAAGCCGGATGGTTTTTACTTGAATGGGAAAAAGTTGTATTTGCGCGGCGCCAACAGGCATCAAAGCTACCAGAATGTCGGGGATGCAGCCCCGAATTCCATGCAGCGCAGGGATGCCTTGCAGATCAGGGACAATGGGTTCAATTTTGTCCGTGCGACGCACTATCCCCAGGATCCCGCTTTTCTGGATGCCTGCGACGAGCTCGGGCTTTTGGTGATCGAGTGTCAGCCCGGGTGGCAGTTTTTCGGGAAATCCCGGACGTTTTACGACAGGACTCACCGGGATACGCGTGAGATGATCCGCCGGGATCGTAATCGTCCCAGCGTCATTCTTTGGGAGACGTCCCTCAATGAAACGGGGTATTCCGAGCAGTGGGCTCGTGAGTCTACCGAGATTGCCCATGCCGAGTACCCGGGGAACCAGATGTATACGGCGGCGGACTATGGCTATCACGGAAAGTATTACGATGCCTGCTACAAGGTGGTGGATTGTTCTCTGGATGGCGTGCAGAAGGATTTTAATCCCGACAAGCCTTTCCTGACACGTGAATGGGGAGATTGGGGACATCAGTCTTTGCGGAAGCAAGGGGAAGCTCTTATGTTGGACCAGGTTCATGCCCGGCAGGATCAGCTCAATGGTCGCGGTTATCCCGATTGGGGCGGGCTGGATGCCAACAAGCGTATCGCCGGTTATTGTTTGTGGAGTTGGAACGATTATGCACGCGGCTCGGCTTCTGTCACACTTGGCAGCGGAGCAGTGGATATTGACCGTTTCGGCAAGTATAGCGCGTATTGGCTGGAGACGATGCAGCCGGCGAGGGATCCCCAGTATGGACCGAAAGTATTTGTTGCCAGTACTAATTCGCCCGATTCTTCTCTGGATGTCGATGTCTTTTCCAATTGTGACAGTGTCAAATTCTACCGTAATGGAAAATTCGTCGGTGAACAAACGCGTGAAGAAGCCTTGAAGGCATGTCCGCATATTGGAGAAAAGGGAGGCAGTCCGATTTTCCGGTTTTCTCTGTCCGGTTATGAGGCTGGTGAACTGAAGGCCGAAGCCTATCTGGACGGGAAGCTTGTCAAAACGCATGCCGTGTCCACTCCCGGCAATCCCGCCCGCGTGGTTGTGGAGCCGGATTTGAAAGGGATTGCTCCTGTAGCGGATGGGTCCGACCTGATCCCCGTGCATGTCAAAGTCGTAGATGCCGAAGGGACGGTAGTTCCCGGTTTCAAAGGGAATGTCCGGGTTGGTGTGGAAGGGGCAGGGGCCCTCGTCGGAGGAAAGATGCCGCGCATCCGGGTGGAGAACCAGCAGCCCGATGGCGGAATCGGCTTTTTCTTTGCAAAGACGGGGAACTCTCCAGGAAAACTTATTTTGAAAGCTTCGTCCGATGGGCTGGAAGCTGGCGAAGCGGTTGTGGAATCCCTCCCGTTTACAGGACGTTTTGTACCGGGACAGGAGCCCCGGTGGACGCGCAGCGAGGCCGATTTGGAAGACAAGGCTGAATTGTTCCTCAATTTGGCGGCGGGGTGTCCTGTAACGATTTCTTCCGCTCAGGAGCAAAATCCTGCTGCTGCGGTGACGGATGAAGACGAAGGATCCCGTTGGGCTGCCTCGGATGGTTCATTCCCCCAGACGGTGGAGATAGATCTGAAGGCTCCTGCATCCATGTCGGCCGTTGAGATCATCTGGGAGAATCCTCTTGCCTATGTCTTTCGTCTGGAAACATCCGGAGATGGAAAAACATGGTTCCCTGCTGCAGAAGGCAAAGCAGTCCAGGGGCGCAGCTTGAGTCCGGTGCGTACTCATGCCCGTTATGTCCGAGTGGTAGTGACGGGAGTTGAAGGCGAGGCGGGTTGGGCCTCCATCCGGGAAATTCGCGTTCGTCCCCTAGGAGAAGGGGAGGAACTGTCTCCTGGGGAACCTGTTCCCAATGCCGATGTAGTGTGCTTGACTGCTTCAGCCCCTTCTGAACCGGATCGAGGAACGGATAAGCTCCGTGATGGAGAAACGGTGATCGGTTCCGGCTGGTTGTCGGCTTCATCCGAATGTCCCCAGTCGGTGACGATGGAGTTCAAATCGCCGCAGACTTTGACTGGCAGCCGGATTTATTGGGAAAAGGACAGTTCCCAATACACTTACGACATGGAGGTTTCCTCCGATGGAAAAAACTGGAACAAGGTGATGGACCAGCGTCAGGTGGCGGGGCAGTATTTCAAGCCGGAGTTTTTCCCGGTTCCCGTAAAGAATGTCCGTTATGTCCGGGTGACGCTTACGCAGGTGAATTCCGGGGCTGGCGTTAACAAGATCGGAATGGCGGAATGGATTCTATACCGCCAGCCCGGGATATAATTATTGATTTTAAGCGATAATATTTGAGAATATAGCAATGAAGACTCCCACTTTGCTTCGTTTTTGTGCTGTTGGTATGTTGAGTCTGTCCGGGGTGATGTGCCCGGCAGCGCTGTCCCTGTCTGCCGGGGCGGAGACTCTGCCGGCATGGCGTTCTCCCCATCCATTGGATCTTGAGAGAAAGGCTCCGGTGGCGTTGCTTCCATTCCCTTGCGAGCTTGCCTGGGGAAAACAGACGGATTGTGTAGCTTCATCTCCGGGTATTGCAGCCTGTGCCTTTTCCGGTGGTTCTACCCTGTGGGCATTGAAGGAAATTTTCCCCGGTATCCGTGTAGTCAAAGGGGAACCGGGAAAGGGAATCTCCTCCGTGCGTTTGAACGGTAAACTTGCTACGGGTTCTGAGGGTTATGTTCTCCGGACATGGCCGGATCGTTTTGAGTTGGAGGCAGCAACGGAAGCAGGCTTGTTTTATGGACTCCAGACCTTGCGTCAGTTGGTTCTTGGGAAAAACGACCAGGGACAGGAGGTTCTTGCCTCCGCTGAGATTCGGGATATGCCGGCATTTCCTCACCGGGGATTCCTGCTCGATGTCGGACGGAATTTTATGCCGATCGATACGTTGAAGAAGCACATCGATCTCATGTCGCGCTTCAAAATCAATCTCTTCCACTGGCATTTGACGGACAGTCCCTCCTGGCGTGTGGAGTGCAAGTCTTTTCCCCGGCTGAACGATCCTCAATTCCAGGTAAAGGGGCGTGATCCCGGGGCTTTTTATACTTACGACGAGATCCGTGATTTGATTGCTTACGCTCGCAAGAGACATGTGATGGTGGTTCCGGAGTTGGACATGCCAGGACATAGCGATTACTTCAAAAAGGCTTTTGGTTTTCCTATGGAAAGCCCTCAGGGCATGGATGTTTTGGAAAAGCTGCTGGATGAATTCTGTCGGGAAATTCCCCGGGAGATGTGTCCCTGGCTTCATATCGGAACAGACGAGTGCCATGTTCCCAATCCGGTGAAGTTTGCCAAACGCATGGCGGGTAAAGTAGTCTCTCTCGGCAGAAGGCCGATGCAGTGGAAACCGGGGTTACCCGTAGCGGATGGAGCGGTGGCTCAATTGTGGAATGATGAGGGAATTTCCGTTATTCCCAGCCGGGAGAAGGGAGCGTATATAGATTCTACTGCAGGATATATCAATGTTCTGGATCCAACCGTTATGGTCAGGAAGCAGTTTTTCCGGCAAATGTGCGGGCAGGAACGGGGAGATGACAAAGCCTTGGGGGGAATTGTTTGCCTGTGGAATGATGTCCGGGCCGATAACCCCGAGCAGATCGAACGGCAGAATCCCATGTGGCCCGGAATCATGACTTTTGCGGAGAGAAGTTGGAAAGGTTCTTCAATTGATGCAACGTTTTACAAAGGAGTGTTGCCTCCCCGGGACAGCGAGGCTTTTCAGGCTTTCGAATTGTTTGAGCAACGCTTGGAAAAACTGGGAATAGGATTGGGGCGTCCCTTTCCGTATTGGCCCCAGTGCGGTGTTTCCTGGAGGGTGACTGATCCTGTGCCGGTGAAGGATGGAAGCAAGGTGGAAGCGATGAGACGTCTCATTGTTTCCGGAGAACTCTCTCCTTTGACGAAGCAGGCGGATGGAGGGTATCTGGCTCTGAAAACCAGAGTCGATCCCTGCGGAATTTTTGCAAAAGAGTCTCCAGGGGTGACCGTCTGGTGCCGTACCGAACTGGAGTCTCCTGCCGACGGGATTCAATATGTAGTGATCGGGTTCGATGCCCCGGCGCGTTCTAACCGCCGTTGTTCCGGGATTCCCCGGAATGGAGAGTGGTCGTCCTTCGGATCACGGATTTGGGTAAACGGGCAAGAGATTAAAGGCCCGAACTGGCAAATGCCCGGTAGCCGCGGATACCGGGAAAACACGTGGTTCCGGCCTCCCAATGAACTCCCTTTTACTGATGAGGAATTCTGGTGGACGCGCGAACCTGTGGCTATCCCCGTTAAAAAGGGCACCAATATGATCGTGATTGAAAATCCGTTTACCGTGCCTCAGCAGAACTGGACGGTAACATTTATCCCCGTTCGCAAGTCCGGGGATAAATGGGTATCAGCTCTTCCTTGAGCCCGGATAAGGCGGAAAGGGGCCTACATACTTGACTAACCAAGTAGACCATTTTGCTATTGATTTTTGAAAAAACAGACCTATTCTTGAGTTGCGGTAACTATACACTTCATATGGTTTTACTCTGAATTTGAATTTTTCAGGTACTCAAGTGATTGCTGATGGTACAATGAATCAATCAGGAGGACAATTCCCAGCAAAAGCTGTATTTGAGATGAGATAGATTCCACTTATCAGCATATTTGAAAGGTCAACCGTTCATCTGGTTGACCTTTTTTGTATTCAAAATTAGCACTTTAGAAAAATAGAAAAACATGATAATAAAATCATGTTATATAATAAAAATTAAGGTATGAGGAGAAGCAAGGTTTGGTTAACCTTGAGGGTTATCCTGACTTTCAGGAGTTATACAACCCATGTCTAAACAACTTCCCCACAACCCCTGTTCCTCCTGTTAATAAATCAATTAATAAATTTAAGAAGTTAATAACTACATTTACAACGATTATCAGCATATTCACATTTCTTTCTATTTTTGAGGTTTCGATTGAAATGGGAAATGTAGACAGAAGGAGTTGTATAACTCGCAGAGTCAGGTTGGTGATTTGATGGTCAAATCTGGTGTTAGTATATATCAGGATAAAAGATTGTCAAATCATCAACCTGATTTTTGATGACGAAAATTTTAGAAAATAGTATGGTTAGTTAAGTATGTAGATCCCAACGGAAAAGCTCAGGATTCTTTTGCCTTGTATTGGAGGGAGGGGAAACCGGGTGAGGGGCGGTATTCCCGGTCCAGAATGGCAATGGCTTTGTCGATCAAGTCGCGGTGCTGAGCTGCAAGGTTATTTTTTTCGAAAGGATCCTTGGAGATGTCATAGACTTCCCAATTATCCGGTTTTTTCTTGGGGAAAAGGTTGCGCCGGACGACTTTCATGTCTCCGAGGCGTACGGCAACCTGTCCTCCATATCCGCCTCCGGCCCAGACCATGGGGTTACGGTTGGGGAGGGATTTTTTCTTGCCGAGAATGACGGGGGTGAGATCGGTCCCCAACGGTTTGCCGGGTTTTGCTCCGACGATGGCGCAGAGTGTCGGCATGATGTCGGCGTGGTAGGCCGGCTGGTCGATGATTGTACCGGGTGTCACCTTTCCCGGCCATTTGATGATTCCGGGTACGCGGATGCCGCCTTCATAGAGTTGACCTTTCAATCCACGCAATCCGGCCACCGAATTAAAGAATTTATGGTCGACGCCTCCGACATCGTGCGTAGTGCCGTTATCGCTGGTGAAGATGACGATGGTGTTATTTTCCAGTCCGCAAGCCTTCAAGGTATCCAGCAGACGCCCGACATTGTGGTCCATCTGGGAGATCATGGCGGCATAGGCGGCCTTGGGGCGGGGATGGGGCAGGTAACCATTTCCTCGGAAGGGGGTAGGATCCCATTTCGTCGGGTATTCGTCGATCCATTTTTGCGTGGGCTGCAATGGAACGTGCGGTTCTAGTGGGGCGTAGTAGAGGAAAAAGGGTTGCTTGTGATCGGAGTGGGCCTTGACGAATTCGAGCATCTTATCTGCGATCAAATCAGAGGAATGAACCTCTCCCCGGTAGTCGTCCGCGTTGATTTCTCCCTTGGGGAGGGGACCGAAAATATGACCAATTGTGGCGGGAGGATTTTTTTTGTTCAGAGCGACTTTTTTCCCGTTGTCCCAGATGAAGGGAGGGTAGTAGGAGTGGCAGGCTTTCTGGTCGGTGTAGCCGTAGAAGCGGTCGACTCCGTGCTTGTCCGGAGCACCTGTTGTCCCGAATTCTCCAATGCCCCATTTTCCAAAAATGGCTGTAGCATATCCGGCCTTTTTCAAGGCTTCGGGAAGGGTGTAGGCTTCTTTGGCTATAGGCCAGTCTCCGGCACGCAGATCGTCCCAGCTTTCTCCCGGATCGACGCGTTTCAAGTCCTGAACGTCATTGACTCCGGTGTGGCGTCCGGTCATCAGAACGTTGCGGGATGGAGAGCAGACGGGAGCTCCGGAGTAGAAATAAGTCCATTTCTGCCCTTGGGTGGCAAGCTTGTCAATATTGGGCGTTTTGATCTTTTTTTGCCCGTAGCAACCGACTTCCGCCCATCCCAGGTCATCGGCATTGATGAGTACGATATTGGGTTTGGCCCCCTGACTGGCAAAGCAGCATAAGGCGTACGCCGCCGCAACGAAAAAAATTGGAATTTTCATGGGAAGGAAGAAAAAATTAAAACTAACTCATAGTAATTACTTCCATTCCCAAGTCAAAAAAAAATGGGTAAGAATTCGAAACCTATTAATCGGAAGACGGCGGGATCAGGGAGCATCAGCCAGGCAGCCGGGACAATTGCGCACCCAGTGGCCGGGTTGGATTTCGATGAGTTCCGGGATGCGGTCTCTGAGGCAGAGCTCCGGAGTGCCCAGCGTGTTTCTGGGGCGGAAAGTACAGCCGGACGGAGGGGATATCAAGTTAGGAGGGAGGCCGGGAATCGTGTACAAAGGAGTGCCCTTGGACTGCATGCCGGGGATGGAACGGAGGAGGGCACGGGTGTACGCGTGCCTTGGATGGAGGAGGAGATCGCCTGCTGGGGCGCTCTCAACGAGGCCTCCGGCATACATGACGTTGATACGATCCGCATACTGGCGAACAACGCCGAGGTCGTGCGTGATGAGAATGACGGCTGTGCCGAGTTCCTGCTGGCGCTGTTTGATGAGGTCCAGCACCTGTTTTTGGACGGTGACATCAAGGGCGGTCGTAGGTTCGTCGGCGATGAGGATTTCCGGTCGGGTGATTAAGGCCATGGCAATCATCACGCGCTGGCGCATGCCTCCGGAAAATTCGTGCGGATAGGCCATTGCCCTCTGTTCCGGATCAGGGATGCCGACGAGAGCCAATTCTTCAATGGCTCGGCTCAGAGCTTGTTTTCGAGACATCTTTTCGTGAATGACAAGGGGTTCCGCAACCTGTTCTCCAATGCGCAGATAAGGATTGAGCGATGTCATCGGATCCTGGAAGATCATGGAAATGCGTTTGCCCCGGATGCGGCGCATCACTGCTTCTGTACAATGAAGCAGATCAGTTCCGTTAAAGAGGGCCTGACCGGATTCTATTTTTCCGGGAGGCATGGGAATGAGCCTCATCAGCGAGTAGCAGGTAACGGATTTGCCGGATCCGGATTCCCCGACGATCCCCAGTGTTTCTCCGGGATTAAGGGTAAACGACACATCTTCGACGGCGCGGACGATACCGGCTCTCGTGCGGAAATGTGTTGTGAGATGGCGGACATCCAGAAGCATGATGTCGGAGAGGAGGTGTGGTTTCCAACTGTTCGTGTCAATCGGAGGTTCTGATGCGTGAACGCGGAGAGAAGAGGATTGGGATGCCTAAACCGGGTGTGCTCTGGCGGAGAGCGTTGCGCAGATATTGAGAGTAGCTGTCCGTGAGGAGGTTCTTGTCGTTGACGAACAGGACGTACTTCGGGACGGGAATGATGTCGTATTTGGGATCGACTGCTGCTGTAGCATAGTAGAGACGCAGGCGCTTGTGTCCGGATTTGGCAACTTTGGGAGGATTGCTCTCCATGGCTTTTTGCAGGATGCGGTTGAGCTTGCCGGTGGAGGGGTAGTTCTGGGCGATTTCTCGAATGGTGTCGATCTGGCGGAAAATGTCGTCGATGCCATTGCCTTTCAGGGCGGAGACTGTAACGAAGGGCGCGTAGTCCAGGAAGAAAAGCTCGGTCCGGATATGTTCCTTGGCTTCTTCTCGTCTGGCTTTGAAAGGAGCGGTGGGATGGTAGAGGTCGAATTTATTGACGACGATGATACAGGGCTTGCCTTCTTCGGCGATGATTCCGGCGATGCGGCGATCCTGCTGGGTGATTCCCAGAGCGATGTCGATGACCAGAAGGCAGATATCCGAACGACGGATGGCTTTTTCGCTGCGCATGGCGGAAAAGACCTCGACGGAGGTATCTCTTTTGGAGCGAGGACGCATGCCTGCCGTGTCGATGAGCATGTAGGGTTTGTCCCCGTGGGTGTAGGGGATATCGATGGCATCGCGCGTGGTACCGGCTATGTCCGAGACGATCGTTCGCTTGTCGTTGAGGATGGCATTGATGAGGGAGGATTTACCGGCATTGGGGCGTCCTACGACGGCTACTTTGACGGGGCGTTCGCCGTTTTGCTCTTCTTCATCCTCCTGAGGGACGGCAGCTTCGATTTCTTCGCGGGTGGGGGCGCCTATGGCTTTTAGTCTGGTGTCGAGAAGTTCCGCCAGTTTTTGGAAGCCCCTTCCATGGGCGGAGGAGACGAAAACGTGCTCTTCGATGCCGAGGCCGGCGAATTCGCCGATATTGAGTTCCTGGGTTTCATGATCCGCTTTGTTGAGGATCATGATGACGGGAACTTGCGACTTGTGCAGCTGGGCGGCGATAGAAAGATCGATGGGAGTGACGTGATCACGGCTGTCGAGGACAAAGAGGATCAGATTGGCTGTCTGCATGGCAATGTCCGCTTCCGCGGCGACGGCATCGGCAAAGGTATCGTTGAGCGTGGCACCAATCCCTCCGGTATCTACGACTTCGCAGGCATAGTCGGTGATGGTGCAGGGGGCGCTGAGACGGTCTCGCGTAACGCCTGGTTCGTCATGGACGATGGCGATGCGTCGTCCGACCATCCTGTTGAAGAGGGCGGATTTGCCTACATTGGGTCTTCCGACGATAGCAATGGTGGGGATGTCGCGCATAAAGACATCATGCACCAAATCCGTTGACCGGGAAAGCCTTTTCCCGTGGTTTTCCCTGAGGCATGCGTCAGCCCCTGTTGAGTGCTTTCCTGTGAAGGTACCAAGCGACGGCAAAACCGATGATGTTGGGTGTCCACAGCAGGATGTAGGGCAGGGGACCGGGCGTTTTTCTTGAGAGGTCGGCGAAAACGAGTGCAACAAAGTACAAGGCGGCAATGATAATGCCCAGGACGAATCCCGTCGAGGTATCTCTGCGGCGGGCGCTGATGGCCAGCGGGACGCCGATCAAAGCGAAGACGATACAGGCCATGGAGAACGATGCCCTCCGCGGGAGTTCCGTTTCAAACTCCAGCTTCTGGCGTTCATTCAGGTAGCCGGGCGTCTCTAGCGCCTCATGGATTTCATCGTTGGTGAATCTGTTGGCTCGTATTTTACGGGACTTGATCTGGTTGACGCGAATCATCCACGGCATGCGTTCGACGAGCATGACTTGGCTTTTGCCGTTCGGTTGGGACATTTCCACAAAGGTATTGTGCAAGATGAAGTGGAGAATCTTCTCTTGATCATCGAAGTCGACATCGACTTTTTTTGCATGCATGGCTTTGGATTTACCGGTTGCATCATCGTGCTGGTAAACGTGCATGCCGTAGATGGTGTCTCCTTGGCGTTTGTCGATGTAGATTTCCTGATCGTCGAATTTAGTAATGGCCTGGCCTTCGTTCAGAAGTCCCTTGGGATCGATGGCAGCAGCTTTGACGATGATTTCCGTGATAGCCTGTTTGGCTTTGGGGGTGATGTCGATGTTGACCCAGTAACAAAAGGCGGAGAGAATGCAAGCGATGACGATGGCCGGAGCGCTGAGACGGAGGAGACTTTGTCCCGCCATGCGCATGGAAGTCAGTTCGTTGTCGGCAGCCAGCCTGCCGTATACGAGCAGGACAGCCGTGAGGAATCCCCACGGGATGGAAAACATCAGGGAGAAGGGGATGACCTGGAAGATGAATTCCACGACGATACTGGTCGGAGCCCCGCTGTCCAACAGGAGTGGCCGTAATTCCTTGAACAGGTTACCAAGCAAAAGCAGGGCACTGAGGGCCATAACCCCGATGAGGGTGACTCCCAGAATTTGCCTGGCGATATAACGATCCAGAATTTTCATGAAGAGACGGCCTGTGTTCCTGTGTGGAGATTACCGGGCTCGCATTCTTCCGAATGTCCGTCCGGTTTGCGGTAAGCGGGTTATGAGCGGATCAGGTCGAAGCCGTCTTTACGGTCTTTGATTGTCCAGCCCAGGTCGGCGACCTGGCCTCGTAGGGTATCGGCTGCGGTCCAGTCCTTGTTCTGCTTGGCGATCCAGCGTTGTTCTGCCAGGGCTTTGACATCTTCCGGTGCTTCTTCCTGTGACTGTTCCTTGGCTACTGGCGTGATGCCGAATGCGGACAGGATGAAGTGGAAGGCGATCCGGACGGCATGGGCTTGTTCCTGTGAAAGTTCCTGGACATTGATGCGCTTGATGGCGCTGTACACGTGGCCGAGTGCTTCGGGCGTGTTGAGATCGTCATTGAGACTGTCCCAGGCAGCCTGGAATTCTCCGAGATCCGGCGTTTTCCGGCAGAGTTGCTTGTAGGGCGGGATAGCTGCATTGCCGGAGCGTTCGGCCAGTTGCATGTCGAATTTAGAGAGGCGGGCGAGTGAGGCTCGAGCATCGTTGAGGGAGTCCAGCGTAAAGTTGAGAGGGCGGCGGTAGTAGCCTCCGGCCAGAACATAGCGGACGGCTTCCGGGATGTGTCCGAGACGGGAGAGATCTTCCAGCGTGTACATGTTGCCCAGGGATTTGGACATTTTGCCTCCGTCAACCAACAAGTGGGTGATATGAAACCAATTGCGGGCAAAATGGCCTCCGCAGGCACAGCGTGATTGCGCTACTTCGTTTTCATGGTGCGGGAAGACGAGGTCGACTCCTCCGGAGTGGAGGTCGAAATCCGGACCGAAGTATTTGTTGATCATCGCCGAGCATTCAAGATGCCAGCCCGGACGGCCTTCTCCCCATGGCGATTGCCAGTAGTTCGGCCCGTCTTCGGGGCGGCGGGCCTTCCAGAGGACGAAGTCCGCAACGGAATCCTTTTCGTATTCGTCGGCATTGGAACGTTCATTGGCGGTTTTTCCCAAGTCGAGTTCCCTTTTGTCGAGATGGGAAAGCTGGCCGTATTCTCCGAAAGAGGAAATTTTGAAATACACGGAGCCATCTTCCGATGCGTAGGCATGACCCTTGGTCATGAGGTCTTCCACCATGCGGATTTGTTCCGGAATATGGCTGACAGCGGAAGGTTCGATATGGGGAGGGAGGCAGTTTAGAGCTGCGCAATCGGCATGGAATTTGTCCGTCCATCCCTGAGTGAAATCCGCCAGGCTCATACCGGCTTTTTGAGAGTCCCGGATCGTTTTGTCGTCTACGTCGGTGAGATTGCGGACATGCATGGTCGTGACTCCGCCGAGCTCCAAGACACGGCGAAAGACATCTTGAAGAACAAAGGTCCTGAAGTTGCCAATATGAGCCGGACCGTACACCGTCGGACCGCAACAGTAAAACCGGAACCGTTTGCCGTCGATTGGTGACAATTCCCTGATGGTTCTGCTTTGCGTGTCGTAAAGATGCAACATGGTCTGCCCATTGCAGAATAAAACAGGCGGGTGGTCAAGCCGCCAGCACGTCAGAGGAAATGTTCGGGCAGGTATTTTTTCAGTGTCCCGAACCTTCCCAAGCCGTTACTTTGCCTTTGCTGAAGAGGACGTAGGAAGTGTTCGGAGGAATGGTCGAGATGGGGAATGTCGTACCGATGCCCGTACCGATCATGGAGGATCCGTTATGGTAATGACCGACTCCTCCGCCGACGCCGAAGGAGAACCCGCTGCCGCCTTTCTGGTAGATCCATCGTTCCGAGGGGATTCCGTCCAAATTGCCGCGGGAAATGGAGTCCGGATCTCCCCAGGCCAGTTTGACGGCTTCCGGAGTCATGCCGAGAGAGATTTGCCCGGCAAGAACGAGGTATTGTTCTCGTGGAGCTAGTTTCTGGAAGGCCGGCAAGTTGGCGTCGATGCGTTCTTGCGGAGTTGTCGAACAGGATGCGACCAAGAGGCCGAACAGAAGCAAAATGGGGATGAAAGTAATTTTCATGATAGAAGTTGGTTTGCCCGGACTGGAATGTCCTGTATGGGATATGATTCGTTCTGAACGAAGAATGTTCAATAGAACAAGAGTCAGATCATTGTCTTTTATCGACATAGGCCCGGTCTTCGTCACTGAGCAGGTTCAGAGACGAACTGAATTGAGTCCCGTCGAATTCCTTAAGCCATACCATGTTTTTCTTGGGATCGTAACGGACGAATTTAGCGAATATTTTGGTGCCGTTTTTGCCTGTCCAATCACGATATCCGGCGGAGCTGAGATGTTTTTTGAAATCGGAGAATTGTTTGTTGGCTGTTTCAACATCCTGGCGGATGCGGTCCATGACATTTTTGGAATTTCCTCCGGAATATCCCTTCCACGAGGCGACCTGGCGTCCATCCGGTGTGAGAATAATAACGTTGGGAGTTCCCTTTACTCCATAATGGGAGAAGGCTCTCATGACGTATTCCTTCTTTTTGGTAGCGAGATTGCCGATAATGACGTTCTGATCCTTGTTGGGGGCGGTTGTGTCGTACTCGGCTGATTTGTCGTAGCAGACGCGGATCAGGTTGTCTTTGGCCCAGTCCTCAAATGCATCGGATTTGAACAATTCCGCACTTATTTTCTGGCTGGCCGGGCTATATTTGCTGTCATGGAACCAGATGAGAATCGGTTTGCCGGAACGGCGGGCATCTCGTAGAGCCTTGGAATAGCTTTGCTGCCATTGTTTGGAACGTTCGCTTTGGAGGGAGAACGCTTCATCCAATTCCTTGATGTCGGCATAGGGATTGTCCGGGTCGGTGAAGATGATGTCTTCATCTGCCTTGAGAGTCAGGAGGTCTTGCGTGCTTTTGGTTTCCAGTTCCTTGAGTTGCTTCCTGTTCCCACCGCTCATGAGTCCCGGCGGCATGAATCCGTCGGGATTGCTGAATCCCTGTGTTTCTTCCGTCAATTGGGAGAGGAATCCCTTGGATTGGGCCTCCTTGCTATCCGGCTTGTCTTCTGCCGGATCCGTTGTGGCACAGGACACCAGCAATACGGAGGCAACCGCAATGATCGAAATTTGCAGCAACGACTTTCTCATGTTCCGATTTGTAGCATAAAGAGCCGCCAGTCTCAATCTCCAAACGGGAAGCCCCCGGATTTCATGGCTCTCCGTAAGAAAATAACCGATGTTCGGGCCCTTTGCCGAATCAATCCCCGGATTTGAGAACGCGGATGAAGGCTTCCTGAGGGATGTTGACCCGGCCGATGGCCTTCATACGTTTTTTCCCTTCTTTTTGCTTTTCGAGAAGTTTGCGTTTACGGGTGACGTCGCCTCCGTAGCATTTGGCAGTTACGTTCTTACGCATGGGAGAGATGCTTTCCCGTGCGATGATTTTACCGCCGATACAAGCCTGGATGGCAACAGTGAACAATTGCCGGGGGATGACTTCCTTAAGGCGGGATGCCAGATCGCGTCCACGGGATTCTGCCTTTTCGCGGTGAACGATCATGGAGAAGGCGTCGACGGGTTCTCCGGCGATCATCATGTCCATCTTGATCAGATTGGCAGGGGCGTAACCGTCATGTTCGTAGTCCATGGAACCGTAGCCGCGCGTCATGGATTTGAGCTTGTCGTTGAAATCGACGAGGATTTCGGCGAGAGGAAGAGTGGCGGTGAGCATGACGCGCATGTCATCGATAGTCTCGGTGTTGACGACATTACCGCGTTTTTCCAGAACCAGTTGCATGATGTCGCCGATGTAGTCGCCGGGAAGCATGATGAAAACCTTGACGATGGGTTCACGGATTTCCTTGATTTCCTGTGGTTCGGGCAGAAGGCTCGGGTTGTCTACCAAGAGCTCTTCTCCGTTGGTCTTGGTGACCTCGTAGATGACGGACGGGTAGGTGGAAATGACATCCATGTTGAATTCTCGCCGCAGACGTTCCTGGACGATTTCCATATGCAGCAGCCCGAGAAAACCGCAGCGGAAACCGAATCCGAGAGCGATAGACGATTCCGCCATGAAGGTGAAGGCGGCATCGTTGATCTGAAGCTTGGCCATGGCTGCTTTCAAGGCTTCAAAGTCGGAGGAATCGACGGGGTAGATGCCTGAAAAGACCATGGGACGTATTTCCTTGAAGCCGGGCAAGGGCTTGTCGCATGGGTGGACGACGTCGGTATAGGTATCGCCTATTTTGACATCGGAGGCTGCCTTCATATTGGCGATGATGTAGCCGACGTCTCCGGTGCTGAGTTCGTCGGACTTGGTCATTTTGGGAGTGAAAATGCCGACCTCCTTGACTTCATATACTTCGTCCGTGGCGAAGAGCTTGACGCGCATGCCGCGCTTGACGGAGCCGGAAACGATGCGTACGTAGGAGACGACGCCCCGGTACGAGTCGTACACGGAGTCGAATACAAGGGCGCGCAGCAAGCCGTCGGGGCTATCCTTGGGAGGAGGAATTCGTTCGACGACAGCTTCCAGAATGTCTTCGATGCCGATACCGGCTTTGGCGGATGCCTGGATGGCTTCTTCGTGGGGGATGCAGATGATGTCTTCAAGTTGTTTGAAGACTTTCGGGAGATTGGCGCTGGGAAGGTCGATCTTGTTGATGACCGGCACGATAGCCAGTTTTTGGTCCATAGCCAGGTGCATGTTGGCTAATGTCTGGGCTTCAACTCCTTGAGCGGCATCGACGATGAGGAGCGCACCTTCGCAAGCAGCCAGAGAACGGGATACTTCGTAAGAGAAGTCCACGTGGCCCGGGGTATCCAGCAAATTCAGTTCGTAGGTTTGTCCGTTGCGCGCCTTGTAGCGCATGGTTACGGGGTGGGATTTGATGGTAATGCCTTTTTCCCGTTCCAGATCCATGGCGTCCAGAAGCTGGTCTTGTTTCTCACGGTCGGAAATCGTGTTGGTGTATTCCAACAGACGATCGGAAAGAGTCGTCTTTCCGTGGTCGATGTGGGCGATGATGGAAAAGTTGCGTTTCTGCTCAATGCTCATAATGGATACCGGCCTTCCGAGGGTAAAAAATTCCGGCGAATGCTAATAGTACGAAGTATGAGCGTCAAGCGAAGAGACTGTCTGTGCATGGTTTCGGTTGGTTTTGCAAGACTTGCGGATCGTCCTGTTCCATACATCGGTATGTTCTTACTGGCTGGGGGTATTGAGACAAGAACGTTTTACGTATTCGGAAGTGGAATTCGACGGGTGGTAGAGGAGCCAAATGTTGGGGAATTAAAATGCGAAAGGCTGTAAATTAATGGTTGAGTTGCATCGGTGAATTCCATAGCATTACTTAAATTTATGCAAATATCCGGTTTGTTCATGATGGAAAAAGGAAGAAAAGTGCTTGTCGGGTACGGAGTTGTTCTTCTTTTGTTTGGGGGATTTTGTTGGTCTCGGACGCCTCAGGATCAGAATATCCAGCCGGATGTAGCACGGGATGTTTACACGAAGACGAAACGTCCTCCCGTGGAAGAGCGGTTGTTTATTTCTCGAAGTATTGATGAAGAAATTGCACGCGTCAAAGGGATGTTGACCCATCCGAAGTTACGCTGGATGTTCGAGAACTGTTTTCCCAATACTCTGGATACGACGGTGCATTACCGTGAGAAGGACGGAGTGGATGATACGTTTGTCTATACCGGGGATATTGCCGCCATGTGGTTGCGCGATTCCGCGGCTCAGGTGTGGCCGTATGTTCCACTGGCTAACAAGGATGAGAAGTTGAGGAAGATGCTGGCGGGGGTGATCCTCCGTCAGATGAAATGCATCAATATTGACCCCTATGCCAATGCGTTTAATGACGGGCCGACTGGTAGCGAGTGGGAGTCCGACCTTACGGATATGAAACCGGAACTCCATGAGCGTAAGTGGGAAATCGATTCCTTGTGTTACCCCATACGGTTGGCCTACCGTTATTGGAAGACGACGAAGGACGATTCCGTGTTCGGTGCGGAATGGAGCTCGGCTGTCCGGCGTATCGTGGCAACTTTCCGAGAACAGCAGAGGAAAGAGAATCCCGGGCCTTACAAATTCCAGCGCAAGACGGAAAAGGCCTCCGACACGGTCATGAATGACGGATGGGGCAATCCCTGTAAACCGGTGGGCCTGATTGCCTCCGTATTTCGTCCGTCAGACGATGCAACGACGTTTCCTTTCTTGGTGCCGTCGAATTTCTTTGCCGTGTCCTCGTTGCGCAAGGCGGCGGAAATCCTGCAATCGGTCAATCATGATGAAGAACTGGCGAGCGAATGCCTGGCTTTGGCTGACGAGGTCGAAGCGGCGTTAAAGAAATACGCGGTCGTGGAGCATCCTGTATTTGGTCGTGTGTACGCTTATGAGGTGGACGGGTACGGTAATCACCTGTTTATGGACGATGCCAATGTACCGAGTTTGCTTGCCATGCCTTATCTGGGGGATGTCCCGGCGGACGATCCGGTTTATTTGAATACGCGCCGCCTGGTGTGGAGCGAGCATAATCCCTACTTTTTCAAGGGAAGGGCAGGCGAGGGAATCGGAGGACCTCATGTGTCCCATGTTTCGATGAACATGATTTGGCCGATGAGCATCATGATGAAGGCGTTTACGAGCCGTGACGATGAAGAGACGGCTGCTTGTATCAGGATGCTGCTGGAAACCGATGCCGGAACCGGGTTCATCCATGAATCTTTCCACAAGGACGATGCCGGCAAGTTTACCCGCGAGTGGTTCGCATGGCAGAATACGCTTTTTGGAGAGCTCATCCTGAAACTGGTCGGTGAAGGAAAGACCGATCTTCTGAATCGTCTCCCCTGACTTATTTTTTAACTGATTATTATACGATTATGAACAGCAAGACACTACCTGTTTTCCTTTCGTTCCTATGTATGGGGTTTGGCGATGCCGTCAATACCTTTGTGGGAGTGGCAAAAGATCATTTTTCTCTGACGACATTCGAATCCAGTTTCATTGCATCGGCGGGGTTTATCATGTTCGGCCTGCTCTCGGTGCCAATGGGGCTTTTCCAGGACAAATGCGGTCGCAAAAAGACGTTGCTGACAGGGTTGATCGTTGCTCTGATAGGTATTCTGACTGTGATGTTGTTCGGGTTAGACAGGTATGCTGTCTTCCTGCTTTCCATCCTTCTTCTGGGAGGCGGAGCTACGATCCTTCAGGTAGCCGGCAACCCGATCATGCGTGACGTGTCGGATGAGGGAAGGTATTCCAGCAATCTTTCCCTGGGGCAGTTTACCAAGGCTATTGGTTCCTTTACGGCTCCGCTCGTTTTTTTCATGGCGGGCAAGATGGGTTATACCGAGACTCAGAGCTGGAATGTTCTGTTCCCTATTTTTGCAGTGGCCGTCGCGGTATCTATTATTTCCGTTGCTACGTTGAAGGTTCAGGAAAAGTCTGATGCGGGCAAGACGGCTTCTCTGGGGTCGTGCATCCGCCTTCTGGGGGATCCGTCCGTGGCGTTTTCCGTCCTTGCCATTTTCGTGTATGTGGGAGCCGAAGTTTGTATGGCATCCGGCATGCCCGTGTATTTTTCCGAGCAATTCGGAATCAATCAATCCTTGGCGACCAAGTTTGTGATGTATTTTTTCGTGACGATCATGATCGGGCGTTTTCTGGGGGCGATGCTGCTACGTAAAGTACGGCCGGGACGTTTTCTGGTGGCGACATGCTATGTATCTCTGGCTGGATTTATTCTTCTGGTCTTGGGTAGCAACGCGGTCGGGCTGATTGCTTCTCCCGATGCCCGTGAGATTGTGACGACGGCGTCTCTTGTCGTGCTGGCTCTTGGGTTTGCCAACATTTTCCCCCTTGTGTTTTCCATGGCGATCGACAGGTTGCCCGACAAGGCGAACGAGTTGTCAGGATTGATGGTATCCGCTATTTGCGGAGGGGCTTTCCTGTTGCCCCTCATGGGGTGGATCGGCGATGCCTCCGGCAATCTTTTCTACGGTTTTGTTGTACCTCTTGTGGCCGTGCTCTACATATTGGGGGTCGGGTTGGTAATGAAATCCGAAAAGAAAGAAGGGAGGGATGCCTGAGGTGGACTCCGACCGTGATGACCGTATTGTTCTGACTTTGGATGCGGGGGGGACGAATTTCGTTTTTGCCGCCATGCAAGGGAACCGCCGTATTGGAACTCCGGTTCGGCTTGCTTCGGAAGCCCGGAATTTAGAACGTTCCCTGGAGAATATCAAAAAAGGGTTCAGAGCCCTGATTGAAGAAACGGGGCAGGCGCCTGCCGCCATCAGTTTTGCATTTCCGGGACCGGCCGATTATCCCAGGGGTATTATTGACAATGTTGGCAATCTTCCGGCCTATGCAGGGGGCGTTCCCTTGGCGGATATCCTCCAAGATGAGTTTGGTGTGCCCGTTTTCATTAACAACGACGGCGATTTGTTTGTCTATGGCGAAGCCGTGGCCGGATTGCTGCCCCAGGTTAATGAGGCGCTGGCGAAGGCGGGTAGCCCGAAGAAGTTCCGCAATTTGTTTGGTGTGACTCTGGGGACCGGATTCGGCGGGGGGCTTGTGATGAATGGGCAGTTGTATATAGGCGATAACTCCAATGCCCTGGAAGTGTGGCTGATGAACAATAAGCTTCATCCGGGGACTTTTGCGGAAGAGGGAGCGTGCATCCGTGCGATTCAGAAAACGTATGCACGAGAAGCAGGGCTGCCGGAGGCCACTCATTTATCTGCCCGGGACATTGAGGAGATTGCCCTCGGTAAGCGTGAGGGGGATTCTCGCGCCGCCCGTGAGGCGTATCGTGAAATGGGACGCCTGCTTGGCGATGTTTTTGCAACGGCTGCGACGTTGTTCGATACCTTGATTGTGATCGGCGGAGGTCTGGCCTACGGACACAGGCTTTTCATGGACAGCGTTCTGGAGGAAATGAACGGGACAATCAGAAGTTACGATGGACGGGAATTGCCACGATTGGTTCAGAAGGCTTTTGATCTGGAAGATCCATCTCAGATGGAAAACTTCCTGTTGGGAGACGAACGCCGGTTGATCGTACCGGGTTCCGGACGGGAAGTCATTTACGATCCTCGGAAGAGAATCGGCATCGGTATCACGCGATTGGGAACCAGCGAAGCCGTGGCCGTCGGGGCGTATGCCTACGCCCTGAGAGCCATTGACTGTGCAATGCGATGATGATGCTTATTCAAAAGTAGCATCCACAGTCATAGGACTGTCTTTGACGGTGGCTGTGATGTCTTTCGTGTTTCCGGAGGCATCCTGATAGCGGAAGGTGTAGGTTTTGTTCTTTTCCAGAAGGAACGTCAAGACATCGTTCATGTCCTGTAAGGGGCCGGAAGTACGGCCTCCGTCCATTTGGAGCTGACCGTCGAAGACATCGACGTTGACGGCGACTCTGTCTCCGGAATTCGAGTTGCTGCCGGAATTTTTAAAGATGCGGATGGAGACTGGGACATGCGTGCCTTGGGAGACGGCTTGTTCTTCCATGGCCTCGCAGGTGTCGATGTATCTCTGCGAAACGTTGACGGCGTGGACTTCCTGGGATTGATCGTTCCAGACCATGGGGAAGGATTCTCCCGTTTGTTTGAAGGAAGTGGCGTAAATGGCATATTGGCGATTGTCCGGGTTAGCCTTGCCGGCGTTTGCCAGGAACCACGGGTGATTGAGCTGGCGGGGCATATAGTATTCCGTGATGTACCATTTGCCGTCCATCCATACTTCTACCCAGCTATGATTGCCGCGATCGTCGTGCCATGAAGCCGTTCCGGCGAACCGGGCCGGAATGCCGACTGACCGAAAGGCATCCACTAGCAGAATGGCCAATCCGGTACATGATGCCATATGCTGGCGGATAGACTCCGAAGGGGATTGGTTGGGCTTCTCCCGGAGCGTATTATAGTCCACCCCCGTCAGTTTGCCTATTTTTGAGTTGATGGAGAGCACTGCATCCCGGATGGATTTGCTGTCGTGAACGAGTTTCCCAAAGAGGTCGAAGAATCCCTGACGCCAGTTTTCACGGGTTTCATCTACGACGGCATAGGGGAGGACATCGTTGAGGAAGATGTCTTCAGGGATGTCACGGCCCCAAGGGAAGGATGCTTTCGCTTGATAGGCCAGGGCGATGTTGGAGGAGAGGAGTGCTTTGTCGATACTGGTCAAATCCCGTTCCGGCATGTGTTCGATGAGAAAAGCCGCTCCGGCTTTTTGTTCGGCAGGCAGTTCGGATAACAAGTCTTGCAGGGGACGGGCATTGGAACCGGCTTTGGAGAGGGCTTGTTCCAGGCCTGATGTTGATGAAGTAGCTCCTTGGCCGCCAAAGGATCCGGTTGCCAGCGCCATGCAGACGCAGGGGATGAGTATTCGATTCATAGTTGTGGTGAAGTGGGGAGAATAGTTTGTTGATCGACATTCCAGCCTTCGACGGTGACCGCCGGAATTCCGTTGTCTCCGGGAATATAGTCGATAGGAATTTCCCGGGTGGAGCCGGGAACGAGGGAGACATAGTTGTCCTGGTAGAAGGCAGGCATGATACGTTTACCCGATTTGGCGTCCACCAGGGAGATGCGGTTGAAGAATGCTATCCCTCCCTCTTTCGGGGCGGTAAGTCGGACGATGACTGTTCCCGGTTTCGGAGAGGTGGCTGTTACCTGCAGATCGGCTTTGCTCATGGAGCGGAGTCCGGAATATTGTCCGTCCTGATTCGGAAACCAATAGAAATTGTCACTGATGAGTTTCCCATCGGCGTCCATTAGCTGGAGCAGAAGGAAGCCTCCCTTGTCCCGGCATACATCCTTGATTCTTGCAGACAGGGACATGATCTTCAGACAATTGGAGGCATTGACGTAGCAGAATACCTGGTCGTTCTTTTTCTCTTTGCCTTCCGTGTTGAACAAACGGACGACGAGCATGACATCCCGGGCCGGCTCCAGTCCGTTGTTGACGACCATGACTTCTCCCGTAACAGGGTTGCACATGGCATGGAGGGGTTCGCCACCCTTGCGGGTCCCGAAGAGGCAGGCGTTGGGGTCCAAATAGTAGTCGTACATTTGTCCCCGCATGGCCGTCCATGGATTTTGTGTTTTCCAGATGATAAATCCTGTGTACCAGTCCCACATATGGGAGGAAAATCCTTCCATAATTGCCCGGTATTGCTCATAGTTGACGAGTTGAGCCTTGCGGGTAAAGTCCCGCACATCGGAAGGGGGACCATAGGGGATCAAATGGTCTTCGTATCCGACTCCCGTGTATTTGTGGTAGGTCCAGACATCGTTGACCTTTTCTCCGAAAGGTTCGGTTGGATCAAGGGTAGGGACGATCATGGAATCTTCGGGGATGAATCGTTCGAGGGATTCATAGTCGCCAACTCCGATCGAGCCTATTTCCGAGTTGAACGGCCAGGTTTTTTCCTGCCAGAAAGTCGATATCGGCTGGATTCTGTATGGACCGTCCCCATTTCCTCCCAGAGAATTGTAGGACATCTCGCAGGAGTTGGAGTAGTCGATGAACCAGCGGGTTCCATCCAGGCTGGGCAGGATGCGGTTTCTGAGGGCATCCAGAATCCCGGACGGAGGGGGGATTTCATTGCCGCCGCACCAAGCTGCAAGAGAAGGATGGTTACGGATCATTTTGACCATGTCTTCCGCAGCTTCCAGTACGAGGGCATGATCGTCGGGATACTTCCTGCGAGTCCATTGATCATCCGCTTTTAGTGCATCGCGCCAGCGACCGTTGCAATCGCCGGAAAACCAGAAATCCTGCATGACGAGCAGACCGTAGCGATCGCAGGCTTCATAGAATTCCGGACGTTCCGTCAGAGCCCCTCCCCAAATGCGGATGAGGTTCAGGTTCATGTCCCGGTGGTAGCGGATTTCGGCATCGTAGCGTTCCGGGGAGAACCTGAGCATGGCGTCGGAAATAATCCAGTTGCCGCCTCGAATGAAAAGCCGTTGCCCGTTGACGAACATTTCCCGGCTGCGGGTCCGTTCGTTCCATGCCGTGTCGAGTTCTCTGACACCGAAGTTGATGGAATGAACATCCGAAGCGGATAGCTGTCCGTTCTCCCTGAATTCAAGGCGAAGGGTGTACATATTCTGGGGACCGTAACCGGTTGGCCACCAGAGTTTGGGATTCTCCAGAACGATCTCTGGTAGTTTTGCTTGGACAGTGGAGTTCGGAGGGATTTCCACACGGCATTCTGTCTGTTTATTGCCGAGGAGACAGGCAAGCGTACCGCGAACTGTTTGCCCGGTGGGGTTTTCCAGTTCGGCAGAAAGGTTCATAAAGGCATTTTCCTGGGGAGATGATGGTTTCCTGACCCCGGGGACGCGGGTGACGATATGCGGTTCCTTGATGCGGATACGTCCGGTTTTTTCCAGAATGACCTTGTCCCATATGCCGGTGTTACGATCTCGGATAGGTTGGATCCAGTCCCATCCGGCCACATATTGATGCGTCAGGTTACGGGCGATGCGTCCATCTCCTCCCTGGCCCCCGTTCGGATTGCCGACATGATCCGGGGGATAGACGATTACGGCCAGACGGTTCACTCCGTCGGGCTTCAATAAGTCTGTGATGTTGAACGTTTTCCTCAGGAACATTCCCCGATAGGGTTTGGCGTTGACCTTGTGACCATTCAGGAAAATATCACAGGAATAATTGATGCCTCGAAACGTTAGCCATACCTGCCCTCCTTCCTTGGGAGGAAGTTCCCGGAAGTCCTTGACGAACCAGTAGGTATAGTATTCTCGGCCCGTGGCATGGATGTCCGGGATCTTTTCATTGTTCATGCCGTAGAACGGATCGGGAATTTCTCCATTGGCCAGCTGCGTGGTCAGGACGGTTCCGGGCACAACAGCGGGTTTCCAGTTGTCCAGAGCGAACGAAGGATTGGAAATTGTTTCTCCGGAGGCGGTTGTTTGCGTGGAGGGAAGACATTTCCAGTCCGTTTTCAATTCATAATGATCATCCATGGCAAGAGCCGGAATGCCGGCGGCAAGGAGGATGAGCGGAATCAGGAATTTGAAGAACATAGCGGAATGTCAGGGATTGGAAGCCATGGAGGACTCATTGCAGGACGGCAGCCAGCAGAGGGAGGAATCCCCGGTCATCTGGATTTCCAGTGTTCCTCCGGCTGCAATGTCCTTGAAGTCGATAAACTTCAGTGAATGCGGTCTTCCGTTCAAGAGAATTTTTCCGATATATTTACGTTCGGGGCTATTGTCGCGGACGATGATACGGAATGTTTTCCCGTTCCCGACCTGGAGTTCCGCTCCATCGACAATCGGACTGCCGAATACGAATTTGCCTCCTGCCGGCTCTACTTGGTAAAATCCGAGGGCGGAAAGGATGTACCAGGCGGACATTTGTCCCATGTCTTCATTGCCGCAGAGTCCCTCCGGCGTGTCGTCATACATGGTGGAAAGTATTTCCCGGACTTTATCCGCTGTTTTCCATGGTTTGTCGACGCAAGTGTACATGTAGGCGACGTGGTGGCTGGGCTCGTTGCCATGCGCATACTGCCCGATCATTCCGGAGATGTCGGGGGAGGCGTCTTTGCCTAGATCTCCCTGTGCCGTAAATAGCCCGTCTAGTTTGGCCAGGAACTTTTCCGTATTCCCGAACAATTCGACAAGTCCTTTTATGTCGTGCGGTACCAGCCAGGTGTATTGCCATGCATTGCCTTCGGTATAATCATTGTTCCGGTGGACGGAGACAAACGGGTCGAAGTTTTTTCCGAACACTCCTTCCGAGGATAATCCCCGGACGAATTCCGTTTTCGGGTCGAAGTAATGCTTATAGGATTTACTCCGTTTCAGGAAGTAATCGTGATCCTGGGTTTTTCCGAGTTTGTCCGCAACCTGGGCAAGACTCCAGTCGGCGACGGCGTATTCCATGCATTTGGAAAGACCTTCTCCTTCCTTGTCATAGGGAATATAGCCGTATTCCTTGAGGTACTTGAGTCCGCGTTCGTCTAAAAGGGAGGATTCCTTCATGGCTGTGAATGCCTTTTCGGCTGATATCCCCTCAAAATTTTTCATTACGGCATCTGCGACGACGCAAACGGCCGGATTGCCTACCATGCAGTCTGTTTCACAGGCCATCAGGTGCCAGACGGGCAATTTCCCCTGCTTTTGGTAGATGTCCAGCATGGAGTTGATCAGGTCGGGTACTTTTTCAGGTTGGATGAGAGTCATCAGGGGATGGGCTGCACGGTAGGTATCCCAAAGAGAAAATCCCGTGTACTGGAGATGAGAGCTTTTGTGGATGTTGCCGTCCGCCCCGCGATAGTCCCCGTTGACATCGGAACAGACGGCAGGGTAGATCATGGTATGGTACAAGGCGGTGTAGAAGATGCGGCGTACTTTGTCGTTACGAGTGGAAATGGAAATTTTGGAGAGTTCGCGGTTCCAGGCCTGATCGGCTTGGATCACGGTTTTGTTGAAATCCCAACCGGGTAGTTCGGCTTGCATGTTGGCCTTGGCATTTTCCACGCTCACCAGTGAGATAGCGACTTTGACGAAGACGGGGTTCTCGTCCCTTGTATCGAAGACAGCCTGTCCGAAAGGCTTGCCGGGACAGTTTGTCGACGGATGTGAGCCTTCGGATTCCATCCATTGTTTCATCGGACGAGAAAATTCTATGACGAAGAAGAGCTTCCGATTGTTTGCCCAGCCTTTGGTGTGGCGGAATCCCGATATGACGGTATTGCTCTCCCGGTGGAATTGGACTTCGGTTTGATTTCCACTGCCGACCCCATGTTTCAGGTCTACGATGATTCGTGCGTCTTCAGTCTTGGGAAACGTGTATTTGTGGAAACCTGTTCTCTGTGTGGCTGTTAATTTCACATCAATCCCGAATCGGTCCAGATGGACGGCATAGTATCCGGGTCGAACTTGTTCCGAGGAATGGTCGAAGGATGATCCGACTCCGGAAAGCAGATTATCCTTGGAACCGCGGGACAAGGGAACTTCTCCGATGACTGGCATGAGGGAGATATCTCCAAGATCGTGGCATCCTGTACCGCTCAGATGCGTGTGGCTGAAGCCGATGATACTTGCGTCCGATATGTGGTATCCGGAACACCAGTCCCAGCCTTGGGAAACATTGGTAGGACCAAGCTGGACGAGTCCGAAAGGCACGCTGGCTCCCACAAAAACGTGTCCGTGCCCTCCCGTTCCAATGTGGGGATCGACGAATGAGGAAGGTGCCGGGCGGGGGAGCTCCTCTCCCTTTGATTCGGACAAACATGGCAGGAATGTTACAGCCAGGAGCATGAATGCCCTCCAAGAGGTGAGAAAGGAAAAACTCATACAATCACCTACGCCCGGAGGAGAGGCAATCTTTCATGGAAAAGATATTTCCGGATGAATGGGAATGAATTTTTCAGAAAAAATCAGGATAAAGGAAATTTTTATCCTTACAGGAACGTAAGTGGTCATGTACAGAATTTATTCATCTACCATTGTACGATACCATGAAAATCAAGTTATTAGTAGCTGCAGCTCTGTTGAGTTTGAGCTTTTACGCAAACCCGGCCTTGGCCGGGGACGAATATTCATTTGACCACGGTCCCTATTTGCAGGAAGTCGGCAATAAGGGGGTTTCCTTCCTGTTTACGACAACGGGGAAAGGATTTTCCTGGGTTGAAGTGAAGAAACAAGGCGCTCCCGACAGTGATGCCAAAGTTTATTATTCTCGTCGAGACGGGTTGAAGGAAGCCAACAATACATTCAATGCCATTCGCGTTCACGATTTGGAACCGGGTACAGCCTACCAGTACCGGCTTTGTTCTAAGGAGATTACCACTTTTCAACCTTACAAGGTGGTGTATGGCAAGGAGATCCAGTCTCCGTGGTATGATTTCAAAACCTTTTCACCGAGAATTGACAAATGTTCTCTGTTTGCGGCCAGCGATATTCACGATGACCCCGGCAAACTGAAAAAATTACTGGAGCTTGGAGACTATGGTTCTTGCGACGCCATGTTCCTCGTGGGGGATATTACAAGCTACTGTACGTCTGCGGGACAACCTTACAAGAGCTACATTGATTTGTGCGTCAATATGTTTGCCAAAGAAAAGCCCTTTATTCTTGTCCGCGGCAACCATGAAACGAGAGGGGCTTTGGCTCGCGACTATTCTGGCTATGTTCCTCAAGAGAGCGGGAATATATACGGAACGCAAACGATTGGAGATACGTTTGTCATATTTCTGGATTGTGGAGAGGATAAACCCGATACGCATCCTGTTTATGCCGGATTGACGGATTTTGATCATTACAGGACGGAACAGGCCGAGTGGTTGAAGGGTGTTCTGCAAAGTCCGGATTTCAAAAAGGCACGCCATCGCATTGTGATGTCCCATTTCCCGATTTCTGAAATTGAGCAATATAACAAGGAACATGGAATGAACGACATCAGCTCCAAGATGCTCAATATGCTGAATAAGGCTGGGATTGATCTGATGATTGCCGGGCATACGCATAGGTATGACTTCCATGAACCGGTACGAGGAAAGAGGAACTATCCTCTTCTGGTCGGTAGCAACCACAGCGGAGCCAGACTGGATATTGACAGGAGCGGCATTAAAATGCGCGCCTTTGATACGGATGGCAAGACGTTGATTGAGAAAAAATTCCCGACCAAACGTTAAAATATACCTTGGCTTTTTGAATGGCCTGCTCGGGCGGCTTAACGTTCTCAAGGAACGGAGCCGCCCGTGTTTTTATTGATGAAAGATTGTGTCAGAGATAGTCGTATTTCTCGTATCACACAATTTTTTATGAAAAACCAATATCTCCTCTTAGTGTCGGCGCTTGGTGCTGTTCTTGTTTCTGCTGGTTGTTCCAGTTTACCGGAATCGACGAATGCCGTCGCTTCAACCCAGGTCCTCCCTCCGCTTTCTTTGAAACCGCAGATGTTTGTCAATTTGGATCCCGCTACTTGTTCGGTACCCGACGGCATGTCTGTGGCGGCTGACGGAAGCATTATTCTTTCCGCCCCGAATTACATCGACTATGAGAAGGTAGGTGGATCCAAATTGTTCCGTATCGATAAAAACAGGAATGTAAGTATTTGGTTCGATAAACTGACTCCTCATCCGGACACGGGCAAGGTACACCCCATGGGCATTGAATTTGGACCCGACGGTAATCTGTACATTGCCGATAATCAGTATTTTAACGACAAAAACTACAAATCTCGCCTTCTTCGTATTGTTGTGGAAAACGGGAAGCCCATACGGTGTGAAGTGGCGGCATCCGGCTTTAAACTGGCCAATGCCGTGCGTTGGCATAATGGAAAGGCATATGTCAGCGATACCCATTTCGATCTTCCCGGCAAGCCGAATCAGAGCGGGGTTTATGCCATTTCCCTCGATGAGATGAAGAAGGGCGAAGTGAAGCTGCTTCCCAATGCTTCCGATCCTCATCTGGTAGCCCAGTATGATGCCAAACCGTCTGCAGATCCCCAAGCGGAAACCGACGGAGCCGATGGCGTTACGTTCGATAATCAGGGGCGCATGTACAGTGGACGATTCGGTGACGGTGTGATTTCCCGGACGACTTTTTCCGCCAGTGGCAAACCTATTAAGCAGGAAATCATTGTCGATGATCCTTCGATCAATTGCTGTGATGGCATCGTGTGTGACCGGGATACCAACAAAATCTACGTGACAAATTCGAAACGAAATTCGATCCATATGTATGATGTGGATAAGTCTACCTTCCGGATCATCAGCGAAAACGGCAATACAACCGGTGCCGGAGGCAAACTTGACCAGCCTTGTGAACCTCTTGTGATCGGGGACGAGCTCATCATCGTCAACTTTGACATGCCATTTCCCGGGATGAAGAATACCAAGCATGACCTCCCTATCGGCTTGTCCGTGATCAAACTTGATAAGTAATAATCACCATTCCTCCTCTGCTGATATGAAGAAAAGAATGAAGCTTTTGTCAGGAGGGCTTTCTCACCTGCGTACGGTAGCGTGCGCATCTCTTTTGTGGTACTCTGGAGTTGGAACCGTTTTGGCATCACCTCCTTCCATGCCTCCTTATGCGGAAGACTGCGAGGTTGTAGCCGATGACGGTGCCTGGTGCTGGTTTTCCGATCCACGCGCTGTGTATGTGGACAGTGTGATCATTGGCGGAGCGGTAGACAGGGAGGGCAGTATCCGGGCTTTTTCTATGAATCCTACCTCCGGGGAGAAGAAATCGTTTAAGCTTCATGACAAGCTGGATTATGACGACCACGCCAATCCTTCTTTCCTGGTTCTTCCTGACAAGCGTGTGGCAGCATTTTATTCCGCTCATGGAGGGACGAAGAATTCTCCGATCTATTACCGTGTAACTAAAAAGCCCGGCGATATATCGGAATGGGATGAAGAACTAAGTATCAGACCCGATGTTAAAGGTCCGATGGGGGTTTGCTATACCAATCCGGCTTTGCTGACTGGAGAAAACGGCAGGATTTACCTCTTGTTCCGGGGACCGAATTTCAAACCGAACATGGTGTATACGGACGATTTGAAGACGTGGAGTCCGGCACAGACCTTGATTCAGGATGAAAAGACGAACAATTCCGTACGACCCTATCTGAAGGCCACCAACAACGGGAAGGATAAGATCTTTCTGGCTTTCACAGATGGACATCCAAGGAATGAACCGACAAACTCCATCTACTTCGCCATGTACCGGGATGGCTCCCTCTGGGGAGCTGATGGACGTCTCATTGGCAAGTTGGCGGATGGCGGAGCGGTGCCTCCTTCCCGATGCGACAAGGTCTATGATGCTGGCAAAACGTTGGAGAAAGCGTGGATCTGGGATGTGGCTTTCGATGAAAACGAGTATCCAGTCCTTGTATATGCCCGATTTAGCAATGTCCTGACGGAACATTCCTACTGGTATGCTCGCTGGGATGGCTCGAAGTGGAACAATCACAAGATCACAAAGGCCGGTCGGTGGTTCCAAAGAAACGTCTACCCCAAAGAACAGTCGGAATACGAATGTAATTATTCCGGAGGGGTGTACCTCGACCATGATAATCCCGATGTTGTCTATGCTTCGCGCCCGGTGAAGGACATTTTCGAAATTGAGCGCTGGGAAACATCCGATAAGGGTAAAACATGGAAATCGGAACCAGTGACGGCATCGTCCCGGAGGGACAATGTCCGACCATTTGTGGTAAGTGGAACCCAGGGTAAGTCCAATCTTCTGTGGATGTACAACTATAAATATCCGGGATTTCGTGCTTTTGAAACAGCCATTCGCATGAATGCCCCGGCACGGTCATATGCTTCGGACTTCCGGAAGCAGGATGTGCTGAATATTGCACGCAAAGTGGCTGATTGGCAAATTTCGTACTTTCCGGATCAACCCTCGTCCCGGTCTCCGCAGAGCTGGCTCAATGGTGCCCTGTATGTAGGCATGTTCGACTGGGCGGAATTGAGCGGCGATAAAAAATATGATCAGTGGCTCCAGAAGCTCTTTAACCGTATGATATGGCAGGTGGGGCCTTACATGTATCATGCCGACGATATTTGTGTCGGTCAGGCATATCTGGACATGTATGCCAAGCATGGGAAGAAGCTGATGAAGATGCCGACGCAGGCGCGGGCCGACTGGGTGATTGCCAATCGCTGCATGGATCCAGCCAAGATGATTCATGGCACCTCCGGGCAGTATGAACGCTGGTCGTGGTGCGATGCCCTGTTTATGGCGCCTCCTGTCTATGCCCGGCTTTATACCTTGACGGGGGATGAAAAGTATATGGAGTTTGCCTCCAGTGAATACAAGGCAACCTATGACAAACTCTACGATGTTGAGGAACGCCTGTTCTTTCGCGATGCCTCGTACATCAATAAAAAGGAAGCCAACGGGCAGAAGGTTTTCTGGGGGCGTGGCAATGGATGGGTGATGGGGGGCTTGGCAGAGATACTCAAGGCACTGCCTGCCGATGACAAGAGGTACAGACCCTTCTATGAAAAGCTTTTCGTGGAAATGTGTGACCGTCTTGCCGGACTCCAGCAGGAAGACGGATGCTGGCACGCCAGCCTGTTGGATCCAGCCAGTTATCCCGCTCCGGAAACTAGTGCGACAGGCTTTATGACCTATGCCATGGCTTACGGTATCAATGCGGGATTGTTACCGAAGAAGCGTTTTCTTCCCATTGTCCAAAAGGGATGGAAGGCTCTGGTGAACTCTGTCGATACAGAAGGCAAACTCTGCTGGGTGCAACCCGTTGGAGCCGATCCGAAACAGGTGCAGAAAAGCAATACTGAAGTGTACGGCACTGGCGCGTTCCTGATGAGCGCCGCGGAGGTGTACAAGCTATCGGATTAGCAGTTTCTAAAATTATCGATATTCAACGGGGCTTTGGAGGGATGACTCCGAAGCTCCGTATATTGTTGGCTGTGTTTCAAGTTCTGTTTTCCTGAAGATAAAATCATGGATGAGAATAATTGAGAGTTCAATTGCATCTTTCAACGGAGAATGCAGAATGGAACGTAAGTAATGATTCGATGTTTGAGAAATTCAACAAGTAAAGGAATGTTACGGGGTACGGGAAAAAGAGTGTGTATCCTGGGGGGGATTGTGCTTGTCTTGCTGGCGGCTTGCTGGGTGGCATGGGTGATGTGGGGAAGGGGGCTTGTAGTATTCAATCCGCAACCGATGAAGGATGCGAATACTTATGCCCGGCGTTATGCCGCATGGTCGGAGAGCAAACGGAGTTTTGAGGTGGGGGGAGAACAACTGGATGGATGGTTTCAAGAGAAACCTGGAGCGCCTTTGATCGTTTTTTGCCCGGGAAGAGGGCGTGATGTTGCCAGTTATCTAAGTGCTGTCGATTCCTGGCCTGTGGCAAAGCTCCTAGTGAATTACCGTGGTTCCGGGAGAAGTTCCGGATGGCCGTCGGAGGAAACAGTAGTGGACGATATGATCCGTGTTGTGGAAACTATTTTGCAGGAGACGGGCCGGAATTGGTCACAGGTGGTTCTGGTAGGTAACTCGTTGGGAACCGGAGTAGCAACGCACATAGCAGCCCGGCGCTCCGTAGGAAGATTGATCCTCTGTGTGCCGTTCGACAGTTTCGGAGCATGTGCCCGGATGTATGCCCCGGATTGGATGGTGTCCGTGCTGGTGGGTGGAATATTCCGTTCCGACTTGTATGCTCCCCGGATCAAGGTGCCGGTCGTCATCCTGGCCGCGACGCATGACCGGCAGATTCCGGTAGAACAGGCCCGCAGGCTTCGAGACAGATTTGCGGATGTTTCCTATGAGGAATTCCCTGGAGGGCATGAAGCGATTTGGGCGAGACCAGAAGCCCGACGTTCCTTGAAAGAACATGCCTGTGCTCCGTTGTGAGTGCGGATACCGTATTATTGATAAGCAAAAGAGGCTGTTCCGAACATGCGGAACAGCCTCTGAAGTTTTGGAAGGGGATTCTATCGGCTTCGGGATGACTTAGCGGTCTTCACCGAAGTTGATGGAATCTTCGATTCCTCCTTCTCCGTCGTCCGGAGTTTCGGGGGTAGGTATGATCTCTTCGACTCCGTCGGCGGGATGTACTTCAATGTTACGGTAGGTCGAAAAGCCCGTGCCGGCGGGAATGAGGTGCCCCATGATGACGTTTTCCTTGAAGCCTTCCAGCATATCGGTCTTGCCGAGAGTAGAGGCTTCCGTCAGGACGCGTGTCGTATCTTGGAAGGAAGCGGCGGAGATAAAGGATTCCGTTTCGAGGGATGCTTTCGTGATACCGAGGAGAACCGGTCGGGCAATGGCGGGAGTACCGCCTTTGGCGACTGTTTCTTCGTTGACGCGGTCAAAGGTGGTTTTGTCGACCTGGTCGCCCCACAGGAACTCGGTGTTGCCGGGTTCGATGATGACGACTTTACGCAGCATCTGCCGAATGATGATTTCGACGTGCTTGTCGTTAATTTCCACCCCTTGGAGACGATAGACTTCCTGAACTTCGTTGACGAGGTGTTCCTGAAGTTTTTCCTTGCCGCAGACGTCGAGGATTTCATCCGGGGAGACTGAGCCTTCCGTCAGTTGATCGCCTTGATGCACGTGGTCGCCTTCGTGGACGACGATATGCTTATTGAGCGGGACGAGGTGATCGACTTCTTCTCCCGTGGAGGGATCGACGACGATAATATTCTTCTTGCCGCGGGAGTTGGGAACTCCGTCCATTTTGACCGTACCGTCGATACGGGCGATCGTGCAGGCATCTTTGGGCTTGCGAGCTTCAAAGAGTTCGGCAACGCGGGGAAGACCACCAGTAATATCCTTCGTCTTGGACGCTTTGCGGGGCGTTCTGGCCAGCATGGTACCTGCGGTGATGTTTTCACCTTCCTTGACGGAGATATTGGCTCCAGAGGGAATGGCGTAGGAAGCCAGGATTTCGTGGGTCTTGGAATCCTTGATAACGACCTGCGGATGGAGTTCCTGTTTGTGCTCAATGACGACCATGGAAGAGGTGCCGGTCTGATTGTCCTTTTCCTTGGAAACGGTGATGCCGACAATGATGTCCTTGAATTCTACTTTACCGGAGAATTGCGAAATGACAGGTACGTTGTACGGATCCCAAGTGGCGAGGGTATCGTCCTTGTTGATTGTACCGCCGTTTGGCACATAGAGAACGGTACCGAGGATGATCTGGTAGGAATCAATTTCGCGTCCCTTGTCGTTGACGATGGATACGGAGCCCTGTTTGTTGAGGACAACGTGGTTGCCATTGGCGTCTTCGACGACGGTGAGGTCTTCGGGGTAGACGACTTTACCGGGATTCTTGACCTTAATGATAGGCTGTTTGAATGCTGTGGTCGCCGTACCGCCGACGTGGAACGTACGCATGGTGAGCTGCGTACCGGGTTCACCGATGGACTGGGCGGCAATGATGCCGACGGCTTCGCCGATTTTTACTTCGAGGCCGGTAGCGAGGTTGAGACCATAGCATTTGGCACAGCAGCCGCGCTTGAGGTCGCAGGTGAGGACAGAACGGATCTTGAGCTGTTCCACACCGATTTTTTCAAGCTTGTCGGCCTGCTTTTCATCAATGAGCTGGTTGACGTCCACAATGACTTCGCCGGAGACCGGATCCACGATACGTTCACAGGAAACGCGTCCGTAAATGCGGCTGGCGAGGGAGGCTACTTCGTCTTCACCGTCATAGATGGCATGAACGGTGATCCCGTTGGATGTGTGGCAATCGTCGGCGAAGACGATGACATCCTGGGCTACATCGACGAGCTTGCGGGTCATGTACCCGGAGTCTGCCGTCTTCAAAGCGGTGTCAGCCAACCCCTTGCGGGCGCCGTGGGTGGAAATGAAGTATTCCAGCACGGAGAGGCCTTCTCGGAAGTTGGACGTAATCGGGCGTTCGATAATTTCACCACTGGGCTTGGCCATAAGACCGCGCATGCCGGAGAGCTGCTTGACCTGGGCCTTGTTACCGCGGGCGCCGGAGTCAACCATCATATAGAGCGGGCTGGCCATGGCGGAACCTTCGTTGTGTTCCAGTTTGGAGTAGAGGGCTTTCTGGATGATGTCGGTGGTCTGAGTCCAGATGTCGACGATCTTCTGATAGCGTTCGCCATCGGTGATGATACCGTTCTTGTACTGCTTGGTGACTTTTTCGACGGCTTTGTAGGCCTTGTCGATTTCTTCCTTCTTCTGGGAGGGAACGACCATGTCGACAATACCGATGGAGCACCCGGAACGCGTAGCTTCCTTGAAACCGAGGTTTTTGAGAGCGTCAAGGGTTTGAACGGTACGTTCCTTGCCTACCGTCTGGTAGCAGCGCCAAATGATATCCCCCATTTGCTTCTTGCCGACGTTACGGTTGATGTAACCGATTTCCTCTGGCCAGATTTCATTAAAACGGACACGTCCGGCCGTAGTGATAAGCACCTTTTTGGTGACGTCTCCGTAGACGACTTCTTCGGGCTTTTTACCGTAGTCGGGGTTGCGGAGACGAATCCAGTTGTGGTAGCCGATCTTGCGGGCGGCAATGGCGTATTCCACTTCTCCGATAGACTCGAAGAGGGGAAGAAGGTGGGGATTATCTTGTTGGTTCTTGATTTCCACGGCACGGGTGTGCGTGAGGAAGTAGGCGCCGAGAATAATGTCCTGCGTAGGCGTGGTGATGGGCTTGCCGGAGGCCGGGGAGAAAATGTTGTTGGTGGACAACATGAGCTGCCTTGCTTCGAGCTGGGCTTCCACGGAAAGAGGAACGTGCACGGCCATCTGGTCTCCGTCGAAGTCAGCATTGTAGGCATTGCAAACAAGCGGATGCAAGCGGATTGCAGAACCTTCGATCAGAACCGGTTCAAATGCCTGAATGGACAGGCGGTGAAGGGTCGGGGCGCGGTTCAGCATGACCGGATGTCCCTTGGTGACCTCTTCAAGGATGTCCCATACTTCAGGCGTCTTGCGGTCGATGAGTTTCTTGGCGGAGCGTACGGTATGGACGTATCCGAGTTCCTTGAGGCGGTGGATGATGAAGGGTTCGAAGAGGACGAGGGCCATCTTCTTGGGAAGACCGCATTGGCTCATCTTCAGTTCCGGTCCAATCACGATGACGGATCGTCCCGAGTAGTCGACGCGTTTGCCGAGGAGGTTCTGACGGAAGCGGCCTCCTTTGCCCTTAAGCATGTCGGACAGGGACTTGAGGGGACGATTACCAGCTCCGGTTACGGCCCGACCATGGCGACCATTGTCGAACAGGGCGTCAACGGCTTCCTGAAGCATGCGCTTTTCGTTGCGAATGATGACTTCCGGCGTCTTGAGCTGAAGCAGGGTCTTCAATCGGTTGTTGCGATTGATGACGCGGCGGTACAGATCGTTGAGGTCGGAGGTAGCGAAGCGTCCGCCTTCGAGGGGAACGAGAGGACGGAGGTCGGGAGGAATAACCGGCAGGACATTCATGATCATCCATTCCGGGCGGGTATTGGACTGGAGGAATCCCTGGGCGAGTTTCAGACGCTTGGCGATTTTACGCTTGTTCTGCTTGGAATTGGTGTTTTCCATTTCCTCCTGCAGTTGGGCGATAAGAGCTTCCAGATCAATGTTTTTAAGCATTTCCTGGATGGCGTCGGCTCCCATTCCTGCCTTGAATGCGTCGTCACCGTATTCGTCTTCATAACTGCGGAATTCATCCTCAGTGAGGATCTGTCCCTTTTCCAGGGGCGTGTCCAGAGGATCGATGACGATGTAATCTTCGTAGTAGATGACGCGTTCCAGATGGCGTGCCGTCATGTCCAGCATCAGGCCGATGCGGCTGGGCATGCACTTGTAGAACCAAATGTGGGAGACGGGGACGGCCAATTCAATGTGTCCCATGCGTTCACGGCGGACTCGGGAGTTGGTAACTTCTACGCCGCAACGGTCGCAGACGACACCCTTGTGCTTGACTCTCTTGTACTTGCCGCAGGCGCATTCCATATCGCGCGTCGGTCCGAAAATGCGTTCGCAGAACAAGCCGCCTTTTTCTGGCTTGAACGTACGGTAATTGATTGTCTCTGGATTGGTAACCTCACCGAAGGACCAGGCGCGGATGGCGTCGGGATTGGCAACGGTGATGGATACTTGATCGAACGACTTGGGCTTGTCGTTATATCCATGGAGTTCCCGGATGGAAGGGGCTTCAGACATATCTGATTAAGCTTGGAGTGGTGGGGTTTTGCCTTGCGCCCCTGAAGACGCAAGGCGGATTTTGAACTGTGTGTGTTCTGGTTGGACGAGGATATGGTTACAGGTCACCGAGGATGTCGTCATCAGAGGAGATGTCGGACATATCGGCGGACATGTCGAAGGAAAGGTCGAGGTCACCCAGTTCGTCCAGCTCGTCGCGGGACTTCGCGAGGTCTTCCTTGCTGCCGGGACGGACATCCAGGCCAAGGGACTGCATTTCCTTGATCAACACGTTAAAGGATTCCGGGGTACCGGCTTCCAGGGAGTTGTCCCCCTTGACGATGGATTCGTAGATACGCGTACGGCCCTGAACGTCGTCGGATTTGACGGTAAGGAGTTCCTGCAGCGTGTACGCTGCGCCGTATGCTTCCAGTGCCCACACTTCCATTTCCCCGAAGCGCTGACCGCCGTATTGGGCTTTGCCGCCGAGGGGTTGCTGAGTCACGAGGCTGTAGGGACCGACTGCACGGGCGTGGATCTTGTCTGCAACCAAGTGGTTCAACTTGAGCATGTAGGTATAACCGACCACGACCGGGTTGTGGAACGGTTCGCCGGTGAGACCGTCGTAAAGAGTGCTCTTGCCGGCCACTGTGCCGTCTTTCCCGTCGCCAATCCAGGTGAAACCGTCGATCTTTTTAGCTTGGGACATGTAATCCCAGATCTTGGATTCGTGAATGCCGTCGAAAACGGGGGTGGCTACCTTGAAACCGAGAGCCTTGGCTGCGACGCCCAAGTGAGCTTCAAGCACCTGGCCGACATTCATTCGAGAAGGCACGCCCAGGGGGTTCAGCACGATGTCAACCGGAGTTCCGTCCGAGAGGAAGGGCATGTCGGCTTCGGGAACAATCTTGGCGACGACGCCTTTGTTTCCGTGGCGGCCTGCCATCTTGTCACCGACGCCGAGCTTACGCTTGGCTGCGATGTAAACCTTGACTTCTTTGATTCCGCCAGGTTCGGATTCATCTCCTGATTCCATGAGGTCGAGGCGATGTTCGCGTTCTTCATCGAGTTCGGTGAAGCGTCCTTCGAAGGAGGTGATGATTTCAAAGATTTTGTTGCGGATCGGGCTCGGGTCGATTTCGATGTGGTCGTGGACGAGGGCGAGCTTGCGAAGTAGGGTCTTGGTGATCTTGCGATTGGCAGGAATGATGATTTCACCCGTCTGGGCATTGACAACGTCGAGCGGGATTTTTTCACCCAGCAGGATGTCGGAGAGCTTCTTGGTAAGCTGATCGATCAATTGGTCGATCTTCTTCTTGTGCTCGTCGTTAATCTTCTTGAATTGCTTCTTCTTCTCGGCTGTGTCGACGATCAGATCGTCATGACCGCGGGTGGAACTGTGGGACGACGTGCGGACATCCATTACGATACCTGTACAACCGGAAGGTACGCGCAGGGAAGTATCTTTCACTTCGGCTGCCTTCTCACCGAAGATGGCTCGCAGGAGGCGTTCTTCGGGAGCGAGTTCCGTTTCGGACTTCGGAGTGATCTTGCCAACGAGAATATCGCCGGGTTTCACTTCGGCACCGATGCGGATGACACCGTCGTGGTCGAGGTTTTTGAGGGCTTCGTCGCCGGCATTCGGAATGTCCCGGGTGATTTCTTCCGGTCCCAGCTTGGTATCGCGAGCCTGTACTTCGAATTCAGAGATGTGAATCGATGTGTAGGTGTCGTTCATGACGACACGCTGGGAGATGACAATGGCGTCTTCGAAGTTGTATCCGTTCCAAGGCATGTAAGCCACGAGAACATTGCGTCCGAGGGCGAGTTCTCCTCCGTCGGTGTTCGGGCCGTCAGCCAGGACATCTCCGGTCTTAACGGCCTGTCCGCGACGGACGATAGGTCTCTGGTTGATGCAGGTGCCTGCATTGGAACGCATGAACTTGCGAAGAGGATAGACGTAGATGCCGTTGTCGCGATCGGTCTTGACGCTTTCCGGATCGGAAAGGAAGACTTCGGGACGGACGGGCAACTGACCATCGGGGGTGGTGATGATGACTTCGGCCGACGCGGAGGCGACGATACCATCGGCTTCTGCGAGTACGACGGAACGCGAATCGCGGGCCGACTTGCCTTCGAGACCGGTACCGACGAGGGGAGATTCGGCGACCATGAGAGGCACACCTTGGCGCTGCATGTTCGAACCCATGAGTGCACGGTTGGCGTCATCGTGTTCGAGGAACGGGATGAGGCCTGCGGCGATGGAAACGAGTTGCTTGGGTGAAACGTCCATGTAGGTGACGTCCATCGGGTCGACTTCGATGAAGTCGCCTCCGAGACGGGCGGTCACGTTTGCCGTGAGGAAGTTGCCTTCGTCGTCGATTTTGTTGTTCGCCTGGGCAACGAGGTGTCCTTCTTCCTGGTCGGCGGTGATGTACTCGATTTCGTTGGAGACACGACCGTTGATGACTTTACGGTAGGGCGTTTCGATGAAACCGAATTCATTGATGCGTGCATAAGTACACATCGAGTTGATGAGGCCGATGTTGGGACCTTCCGGCGTTTCGATCGGGCAGATGCGTCCGTAGTGGGAAGGATGTACGTCTCGAACTTCGAATCCGGCGCGGTCGCGGTTCAGACCACCCGGTCCGAGGGCGGAGAGACGGCGCTTGTGAGTCAGTTCGGCCAGGGGATTGATCTGATCCATGAACTGGCTCAACTGGGAACGTCCGAAGAAATCGCGGACAACGGCGCTGAGTGCCTTCGGATTGATGAGCTTGCTGGGGGTGACTCCTTCGATGTTCTGGTCGATGAGGGTCATGCGTTCCTTAACCAGGCGTTCCGTACGAGCAAGACCCACGCGGCACTGATTGGCCATCAGTTCGCCAACGGCACGTACACGGCGGCTACCAAGGTGGTCGATATCGTCGACCACACCTTCGCCCTTCTTGAGTTTGAGAAGGTACTTGAGGGAACTGAGAAAGTCCTCGGCAGTCATCAGACGCTGGTCGAGGCTGGTCGTGAGACCGAGCTTTTGGTTGATCTTGTAACGTCCGACACGGGTCAGGTCGTACTTCTTCGGATCATTGAAGAGACGGTTGAGCAAAGTGCGGGCTTGCGTTGCCGTAGCGGGATCGCCGGGGCGGAGACGCTTGTAGATTTCCTTCAAGGCGGAATCTTCATCCTTGGCAGGATCCTTCTTGAGGGTCTTGATAAGGACTTCTTCCTGAGACTGGTCGATGACTTCGATTTCTTTAACTCCGAATTGGAGAAGCTGGAGAACGACCCCCTTGGTGACGGCGTCGAATGCCTTGACGATGGTCTTTTCGTCGCGAATGACGGACTCGACGACGACGAGGTTGGTGAGTTCCTCTTCGGTGAGATCTTCGTTCAAGTCCAGTTTCTTGATATCGTAGAATTGCTTGACGATATCCCGGTCGGACGTGAACCCGAGGTAACGCATGAACGTTGTGGCAAGAAACTTGCGGCGGCGGCGGCGGCGGTCAAGGTAAACGTAAAGGAGATCGTTCGTGTCGAACTGGACTTCAAGCCAGGAACCGCGATCGGGGATGATGCGGAAGGAATGAAGCATCTTCCCGTTGAGGTGCTGGGTACTTTCAAAGCAAATACCCGGAGAACGGTGCAACTGGGAGACGATGACGCGTTCCGCGCCGTTGATAACGAATGTGCCGCGATTGGTCATCATGGGAATTTCTCCCATGTAAACGGTTTCCGTCTTGGATTCATTTTCGGATTTCAGACGGAAATTGACCTGTAGGGCAGCACCATAAGTTTCGCCGGAGCGGATAGCTTCGTAATCACTGACTTTGGGATCTTCAATTTCATAGGAAACGAAGTCCAGTTCAATGTTTTCGTCGTAGCTCTTGATGGGGAAGATTTCCTTCATCACTCCTTGAAGACCGATATCCTTCCGCTCTGCTGCGGGAGTGTCTTTCTGGAGAAAATCAAAGTATGATTGAAGTTGAATCTCAATCAAATTTGGCGGTTCGATGACTTCCTTAATGTTCCCGAAGTAGAGTCGCTGTGACATGGGCTGCTGTAGAGGAGATGTTACTGGTTGCATCCTTGCGCCCGGATGCTGGGCTTGGTTCGTTTTAGACAGAACCGACCGGAACCCGCAGGTTCAATCCGGCGAACTCCGGTCGATCATGTCATGGGGGGCATCCCGAATGGATGCACGCGAACGCAGCAGGAGAAGGATTTGCGCCCTCTCCTGCTGCGCAGGGGAGAAAAAGCTTACTTGATTTCAGCCTTGGCACCGGCAGCTTCCAGCTTGGCTTTGCCAGCTTCAGCTTCATCCTTGGAGACACCTTCAAGCAGGACAGCGGGAGCGCTTTCCACAAGCTTCTTGGCATCGGCAAGTCCGAGACCGGCCTTGACTTCGCGGACAACCTTAATGACGGCAATCTTGTTGGGACCACCTTCAGCGATGACGAGGTTGAATTCGGTTTTTTCTTCAGCAGCTTCGGCGGGAGCGGCAGCGGCACCGGCGGCGGCTACGGGAGCAGCGGCGGAAACGCCCCACTTTTCTTCGAGGAGCTTGACGAGTTCAGCAGCTTCAAGGATGGTCAGCGTGCCGAGGTCTTCTGCGATTTTATTAATATCAGCCATTGTATTGTATTAGTTTAGGTTCAAGTCGCGCCGGGGGGCTCCCCGGCATTTCAGTTCTCCGGCCGGAGTTCCGACAAAGGAACCATTCTGGAGATTCAGGCTCGGTTGGGTTGGATGTTATAATGCAACCGAGCCATCTGGTCAAGTGATTAGGCGGCAGGGGCTTCGTCCGATCCGTTTTCCTTGTCCACATAAGCCTGGATAACGCGAGCGAGGGCGGAGCCGGCAGCGTTGATAGTTCCGAGGAGTTTGGCAAGGAGGGCTTCACGGGAGGGAAGTTCGCCGAGGGCTTGGATAGCGGCGGCATCAAGAACGGAACCATCAACCAGGGCCACTTTGTAGGCACCTTTTTTAGAGGTCTTGTTGAAGGCGTTCATGACTTTGGCCGCTCCGATAATGTCGGAAGAACCGGTGATGAATGCGGTTTGTCCGGTGAGGTATTCTCCGATGTCCGGAAGGCCTGCTTCTGTCAAAGCTTTGTGCATGAAGTTGTTCTTCACGACGTGGCACTGGGCGCCGGACTCGGAGAGCTTGGCGCGAAGACCGGTAAATTCGGGGACGGTAACCTTCGTGTAGTCGATAACAATCAGGAACGGAGACCCGTTGACGCGGGCGATCAAGTCGTCGATGATGATGCGCTTATCAGGATTCATATGTATTGTGTTCCGGTTTGTGTTTACAGTTTGCCGAGTTCTGCGGAGTCAACGGTCAGACCGGGGCACATAGCGCAGGAAATTGTGGCGGATTCGATGTAGGCGCCCTTCGCGGAGGAGGGACGAGCCTTGACGACGGAATCGATGAATGCCTTGGCGTTTTCAGCGATTTTTTCGTTATCGAAGGAGAGCTTGCCGACAGCGGCAGAGATGTTGGCGTTTTTGTCGACCTTGTAGTCGACACGACCGGCCTTGACTTCGCGAACAGCCTTGGCTGTGTCGTCGGTAACCGTTCCGGTCTTCGGGTTGGGCATCAGGCCGCGGGGACCGAGGACACGGGCAACCTTGCGAACCTCCGTCATGGCGTCGGGGGTGGCAATGGCCGAGTCAAAGTCGGTGAATCCTTCCTGGACTTTCTTGATGAGATCTTCGAAACCAACGTATTCGGCTCCTGCTTCTTCTGCTGCTTTTGCAGCATCACCCTTGGCAAAGACGAGAACGCGTACGTTCTTACCGGTACCATGGGGAAGGGAAACGCTCCCGCGAACCATCTGGTCGGACTTGCGGGGGTCTACCGTCAGGTGGAACGAGACGGTGACGGTGGGGTCGAATTTGGGAGCGGGGAAAGACTTCATCGTTTCCACGGCTTCCGGGATGCTGTAGCTCTTACCGGGGGTAACGAGCTTGGCTGCTTCTTGATATCGCTTGCTGCGTTTTTTGGACATGTGTGTGTTGGGCAGTGCGTTCGGATCCTTGAGGGGGGATCCTCCTGCGGATGGAAATTACATACCTTCGATTTGGATACCCATTTGACGGGCCTGGCCAGCCAGGATGAGGGCGGCCTTTTCTGGATCCTGAGTATTCATGTCAGGGAGCTTGGTGTTGACGACTTCCATAAGCTTGGCCTTGGAGATCGTGGCGACCGTTTTCTTGTTCGGTTCTCCAGAACCGGAAGCAATACCGGCAGCCTTCTTGAGAAGAACGGCACCCGGGGGCTGCTTGGTGATGAAGGAGAAGGATTTGTCCTTATAGACGGTGATCACGACGGGAAGGATATCGCCAGCCTGCTTCTGTGTGGCTGCGTTGAATTCCTTGCAAAACGCCATGATGTTGACACCAGCCTGACCGAGGGCGGGACCCACGGGCGGCGACGGATTTGCCGCGCCGGCAGAGATCTGGAGCTTGATGATTTTTGTTACTTCTTTTGCCATGGTTTTACTTTGTTAGCGGGGAAAGGGGGGGTGACGTGGAGACTCAGGCTTTTTCAACCTGCCAGAATTCCAGATCAACGGGAGTGGAACGTCCGAAAATGGAAACGCTGACGCGAAGTTTGCCTCGTTCAGGATCAATTTCCTCAATGATGCCTTCCTGGCTCTGGAAGGGACCTTCCGCCACACGGACGGTATCGCCCACTTCAAATTGAATTTTCGGACGGGTACCTTCGGAACGTTCCTGGATTTGGGCAAGCATGTCTTCCACTTCTCGTTCGCGCATAGGCATGGGCTTGTCTCTGGAACCGGCAAAGCCGATAACTCCATCGGTCTGAAGGACGAAATACCAGACGTTCTTGTTCAATGAACCGTCGGGCTGGAGGAGCGCCATATTGGCCAGGACGTATCCAGGGAAGAACTTGCGCTTGGTTTCCATTTTCTTTCCGTTGCGGATTTCGGAAACCATTTCGGTCGGCACAAGGATGTCGAAGATATATTCACCCATCTCTTCGGCGCAGACTTTGCGGAGAATACGGTCACGGACACGTCCTTCCTGGCCGGAAAGAACGTGCATCACATACCATTGATTCTTGGGCTCAGGGATACTGGACATGGAAGTATTGCGTATCGGGTGGGATGGATTAAAAAAATTGCAGGCGGATTAACTGGCGACACTGATGATCCAGTTAACGACAAAGGCAAGGATGACGTCAAAAGACGCCACATAAGCGCCTAGCAGTACCATTGCGATCAGAACGACCAATGTGGATCCCCAGAGTTCGCGATACTTTTTAAAGCCTTTAGCTTTCGGATCGCTGTCCCAAGGCCAAGTTGTTTTTTTAAGTTCGCCTTTAATCTCGGCGATGTATTGGAAAATCTTGCGAAACATGCTTCAAGGGATCATCTGATGAAAAGTGGCAGGGTAGGAGGGGCTCGAACCCACAACTTGCGGTTTTGGAGACCGCTGCTCTACCAATTGAACTACTACCCTGTGATAACTTTTCTTATTGTTCGGTATATTGAGGGTGCCCCATCCGGAGGCACCCTCAACATGACCAAGGGTGCAGATCTACTGCAGCCCAGTATTAGGATGCTTAGTCGAGAATGTCGGCAACACGGCCGGCACCCACGGTACGTCCACCTTCACGGATAGCGAAACGCATGGTTTTTTCCATGGCGATGGGCGTGATGAGTTCGATGGTCATGGAGACGTTGTCGCCAGGCATAACCATTTCCGTTCCTTCGGGCAGGGTGACGCAACCGGTCACGTCCGTCGTACGGAAGTAGAACTGAGGACGATAGTTATTGAAGAACGGGGTGTGACGACCGCCTTCATCCTTGGAAAGGACGTATACTTCAGCCGTGAACTTCTTGTGAGGCTTGACGGAACCCGGCTTGGCAATCACCTGGCCGCGTTCGATGTCTTCCTTCTTGAGGCCACGGAGAAGCAGGCCGACGTTGTCACCGGCACGACCTTCGTCGAGCAATTTGCGGAACATTTCGATGTCCGTAACGGCGGTCTTCTGGGTGTCCTTGATGCCGACGATTTCGACTTCTTCCATCTTCTTGATGATACCGCGTTCGATACGGCCGGTAGCAACGGTACCACGACCGGAAATGGAGAACACGTCTTCGACGGGCATGAGGAAGGGCTGATCCACGGGACGTTCGGGTTCCGGGATGTAGGAGTCAACTGCGTCCATGAGGTCGAGGATCTTCTGCTCGTATTCGGCAACGCCTTCAAGAGCTTTGACGGCGGAACCGGAAACGATCGGAATGTCGTCGCCCGGGAATTCGTAGGAGGAAAGGAGTTCGCGGATTTCCATTTCCACGAGTTCGATGAGTTCAGGATCGTCGACGAGGTCGCACTTGTTCATGAAAACAACAACGGCGGGCACACCTACCTGGCGGGCAAGAAGGATGTGTTCGCGAGTCTGCGGCATGGGGCCGTCGGCGGCGGAAACAACGAGAATGGCTCCGTCCATCTGGGCGGCACCCGTGATCATGTTCTTCACGTAGTCGGCGTGTCCGGGGCAGTCGACGTGTGCATAGTGACGTTTCGCGGTTTCGTATTCGACGTGAGCCGTGGAAATCGTGATGCCGCGTTCGCGTTCTTCGGGGGCGGCGTCAATTTCGTCGTACTTCTTAGCGGTTGCGTTGAAGCCCTGCTTGGCGAGTACGGTGGTGATAGCGGCGGTAAGGGAGGTTTTACCGTGGTCGACGTGACCGATCGTGCCCACGTTGACGTGGGGCTTGTTGCGCTGGAATTGCTCTTTGGCCATGATTTTTTGAATGGTTTGGGCTGCTTTGGTCTAGCGGGAAAAAGTGGAGCTTCTGGCGGGAATTGAACCCGCGACCTCATCCTTACCAAGGATGCGCTCTACCCCTGAGCTACAGAAGCGTTCTCTTTCCTTTTGCTTTTCGCTGGAGCTTATACCGGGGCCGGTAGCCCGCCCAAACCTTCGGTTCTAGCGGATGCTCATCCTCCCGTATGGCGCCTGACGAAAAGCGGAAAACAGTTTAGTGTTACAGTGGTGTTCTGTCAATGATAAAGGCAAATATTTTTCTTTTTTATATTTTTGTTATCATATAAATCAGTGATTTCCAATGTATTTATCCTGTTTTGAACGGTTGGATTCGTCTGTCAGTTTGAGGTTGGGGTCGACGTCACAATCCAGAGGGTGGTGATGCCCGTGTAATGCGTGATGCAGGCCGGCGAATGCGATCATGGCTGCATTATCTGTTGTAAATGCAGGAGAAGGAAGGATGAGTCGTATGCCGTGGAGATTGCATGTTGCTTGCAATTGGTTTCTTAACGCCTGGTTGCAAGAGACTCCTCCGGAAAGTGCAAGAGACTGGTGACCGGTTGAGCGAAGGCCGCGAAGGGCTTTGGTAATCAGGGTGTCGATAACCGCTTGTTGAAAAGAGGCGCAAAGGTCGCAAAGCGTTTGTTCCGGAAGATCGGCCGGGTTTCCGGATGGTGTCAGTTTGGGGAGGGTGTAGAGAACGGCTGTTTTCAGGCCGGAGAAACTGACGTTCATGCCGGGGTCTTTGAGGAGAGCCCGGGGTAGGTTAAAGGCACCCGAATCGCCTTGCGCAGCGAGTTTGTCGATTTCCGGGCCTCCGGGGTAGGGGAGGCCGAGCATTTTACCGACTTTATCGAATGCTTCTCCGGCTGCATCGTCCAGCGAACGGCCGAGGAGACGGTAATTACCGAAGCTTTGAACGTCGATGTAGAGGGTGTGACCGCCGGAGACGACAAGAGCGAGGTGGGGGATGATGCCTTCGTCCGAAGTAATGAAGGGGGAAAGCATGTGCCCTTCGAGGTGGTTGACGGCGATGAATGGTTTACCTGTTGTCAAGGCAAGAGCCTTGGCGGTGGTGTTGCCGACGAGCAGGGCTGCGACGAGGCCGGGACCGGAGGTGGCGGCGTATGCGTCCGCTTGGCCGGGCTCTATGCCGGCCTGCCGGCAGGCTTCGCGGATGACGCGCGGAAGATCGACCGAGTGGTTACGCGAGGCAAGTTCCGGGACGACGCCTCCGTGCTGCCTGTGCAGGGCGATCTGGGTAGAGATGACAGAGGAGAGAAGAGTGGGGACTTTGCGTGCGCCAGTGGATGCCGGTGCACACAAAATGGCTACGGCCGTTTCGTCACAAGAGGATTCGATACCGAGTACGGTGATTTCCTTCATGTCCGGATATGATCGGCTGAGTTTTAGGATTTGGTGGCTATGACAGGTTTTTTACCCTTAGCGACAACATCTTTGGTGATAGTGACGGATTCGACGTCTTTCATGCTGGGGATGTCGAACATGACGTCGAGCATGAGATCCTCGAAAATGGCGCGGAGGGCACGGGCTCCCGTACCGCGTTCAATGGCTTTTTTGGCCATGGCTTTCAGGGCTCCCGGCTGGATGTTGAGCACGGCACCTGATAGGGCCAGTAATTTTGTATACTGCTTGACGAGGGCATTGCGCGGCTCGGTAAGCAAGCGGACAAGCTGGTCTTCGTCCAGGGTGGTCAGGGCGGTAAAGATCGGGAAGCGGCCTACAAATTCGGGAATCATACCGAAAGAGAAGAAGTCTTCCGGCATGGCCTGGCTGAGGACTTCTTCTTCGGAAATTTCCTGGCGGTTGCGTTCGGAGTCGATGGCTGCGAATCCCATTTGGCTGGCTCCGAGGCGTTTGCGGATGATGTCCTCCAATCCGACGAAGGCTCCGCCGCAGATGAAGAGGATTTTTTCCGTGTTGACCTTGATGTATTCTTGTTGAGGATGTTTGCGCCCTCCGGAAGGAGGGACGTTGCAAATGGTCCCTTCGACAATTTTCAGGAGGGCTTGCTGGACGCCTTCTCCCGATACGTCGCGTGTGACGGAGACGTTCTGCGTTTTGCGACCGATTTTGTCGATCTCGTCGATATAGATAATGCCTCGTTCAGCTTTGGCAACGTCGAAGTTGGCTGCTTGAAGGAGGCGTTGAACGACATTTTCGACGTCTTCGCCCACGTAGCCGGCTTCTGTCAGTGTGGTGGCATCAACAATGCAGAAAGGTACGTCGAGAATTCGTGCGAGGGTTCTGGCAAGAAGAGTTTTTCCGGATCCTGTCGGGCCGGCCATGAGGATGTTGGATTTTTCGATTTCCACATCATCCATGGAGCCGTCAATAGATATCTTGTTCTGCCGAAGGCGCTGGTAGTGGTTGTAAACGGCGACGGAAAGCACTTTTTTTGCGCGAGCCTGTCCGACGACATATCCGTCAAGCGCTTTGCAGAGTTCCGCCGGCGTCGGGAGCTTGCGCGTAGCAAAGTCGTCGTCGCCAATGTTCGTCTCGGGTTCGGGTTGTGCGGTGCCTTCCAGCGGAGTGGGCATGGAGCGCTGGATGGCTTTTGCGAGGGATTCCGGGCGGAATCTCGCGACGAGGTTCAGGATGCGGTCTCCCTCGTTTTCACCCAATTCGCGCAGGAAGACAGCCGCACAGGCTTCTCCGCAATTGCTGCAGATGTTGATGGTTTCCGTGGCCCGAATGATTTTCGGAACGTCTTTTTCTGTTTTGAGGCAGAAGGAACAACGGAGGAGGTTGTTCTGGTCGGATGTGCTCATGGAGTCTTTGGTAGTGAGTGGGCGGGCTGAGAAGGGAGGAGAATTAGTCCTTTTTGTCTGTGGTCGCTTTGTTGTGTTCCAGGACTTTGTCGACCAGACCGTAGGCAGCTGCTTCTTCGGCGGTCATATAATTGTCGCGATCGGCGTCATGTTCAATTTGTTCGACGGTTTTTCCGGTGTGTTTGGCCAGGATGCCGTTGAGACGTTTTTTCAGGTTGAACATGAATCCGACGGTGCGTTCCACATCGGAGGCTGTGCCTTGTGCTCCGCCGGAAACCTGATGGATCATGACATGGGAGTTGGGTAGACAGAAGCGTTTACCTTTTGTGCCGGCAGCCAGGAGGACGGAGCCCATGGAGGCGGCAATGCCGAGGCAGTAGGTGTTGACGTCGCAGGAGACGAATTGCATGGTGTCATAGATGGCAAGGCCGGATGTGACGGAGCCGCCGGGGGAGTTGATGTAGATGTGGATGTCCTTTTTGGGGTCGGCCATCTGGAGGAACAGAAGCTGGGCGATGACGGAGTTGGCGACAAAGTCGTCAATGGCGGTACCGATGAATATGACGCGATCCTTCAACAGGCGTGAGTAGATGTCGAAGGAACGTTCTCCGCGTCCATCCTGTTCAATGACGATGGGGACGTAGTTGCGTACGGGGGTAGGATTCATGGAATTCAGATTGGAAAACATTGTTGTCTTTTATTGGTTAAAGAAGAAAAAAAGGGGGAGAAAGGAGCTTGAGCTCCCATCTCCCCGGGGGATGGAAAAGAAGGTGTTACCCTTACTTGTCTTCGCTCACCTTGACGGTAGCATTCTTGACGAGAGAGTCGAGAACCTTTGCCGTCAGCAGGCTCATACGGATGCCGTGGATGCGGCCTTCGCGCCGAAGCTGGCGAATATATGTTTTTGGATTTTGCTTGGAACGCTGGGCTTGCTGGAAGATTTCGGCAGTCAACTCCTGGTCAGTGACGTCAATTTTTTCTTCTCGGGCAATTTCCTGAAGCATGAAGTAGACTTTCAGATTGCGTTTAGCATCTTTGGTGGCTTCTTCACGGACAGATTCCATGCGGCTTTCCATATCTTCGGGGGTGGTAACCTGACCGGAGTACATGAGTTCCTGCATTTTTTGCTGGGTGATGCCGTAGGATTCGCGCTCAATCAAGGCTGCCGGCAGTTCGAAGTCGAGAGCATCGGCGAGTTTTTCCGTAATCTGGTCGGCCTTGATGTTGTCGATCTCGTTCTTCTTGCGCTTGATGAGGTCTTCCTTGAGCATGACTTTGACTTCTTCCAGGCTCTTGCCGGGCATCAGACGTTCCGCGAAGGCTTCGTCGATAGCGGGGACGACCTGTTCCTTGACTTCCTTGATGGTAACGTGGAAGACGACTTCCTTGTTACGCAATTCGGTGAAGGGGAAGGAATCGGACAAGGTAACGGGGATATCCTTGGTATCTCCGGCTTTAGTGCCTTCAAGCCCCTTGGAGAAACCGGGGATGAAACCGTCTTCTTCTACCTTCATCCACTGGCCTTCACGACCTTCCAGGAAGCCGGCGGGTTTGCCGAGTGCTTCGGCGACGGGCTTGCCGTCGAGCGTGGTTGTGAAGTCGATAATGGTGACGTCGCCTTCGGCGGCAGCTTTTTCGACGGTGTTGTATTCGGCAAGGCGGTTGGCCAAGTCGGAGAGGGCTTTCTCAATGTCGTCTTCCGTTACTTCTTCCGAAGGGACTGTAACTTCGATACCCTTGTATTCGGGCAAGGTGAAGTCGGGGACGATGGTAAGGCTGGACGTTACGGTGAAAGCGCCATCCTGTTCGTAGGATTCTACGGGTTTGCCAAAGTCGAGCACTTTGAGTTTGGGATTCTTTTCGAGGGCTTCGGAGCAGATGTCTTGAAAAAGGGAATCGGAGAGTTCAGCGGTGATTTCCTTGTTGAAGCGTTTTTCAACGGTGGAAGCGGGGGCTTTGCCGGGGCGGAAACCCGGGAGCTTCACGCGGCTGGCGTAGGTGGCGACGATGGCCTTGCGGCGTGAGGCGGTATCGGCGGCGGATACGGTTGCTTTCAGCGTTGCTGTGCAATCGGGCTGTGTCTCGACAGTGATGTCCATGAATGTAGAGTGTTGAGTAAAATGATGCAACGGGATAGGTGTGTTCGGTCCCAGGGGAAACGGGGAAAACGGGGAATCCCGGCTGGGAGAAGTTAGGCTTCATTGTATCTCTTGGCAAGAATCTTGAATGGAAATGACACGATTGTTCCTCTAAAAAGCATCACACCCTATTTAGTGCCTTGACTAGATAGAAGGAAAAGTCCTCAATACACCGACACTGATCCCGTCCAATAATTTCATATGTCCCTGAACAACTACTACAAAAAGGCATGTACGGTTCTGGCAACTGCTCCCATTTTTGCCGGCGGCGCAACAGCACAGGATGCTCTCCCTCCCCAGAATTCTCCATTTACAGGGGAAATTATGACAGCGGAACAGGTGATGAAGGAACTGGGGCCGGGAACGGGTCTTTTTGCCGGTGACCAGGCCTATGACGGGTTTACGGTATCCAATGTAGGTATTCGCTATAAAGGGGCCGGTGAAATGGTGGACAAAGCCCGCTTGTTGGACCGTATTTCCACGAAGAAAGGGGGCAAGTATTCTTCCGAAGTGGTGAATCATGATTTGGAGCGCCTCGTCAATGACGGACTTGTAACGGGCGATACAACGATTGCCGTGGAACCTACGGGCCCCAATTCCGTCCAGATTGTTTTCGAAGTGTCTTCCCAGAAGCTTTTGGGGGGGGTCGGGTTTACCGGCAATGCCGAATTCGACAATCAGGAGCTGGCGGAAGAAACGAAGCTCGTCGGCGGCCAGGTGTTGAGTGATCGTGCCATCAGCGACGCGTTGACTAAGCTGCGTTCCTATTATCAGGATTCCCGTTATCCCGATGTGTCAATACACTACCGTTTTGTACCGACGGAACGTCCGGGCTTCGTCGACTTGATCTTCGACATTCAGGAAGGGAAGCATATTAATGTAATTGACATCGATTTCGTCGGCAATCAACATTTTGATTCCCGCCAGCTTCGCGAAGTTCTTAAGACAAAAGAACGCGGCTGGTTGACATGGATCACCAAATCGGGCCGTCTTGATCGCGAAATTTGGGAGGACGACCTGGCTGCCTTAATTACTTTCTACCGTAACCACGGTTACCTTCGCGCCCGTCTTGCCAAGGTGGAACAATTTGTCCGGGGTTCCGGCAACAAACAGCTTGTTACATTCAAAATTACAATTGACGAAGGAAAACGCTATAAGGTTAATCGTGTAGCCTTCGGGCCGACGAAGGTATTCACAGCGGAAGAGCTCGTCCCCGGGTTGAGCATGTACAACGGCGATGCCTACTCCGGTCAGAAGGTGGCTGACGACGTGACGATGATTCGCCGTTATTACGGTTCCCGCGGATACGCCGATGCCCAGGTTGCCCCAGACATTCAGGAAGTGGGAACGGATGCCAACGGCTACGGTTTGATCGACATCGTCTACCGCGTCAAGGAAGGGGATCCCTACCGCGTCGGCAATATCAGCATCACGGGCAACAGCAAGTCCAAAGACTATGTGATTCGCCGGGAACTTCCCCTCCAGTCGAACGATCCTCTTAATTCCGTCGATTTGGAAACCGCTCAGAAGCGTTTGATGAACCTGGGCTACTACGACATGGTGGACATCAGCCAGCTGGCTTCGTCCCGTCCCGGCTACCGCGACGTGAATATCGAAGTGATGGAACGGCGCACGGGAATGCTGAACATCGGTGTGGCGTTCTCGTCGATTGAAAGCGTTTATCTGTTTGCAGGTGTGACGCAGTCCAACTTTGACCTTTACGACTGGCGTTCCTTTGTCGGTGGCGGCCAGCGGTTTGCTATTAACGGAAAACTGGGTACGGAAACACAGGATGCTTCCATTTCCTGGGTTGACCCCTGGTTCATGGATCGCAAATTGTCTCTGGGTACGGAAATCTTCTATAGCAATTCGACGTATTTCTCCGATTTCTACGACCAGCAGAACTACGGTGTTTCCGTTTTCCTTCGTAAACCGTTGGGTGACCTTGAATCCGTCAAACTGGAATATAGAGTCGAAAACTTCGATATTGATGCCAAAGGTGGTGCGCCTGCTTATTTCCGTTCCCAGGACGGCAGCTATCTTCGCAGTCATATTGAGCTGTCTTACCTTTATGACAGCCGGGATGCCCAGATATTCCCTCGCAAGGGCGGCAAGTTTGAAGCCATTGGCGGTTATTCCGGTTTGGGAGGTGATGTCAAGACGTACAATTTCGGCATTAATGCCGCCTATTATTGGAATCTCAAATGGGATACCATTTTCAGCATTAACGGCGGCCTTGCAACCGTCGAAGGAACGGACAATAACAAAAATGTTCCTATCTTCGAACGTGAATACCTTGGCGGTCCTTACAATATGCGCGGTTTCCGTTTCCGCGATGTCGGTATTCATTCCGAAGAACTTACGGGAGATGAAACGATGGGCGGAAAGACGTCTGCCTTTTGTCAGTTTGAATTGTCCGTTCCGGTCATTGAGGAAGTCCGCGTGGCCTTCTTCTACGACATCGGTTTCGTTCATGAAGACGCTTTTGACTTCAAGGGCAAGAATGTAGTGTCCGATTACGGTATCGGTCTTCGTCTGAATTTGCCGATCGGCCCGCTTGCCGTGGACTATGCCATTCCGATTCAGACGGGGAATGCAATTGACAGAGGTGGTCAGTTCCAGTTCTATTTGAACTATTCCTATTAAAATCATCAGGTCTGGGACGTCTGGATCCGGGCTGAGGCCTTGTTCTCTCCTGCCGTCCTTTTCCGTACCCCTCATCCGCAACATGAACAAAACACAAATTGCCATTTTAGCTGTCCTGCTCCTGTGTCTCGTCGGGCTCGGAGGCTTGTATCTGATGAATGCACAGAAGTTCGATGAGCTCCAGCGTATGCAGGAACAGCAGGCTCTGGATAGTAAATTCGCCAAACAAGAGCAGGAGCTTGCCATGCTCCGTAAGAAGAACGCATCCCCCTTTGAAGGTGCGTCTTCCGGTACGGACACAGCAACAGATGTTTCGCGACCCGCCGCCGGAGGAACGACTGCTTCGTCTAATCAACTGCAGGATTCCATCGCCAGTCGCCAGAAGGCTGAAGAAGAGCGCATTAAAAACAAACAAGCACTTGAAGCGGAGGAAAAAACCCTGTTCGCCACCAAGGATGCCGAGAAGAACAATGCCTCTCTCAAGGAGGTCAATCAAGTTATGGATGCTCGCCTTGTCGGCAAAGTGACCTTCTATGACCGGGAGAATAATCTGGTGATCCTTCAGCCTGTCGGTCAGCCGATTCTGAAAAATGGCGAGGAACTTGCCGTCCGTAGACGCGGAGCCATTTTCGTCACTCTTATTATTGAAGAGCTGGATCCCCAGACGGGCAATTATTCGGCAGAGGTGAAAAGGAATGAACTCTACGATTCCAACAAGGAAGATTCCTTGATCGTTGGTGATGAAGTCATTATTGCACCCAAGGAACTTGAGCTTGATTTGCCCGATCTCAAGACGAATCAGCTCAATACAAAACTTCCTCCCATTCCGATGGAGCCGGACTTTGCGCCTGCTTCGTAATTATCCTTTGCCGTGCATCTGCTAGACCTGATCTCCCTGTCGGGGCCGACCTTTTCTTTTGAGTTTTTTCCTCCCAAAAACGAAGAGGCGGCCAAACAACTTTATCGGACTATTAAAGAGCTTGAGGAATACAAGCCAACTTTTGTCAGTGTTACCTACGGTGCCGGCGGTTCCACTCGTGAACTGACTCGTGACGTTGTCATGAGAATCCAGGAGCAGTCCATGCTGCCTACTGTACCTCATTTGACCTGCGTCGGTCATTCCCGGGATGAAATCATCTCTATCCTGAGTCGCTATGCCCGGGCGGGCGTCAGTGCCGTACTGGCTTTGCGCGGAGATCCACCTCGTGGAGAAACCCGGTATGACCGTTCTTCGGATGCGTTCCAACATGCTTCGGAGCTTGTCTCGTTCATCCGCGAGTATAACGAGTCCGGAATGCATCCGGACAAACGCGGTTTTGCCGTCGGCGTAGCCGGTTTCCCGGAAGGCCATCCGGAGATGCCCAACCGCCTGCTGGAGATGGATTTTTTGAAAGCGAAAATCGATGCCGGAGCCGATTATATTTGTACGCAACTGTTTTTTGACAACCATGCCTTTTTTGATTACCGCGAGCGTTGCGCCTTGGCAGGGATCAAGGTTCCCATCATTGCGGGCATCATGCCCATTACCAGTCTTTCCGGGATGAAAAGGATGGCGGAGCTTTCGGGCGGTACCTGTTTTCCGGCCCGCTTGCTCAAGGCGCTCAACCGTGCCGGAGGAGATCCCGACGCTATCCGCGAGGTCGGCATTCAGTACGCTTCGTCTCAGTGTGCCGAATTATTGGACAACGGGGTGGACGGCATTCATTTCTACACCCTGAATCAATCCGGGGCGACGCGGCGTATTTATCGTAACCTCGGACTCAAAGATTCCAGGCAATTGCAGAAAGAAGGTGGCAGTGCATGAAAAACGTCATTGATTTGCCGTCCTATTCCAGTTAGTTATTTTCCCCAAGCACCTCTATGAAGAAAAATCCTCAGAACGTCGATGATCTGTTCGCCGCGGAAGGCGTCCGCCCCGTGGCCGAAATTGAAGTTGGTCCCGCCAAGCACGAGCAGTTCCTTGATAAAAATTATAAAAAAATTACCTTGATTGTCCTGGCTGCCGGACTTGTTTTTGGCGGACTGATTGTCTACAACGGCATTTCCGAAGATCGGGAACATAGTGCAGGCGCTGCGCTTGTGGCTTCCTTCGACAAGGAGGGGCAGTTGGATCTTGCCAAGCTGCAGGCTATTCCTGCCAATTATTCCGGTACGGCTGCATCTGTAACAGCCGGTTATCTGGAAGCTATCGCCTTATGGAACCAAGGCAAGGATAAGGAAGGATGTGCCCGTATGGAAGAATTCATCAAGAACGCTCCTTCTGCCGAGTTTTCCAACCAGGCTTTGGCCGTTCTTGGATGCCAGTACATGAGGATGGGACAAACGGAGGATGCCATTCGCCAGTTCGAAACTGTCATTGATTCACAGGAAGGGATTTATACCCCTCTGGCTTATCTCTGCCTGGGCGATATGGCGCGTGCCAAGGGCGATTTCAAAACTGCACAGCAGTATTATGATAACATTGCCCAGAGATTTCCGGACGGTGCGTTTGGCACGAATGAATTCGGTGTTTCTTCCCGCGAAGATCTTTTGGATATTACGGCTCCTGAAAAAGTGGCTCCTCCGGTTTCTCCTGCTCCCGCACCTGCTGGAGAAAAAGATGCTTCTGTTCCCCCGGTTTCGGCGGGATCGGAGCTTTCCGGGGAGACCAAGTAGACCCCGGATTTACAGAAATGATTGATTTTCCAATGAGGAACCGGCAGTTCTGCGATTGCCGGTTCCTTTTTTGTCCTGTTTCCTGGGCGGTGGGCAAAGCTCGAATTTTGGAGATAATTAGGATTTCTTAAATAAGGCTTGCATTGGAAAAGGCAGAAAGGTAGTTAGTATACCATGATGAAATCAGCCGTAGCAACATTGCTTATGGCGGCGACTGCCGCCAGTGCCTATACGTATATGGAAGCACTGGATAGTCCCCGGCCTGTAAGCTATTACCAGAACAATTTGTCCGGGAGCGCTTCCATCGGTTACAACTCCCGGTATACTTATCAGGACATCGCAGCATCTTCATGGCTGAACAAGTCCGGCGTATTCAATGTTTCCGGCTTGGTGAATCTTCCTTTGATGCGGATGCAGCAACATATCGGTGCGACGTACGGAGCCGTTCTGGATGGTCGTTTGTCCGACCGGGACGTGTTCCAGGCCAATTGGACGGCGGATACGGAAATCTTCCCTAATTTGAAAGCAGGTGCGGGATACGACTTGAACTACGGCGGCCTGCCCGGTTATGTGGCCAAGATCTGCGGCAAGGCTCCCCATTCCCTGGCTCAGGACTTTAAGGGTTACCTCAGCTATGATGATCCCGGACGTGGGCTTTTTGCCTCGGCAAAACTCTATGGCGGATTTTACGGCTTGACCGGCTGGCGTTTTGAACTGGAAGCCGGCAAGCGCTGGCAGGGATTTCTGCACTCCCAGGCGGATCTTGAGGTGAGTGCCGGAACCGGGCTTTCCTACGGATTCTGGGCGGGAGGCGTCCATGGATGCGACCAGCTTAATGTGAAAGCCGCTTTACCATTCAAAATCAATTCGGCAAGTTTCGACCACGGGTTTAAAGTTGTTCCGTTTATTCAGGCTTTGTGGGCCGGCGATACCCGGGGTGAAGTCAATCGCGCTTGTGGAGTGCGGGTGATCGACTCTTTCCAGCTTGTGGCCGGTGTCCAGGCAGTTTACTCTTTCTGATTTTTAAGACATCCTGACGAAAGCCTCCCCTCATGTTCTCCTTTGAACTTGAGGCGGAGGCATTTCTCATCTAATGTCTGGGCATGGCGCTTCGGAAAAGTCAAAGCCGATACGATGTTGATGAACCCATTGGGAGGGAAGTCCCCCGATCCCATTGGACCGATCGCCTGTGGGGATGTATTCCGATGGCCTGCGGTTTGTTGCTGATCGTTTGCCTATCCTCGTTTCGTCTGGAGGAAATCAGTTGGGACTTTTTGAATGAAACAGGAATTGTTGTTGACCTGAACACCAATGTATTAGGTGTTTTTGGCCTCTATCTGGCCGGATTGTTGTATTGGTGTTTTGGCATCGGAACATGGTTTTTGGCGGTATTGTTGGAGTGGATTGGTTTTTATCGTATTTTACGTGGAGGTGACCGGATCAAATTCATGTGGTATGCGGGGGGTGTCGCCGTAACCTGCGCTTGCATTTTCATTGCCGTTCAGCCTTGGGCCGGAAGAGCCTGGGCGGAAACCCATGCCGTCTATGGTCCCGGTGGTGCATGGGGGTATCTTCTGGGTGTCAAATGTCTGCGGAACCTGATGGGGACCGGGGGGACTCTTGCTTTGTCCTTCGTGGTTTATAGCCTGGCTTTTATTTATGCTGTCGCTTTGACGCCCAAGGCCATATGGAAAGGTCTTGCTGCGGAATACGTTGCCTTCAGGAAACGCCGCCGCTCTAAACGCGAAGCGGCCTGGAGTCTGGCTGAGAAGAAGAAAGCTCTGGAAGAAGAGGAAAAACGCGAACGAAGTCGCAAGAAATTTTCCGAGCTCAAACAGGAATTGAAAGAAGAGATCTTTTCGCACGAAAAGAAACCTGCGGTCATTGATACGGACGCTCCCGTTGTGCCTCGTCCGCGCAAGAGAACGGGAGATCCTCTGGAAATTCTTGAGGAAGAAGTCGAGAAGGAGATGGCCCAGCAACAGCTGCCCCTGACCTATACTCCCAAGATTTTTGATTCCAACCAGATGGTAAGGCCTACGGCGACTCCACCTGCCAGACCTGCGTCTTCCTTGTTTCCCGCACAGGGGAATTTGGAGAATTATGTCTTTCCTCCTTATGAATTGATGAAGAAGGTGGAGATCCCGAAGGAACAAACAGCCTCGGAAAGCCAGGAACTCGTCAATACCCAGAACGTTATTGTCGAAACGCTCAAATCTTTCGGGCTCTCCGTGACGCCGGGCAACATCACCAAGGGGCCGACGATTACCCGTTACGAGGTCTATCCGGCTCCCGGTCTGCGTGTGAACAGGATTACCAACCTGAAGGACGACCTTGCCCGCGCCGTCAAGGCCGTTTTCATCAATATCCTGGCTCCTATTCCCGGCAAGGACACTGTCGGTATCGAAATCGCCAATGACAAGAAAGTGCCCGTTTCGCTCCGTACTCTGCTGGAAGATCCGGGCTTTACTTCATCCAAGAAAAAAATCCCCATCGCGTTGGGAAAAGACGTCTACGGTAATACCGTCATTGGAGATCTGGCCGCCATGCCCCACTTGCTGGTGGCCGGGACGACCGGTTCGGGTAAATCCGTCTGCATCAACAGCATCATTACCTCCATCCTCTACCGTTTCCGCCCCGACGAACTCAAGTTTATTCTCGTGGACCCGAAAGTCGTGGAAATGGAACCCTATTCCCGCCTGCCTCACCTGATCGTTCCCGTTGTGACGGATCCCAAAAAGGTTGTTGGCGCCCTCCGCTGGTGTGTCAATGAAATGGAGCATCGATATGGCCTTTTCAAACGCGTCCATGTCCGCAACTTCGAATCCTTTAACAGTCGGCCCAAAGATGCCCCCTTGCCGGAAGAAGAAGAGGAGGAAGAACCGTTTGCCGATGAACTCCTGGCCGATTCTATTGCTCGTGAGTTTGAATCCCAGGGAGAATCTCCTGCTTCTGTGTGGGAAGCCGAAGATGATGACCCCGGATCCGATGAAGACGAAATCCCCGATCGTCTTCCATATATCGTCGTGATTATCGACGAGTTGGCCGACTTGATGCAGACCGCGCCCGCCGATACGGAAGGCTACATCGGTCGCCTGACTCAGAAAGCAAGAGCCGCCGGCATCCACTTGATCGTCGCGACACAGACTCCGCGTTCCAATGTCGTGACCGGCCTGATCAAGGCCAACATTCCGAGCCGTATCGCTTTTCAGGTATCCAGCTCTCTCGATAGTCGCATTATCCTCGATCAGGGCGGTGCGGAAAATCTCGTCGGCAAGGGAGATTTGCTTTTTCTTCCTCCCGGTTCCGCCAAGTTGGAACGCGCCCAGGGGGCTTTCGTTTCCGATGAGGAAGTTGAAGCCATCGTGGCGCACTGCAGCAAGCAGGCCAAACAACAGTTCCTGCTTGATGCCCAGCAAACCGTCGAACTTGGTGGCGATTCGCCTGAAGAAGAAGGCGGGGTCGATCCCGCCGATGAAGAAACCTTCGAAAAATGCGTTGAAGTCGTCCGAGCCGAACGCAAGGCCAGCACCTCGCTTCTGCAGCGCCGTCTTCGCATAGGTTACAGCAAGGCTGCCCGGATGATGGAACTTCTTGAAGCTCGCCGCGTCATCGCTCCCTCCGATGGAACCAATCGTCCCCGCGAGGTTCTGATTAAGCCGCACGAAGAATAAGAGAAGTATAGAGAGGAATCGTCGTTTACCCTTTGTGGCTTTTGTATTGAAAGCGATAGAGGGTGAGTGGATATCCTGTTTTTATGAATGAAAATTTCTCTTCTGAAATAGATTGTACATTGTCGGGGATATGCTAGTTGCTATGAGTATGGATCGCATTTTTTAGATTAATACGTACTCCAAACTCCTTTTATATTGAAACAATGGAATCACATTGTGCTTGCAACTCCGGGGGAGTTTTTGGTTCGGAGACTCCAAGTCCCCTGATAAGGTGAGTAGCACTGAACTTGCGGCGGAAATCACCTCCACCTGATTCCAGCAACACATTTTCCTGATCGGAAGAGATCAAGCAGGACATGCGGTTGCTGATTTGAACAAATCCTTTGCAATTGACTAGCCCCAGAAGCATGAAAATATGAAAGCATTAAAAATCATGATATTATTGGCAGCATCGACAATGATGCTGGGTGTACCTCAGACATTGGCAGATACTGTGTCGGTGCCGAGAGATGAATCTGCTCTTCAGGTGGAATCGTGGTTGAGGAAGAGTATCCCGCTGATCAAAACGATCAAGGCAGGATCAAGCATAGCTGATCTCAATAGATTGTTCATGCCTGCCGGGGGGCTGGTAGCTCCCGGCAAAGTCGCAACTTATGTGTTCAAGGCATGCCCCATGATCAAAATCGATGTAGAATTTGATACTGAGAAAAATGCCGAAATGGGTCGAGGAACAATCGTCAGTGTTTCCCGCCCGTATCTGGACGATATGGTAGCCTTTGATTGATTTCATTCCCTTCGTCACCGAAACTATCGCTCCCGTATCCCCAATCATGCTGTGCATACGGGAGTTGCTTGTTCTGGTGACTGGCTTCCCTGGCGAAAAAGCGAGGGAGTACCATGTCAACCCATCGGTAGTGGAGGCTCAGCTTTTGAATAATCAGAAGTAGGCGGAGGAATGGAATGCAGGGGCTTGTGGGGGGAAATTTCCGGTCTCAAACCTTGGAGAATGTTTTTGACGAGGCACGGGGATGAGGAGAGAATGGGGGCATGGAACAGAATCGCGTGTTGATTGTGACGGGGGATGGCAAGGGGAAGACGACGTCGGCTTTCGGGATGGCTTTGCGTGCCTTGGGGCACGGGCAGAGGGCGGCGGTGGTGCAATTCATCAAGCATGATGGAGGGTATGGCGAGGTGGAGGCTTTGAGGCTCTTGCCTGGGGCAGAGGTAATTTGTTCCGGGCTGGGTTTTACTCCGCGCCATGAGGATTCTGCGCAATGGGAACGCCATGCCGATGCCGCTCGCGGTGGTTGGCGTTGTGCCTTGGAGAGGATGCGTGACGAGGCGATTCGGACACTGGTTCTCGATGAGGTGTTCTATCCGATCAAGTACGGCCACATCGCCCTTGAAGATGCGCTGGATGCCGTACGGGAGTTTCAACAGTCCGGCGGTGGTCGTGTGCTGGTGATGACGGGGCGCGGTGCTCCGGAGGAATTGGTGGCTTTGGCTGATACGGTCAGCCGGGTGGAATGCGTCAAACACGCCTTGCAATCGGGCGTGGAGGCACAGGAGAATGTGGAGTTCTGACGCGTTGTTTTTCTAATTTCTCCAACTCTTTCTGCTTATGGCCTCGGCGATGTGCCGGGGCTGTCTTGTCCTGGTGTATCCACAGCGGAAGAAGGGAGGAATCCGGGGATGCTTTCTAGAGCCTTGAGGAGTTCGAGCGCGCAAGCATCGGCGGATTGGTGCGTGGTGTCGATGTCGAGCTTGTAGTCCATGCACTGGTGGATGGTGCTGGCTTGCCGGAGGGCGTGGGGAATGTCCGGTTGGCGGTCGGTGCGGGAGTTTTCGCGGGCAATGAGCATGTCTTGGTCACAATGAACCTGAATTGTTTGGAGGGGGAGGGAACCGAGGCGCATGTTGAGGTCGCGCACCCAAGCGGCGCTTTCTCCGATGACGTGATCGACGACGACGAAGGCTCCGGCGCGGGCGGAAGCGGCTATTCCGGCGTGGAAGGCTTCGATCAGGGGAAGCCGTGTATCATCGACGGCTTCGGCAACGGATTGCCCGGCACTGCCGCAGATGGGCAAAAAGCTGTCGATAGAGAAGATCATGACGGGGAAGAGGCAATGCTGGCGAAAGGCATGCGCCAGACTGGTTTTGCCGGAACTGGAGGCTCCGTTCAGGAGCAGAACCCTGCCCGCGTGGCGTGGAACGGAGCTCTGGGGAAGGGCGGTTTCCGGCGTGTGAGCCCAGTAGAGGTGAATGTACCCGGCGCGGATGTTGTTGTGGACGACACCGTCGCGGCATTCGTTGCCGCGGAGGTCACGGTAGCTGTACAGGGGGGGATAGGATTCGTGCAGTTCCATGTCCGACCAGTGGAATTCGTGCCCGCGCAGGCTCGTGACTCCGGGGTGCCATGGGAGAGAGCCAGGAGCCAGCTCCACTTCCCGGTAGCCCAGAGAACGGAGTTTTGTTCCCATGTGGCAGGTGCCGTTGATCAGGCTGCACATGGGGTAGGCGTCTCCCTGTGCGGTGATGAGAGTCGTGCCAAGGTACATGTAGCCGCCGCATTCGGCAAAGATGCGTTTCCCGGTGGCGGCAAAGGCGCGGATGGATTCCCTCATGGAGACATTTCCGGACAGTTCTTTGGCGAAGACTTCCGGGTAACCGCCGCCGAGGTAGAGCATGTCCAGATGATCGGGCAGGGAGGTATCGTTGAGGGGGGAGAAGGGGACGAGTTCCCAGCCCTGTCGGGTGAGGTGGTCGAGGTTTTCGTCGTAGTAGAAGCAGAAGGCTTCATCGCGGGCGATGCCGATGCGTCCTTTGCCGCCAAGTGGGGGCGTGGCGCCGCCCTTGGCGAGTTGCTCCGGGGAGTTTGTCCGCGTGAGTTCCAGAATGGTGTCGAACTCGAACCATTTTGTGTTCCACTCGCCGTCCAAAGCATCGAACCATGATTCGAGCTGGTCGTATTCTTCCGCCGGAACGAGTCCCAGTTGACGTTCGGGCAATTTCCATTGCTCCTGATTGGTCAGTGCTCCGACGAGCGGCGGGAGGCCTTCCTGCTTCAGGGCTTCTGCGAGAAGGCGCGCGTGTTTGATGCTGCCGACACCATTGGCGATGACTCCCGCGATGTGAACCCTGGGATGGAAGTCGCGGAACCCGGCGACGAGTGGGGCGATCGAGCCCGCCATGCCTTTGGCCGGGACGACGAGGATGACCGGGATGTCGAGAGCCAGCGCACAGTCTGCGGTGCTGCCCGCCATGTCTCCCGGCTGGCGAGAATCGAACAGTCCCATGACGCCCTCACAGATGGTGATGTCGGCTTGTGCCGCGTGCTTTTGCCAGACGGCGCGGACGCCTTCATGCCCCATCATCCAGGTGTCGAGGTTGAACGAGGGATTGCCTGTTGCCTGACGGTGGAAGGAGGGATCGATGTAATCCGGCCCGCATTTGAACCCCTGCACGCGCATTCCCCGGTTGCGGAAGGCCCGCATCAGCATCAGGGCAATCGTCGTTTTGCCGCCCCCGGAATGCGGAGCTGCGAGGCAGAAGGCATGGAAAGGGCGCGAGGATGATGGGGAACCCTGAGAGGCTTCGGGGGCTTGCGACATGGCTGTGTGAGAGGGTGGGCTGGGGGTAGCTTTGAGCTTTGTTATTCGCCGGGTGAAACGTCGTACTTGTCGTCGTACCCGCGAGCTTCGTAGAGGGTTTCCCCATGGCGGCGAGTGCGATGGCCGCCAATGAGCACCAGCGACGACATATCCACGCGATCACGCGGGAACTCGGCGAGAGTGCCCACCCACTTTTCCTCGGCGGGGCGTCCCGCATGGCGAACAATAGCCGAGAGCGTTTCGTTTCCGCGCACCGAGGCGAACAAGTCCAGGGCTTCTTCCAGCAGGTGACGGCGTTTGCGTCCGGCGGGGTTGTAGAGCACAACGGGCAGTTCGGTTTGCGCGGCGTTGCGCAGGTTGGTGCGTACTTCGTCGGCAGGGACGAGGAGGTCGGACAGGCTGATGAGGCAAAAACCATTCTGTAGCGGGGCTCCGAGACTTGCCGCCGCGATGTTGGCGGAGGTGATGCCGGGCAGCACGCGGATGGCGACTTCCGAAAATTCGGGGCTCTTTTCCTGCATTTCGTAGAGCAAGCCCGCCATGGCGAGGATGCCGGGGTCTCCGGAGCAAACCATGCAGACCTCGCGCCCTTCGGCTGCCGATTGCAGGGCGGCACGACAGCGCGAGACTTCGCCGAGCATGCCCGTCTGGATCAAGGGCTTGTCGCCAATGCGGTTGCGGATGAAGTCGATGTATTTGGTGTACCCGGCAATCTGGTCACAGCGTTCGATGGCTTCTGATACCTCCGGCGTAATGTGCGACGGCGAGCCGGAACCGAGTCCGACGACGACGATGCTTCCGCGTTTTGTACCCTGGTTGGGCTTGCTCGCACCGTGCGGTACCTGAGCGAGTGCCAGAGTGATGCCCTCGTACTTCGTCTTGCAAACCTTGATGGGGCCGCCTGAGGCAAGGATGGCGGATGCTTCGGAAACGGACGGCGTGCCCGTCTTCTCCCGGACGATGTCGGATGGCGTGGGCGTCTCTACCTCGGCGAGTTGTTCCGCAGAAAAATAACTCACGGGCAACTCCAGATGACGGGACAATTCCAGCAGGGCGGGTTCATCCGCCTTGATCTCGCAACTTGCCAGCCCTACCACCTGACGGGGGGCGATGGTGTTGCTGCTCAGGAAGTCCGCAACGGATTGTTGCAGAAGCTCACAGGTCGTACCGCGTTTACAGCCAATCCCCAGTATGTAGGAAGCCGCCGGACGGATGACGAGCGCGCCGGGAACTTCTATCTCGGCATGACCCCAGACAACGAGGATGTCTTCCGGCATTTTGTCCGCCGCAAGTCCGTGGCGAACATGGGGAAGGCTCTTCCAGTATCGATCGTACAAGTCCACGGGACCGTCAAAGAGGATGGGACTGCCATCCAGCAGGGCGGCATTGGCGGTCTTGATCGCTTCCGGATTGCTGACGCATGCGCCTTCGAGGGCGGCAGCTTCGTCGAATGCCGTTATGCCGCGGGTGTCGGTCGCCGTGCTGATGACGGCCTGACCTCCGGTGATGCGGGCGATCTTGCGGCTGAGGCGGTTGGCTCCTCCCAGATGGCCGGAGACGAGGCTGATGACCCATCCACCGTCTTCCGTGCAGGAAACGACGGCCGGGTCTCCTGCCTTCGAGACGAGCAGGGGGGCTGTTTTGCGGACGGCGATGCCGGTGGCTCCGATGAAAATATGGGCGTCGTAGTACTTCCATTGGCGGGCCAGCAGAGCATCAAAATCCGCCGATGCTACCAGTTGGATGCCGTCCCTGATTTCTCCGGGCTGTCCCGGGCGCGTCGTGAAGATGCGGCTTCCCTCCATGGCTGAAGAGAGTTCGCGCGCCTTCGATACCCCCTTGTCCGTGAAGGCGTAGATAGCGCATGTGCCGTCGAATTGTTCTTGGGGAAGGTGGTTGCGGTAACCGTGGCTGAACTTGTGATCGTAGAGCTTCGACTGGGCTCCGCTGCCTTCCAGTGCCTTCCCGACGAGAATGAGGGCCTGTCGCCCGATACCGGATTCCTCGGCCAGCCCGGCAATGGTGCCGAGTGTTCCGCGAATGACCCGTTCATCGGGCCAGGACGCGCGATAGACGATGGCGGCGGGCGTGGAGTCCTCCAGTCCTGCCGTCATGAGTTCGTCCGCGAGGGGACGAATGTTGCCCATGCTCAGGAAGAAGGCGAGCGTGGCTCCCGTTTTTGCGAAGGCGGTCGGGTTTTCTCCAGCGGGCATCGGTGTACGCCCGGCAGTGCGCGTCAGTACGAGGCTTTGGCTGAGTCCGGGGTAGGTGAGTTCGGTTTTGAGTGCGGCGGCGGCGGCAAAGACGCTGCTGACTCCCGGGACGACTTCCGGCTCGACTCCGCGCTGTCGCAGGCCTTCAATTTGCTCGGCGATTGCGCCATACATCGAGGGATCGCCCGTGTGGAGACGGACAACTTTCTTCCCGGCAAGGGCGTGTTCGGACAGGATGCTCACCTGTTCCTCAAGGCTGAGTTTGGCGCTGTCGTGGCAGATACAGCCTTCCTGGCATCGAGCAAGGTGAGCCGGGTTGACGAGGGAACCCGCATAAACGACGACGTCAGCCGTTTCCAGAAGGCGCGCGCCCCGTTGCGTGATGAGGTCTTCCGCGCCGGGACCGGCACCAACGAAATAAACGAGGGGGGAGGAGAAATCTTGGATCATGGCTTGCTGAAGGTGACGAGGGTGATGCGGTGTTGCTGTTGGAAGTGGTGATATTTGCCGGCGATGCGGCATTCTTCGGCGATGGAAATTTCCTGGCATCCCGTGCGGTATTCCGGGTGCCAGTTGCGGAGTTTGTGCGTGCTCTCCAGCGTCACCGAGGTGGCGACGATGATGCCCCAGGGCGCGAGTGCCTCAAAACAGGCGTCCAGAATGACCTCCAGATTATCGCCGCCGCCTCCGATGAAAATGCGGTCGGGTCGGGGCAGGTCTGCCAGCGCTTCGGGGGCGGCCCCGGCATGCAGAGTGTAGTTGGGGAGAGCCATCTGTAGCTGGTTGGCAAGGATGAGTTCCAATCGGGATTCGTTCTTCTCCACGCCATGGACGCGTAGCCCGGGGCGGAGAGCGGCGGCTTCCAGCCCAACCGAACCACTGCCTGCGCCGACATCCCAGAGAACGCCCCAGGCGGGCAAGCGCAGTTTGGAGAGAGCGATGGCGCGGACTTCCTCTCCAGTGATGAGATTGTTTTCCTTCACGAAACGGACGTTGTCGGAGCCCAGAGGCAGAGTTGGCGCCATCCGTGCGTCACCCGTGGGGAGTAGCAACAGCATCGAAGTTGGCGAGCATTCCTGCCCCGAAAGTTCATGCAGGCTGGCGGCACAAATGCGTTCGTCGGGCGTGCCGAGATTCTCCGCGAGAATGGCATGACGTCCGGCACAGGATGGCAGGAACTCAACGCATCGTTGAGCCAACCTCGCCGCCGTGAGGCGCGTTCCACCATACACGACGGCCAGCGGACAGGAGAGGATTTCGCCCAACGGGATGTTCTCCGTTGCATGGGCGCTGAAGACTCGTGCCTTGTCCCAGGGAAGCCCCAGGCGGTGGAAGAGCGTCTGGAAGGCGGTTTCTGCCGGGATGAAGCACAATTCATCTTCATCTCCAGCCAGATCGTAAAGCGTGCCCCCGATACCGTGGAACAGGACGTCGCCCGAGCCCAGAATCAGCACTCGCTTTCCGTTGCGCGAGGCCTCCAGAGCTTCCTGTGCTTTGGCGCGGGCATCGGCGCCGAGGACAATTCCCTTGGCTTGAAATCCGGGGAATAGAGCCAGCAATTTGGCGGAACCGTACACACAATCCGCCCACTCGGCCCAGAGTTCCCATTGGGTGGAACGGGGCAGGCGGGATTCGGATTCAACGCCGCAGGAGAGGAGGGTCAGGGGAGGCATGGCAGGGAATCTTGTGAAGTGGTGTCCAGCAGGAGGCTTCCGTCAAAATCGCAGATCAAAAGCCGGAATTCAAGCAAGGGAGCCCGACGGGCAAATTGGCGGAAGGCCAGTGTGCATAGCCGTCTGTAAAGGGGTAGCCGACAATCGGCAGGGATGTGTTCGAGTGCCTGCCGGACGGAGGCACATGCGGCGATGGCCTGTTTATCCTCGGCAGTGGGGGAGTGGAATTGTTCCAGCGTATCGAGGAAGAGGTCGATGTCCTGGCGGACGCGGTGGGCGTGCGTGTTGTCGAACCCGGCGGCATATTTGCACAGTTTGCCGGGCATGCAGGCGATGGTGAGACGACGCAATCCTTGCTCACGGGCGGCATGGAGGCTGTCGGCAATGAAGTCCCCCATGCAGACGAAACTGGCATCCGGGATGCCGGGAAGGTGGCGTTTTGCTCTGCTTTGAGTGCGGCCTCCGGTGCAGAGGATGACTTCGTCGAATCCGGACAGGCGGGCCGACCTCATGCAGATGCGGATGGTTTCGATGTAGGCTTCGTGGCTGAAGGGGCGGACGATGCCCGTCGTCCCGAGAATCGAAATCCCGCCGAGGATGCCGAGCTGGGCATTGAGGGTTTTTGTCGCCAGTTGTTCGCCGTTTTTGACGCCGATTTCCGCGATGAAACAAGCGGAGAACGCGGAAGCTTCTGCCAGATTATCGGCGATCATGCGACGTGGACCGATGTTGATCGCCCAGCGATTTTGTTCGCAATCCAACCCCGGGCGTGTGCAGAGTCCTATTCCTTCCACGGCGCGGAGAATGAGCATGCCTTCTCCTGCATGGAGCACGTAGTCGTGTTCTCCGGCTTCGTCGGGAGTGCCCCGCCGGACGCGGGCGTAAATTTTAGCAAGGTGCGTGCAGTCGGGATCGTCGCCTCCATCCTTGATGGTCGCGGCAAAACCGGGGTTCTGATCCTTCATAATCAGAACGCGGTGTTTGCCATCCGGAAAGAGAATCACCCTTTCGGCGGCATGCCGACACAAACCGGAACACAGGGATTCCCATGCCGCCATGATGACAGCCGTGACGCAGGCTCCCGTGGAGTAGCCCTGTCTCAGGTGGCGGCGTGTTGGCGAAGAAGGCATGACTGGCGATAATAGGCAAGCAATGCTTTTCAGGCACTTTCAATAATGGCATGCAGTGTGGCAACGGCCAGGGCACTGCCTCCACGGCGACCTTCGAGGACGATTTGCGGGACCTCGCACATGGCGAGCAACTGCTTGGACTCCACGACATTGACGAAGCCTACAGGCATGCCGATGACGAGGGCTGGACGCACCTTTTCCTCCAGAATGTAACGTGCGATGCGTGCGAGGCATAGCGGAGCATTGCCGACGAGGACGATGCCGCCATCCAGCAGAGGCAGGGCTTTTTGGGCGGCACTGAGGGCGCGGGGCTGGTTGGCAGCTCGCGCCTTGGCAACGACATCGGGATCGCTGATATAGCAATGGATGTCTTCCCGTTCATAAGCGGGATTGAGGCGTCGGAGGCGATCAACCGAGATACCGGCGCGGATCATGTTGGTGTCGCAAAATATGGGGGCACGGCGTTTGAGTGCCTCCAGCGCACATTCGATGGGGGCGTGGCGGAATGCCAGCGTGCGGATGATCTCCATATCCGCCGTCGTGTGGATCAAGCGGCGTGCAACGCGCCATTGAGGCTGGGGCATGGAGACCGCTTCCGGGCATTCGCTTTCAATCGTGCGGAAACTTTCCTCTTCGATTTCCGTGGCACTGAGGTTCCAACGCAGGGGCGGGTAGTCTTGGGGAGAATCAGGCATGGTATGTGAAATGGACTAATGGGTGTAATGGATGAACAGAGCTGTCACCACAATGAGGATGATGACGCCGATGATGCGGGAAAGCTGCATGCCTACGACAATCGTTACGGCTTCCCTGGCCGGGAAGATGCCCAGCGCGGAGGGGAGATTGCGGCGCAAGGCGCGGAAGGGGTTGCCGATGGCACTGCCTACGAACATGGCCAGCAGGATTTGGGCGTTGGTTACGGCTCCGTGGTCGCGCAGGTTGGCGGCGACGGCGGCGGCCTGGACGAGTCCGCCCATTTGCGTGGCGACGATGCTCATCAATTCGGGCGGGAAGATGCGATTGACCCAGTCAGGCACGAGTTGTTCCCAGAAGTCGAACAGGCCTTTTTTCATCATCCATTCTACCAGGAGCATCAAGGGCACCGTCAGAATCATCATGCGGAACAGGAGGGTACAGACGCGCTGGATGGTCTTGATCCCGGTTTGTCCCCAGGAAAGAGGGGCTTCGTAGGGGCTATCCGTGGTGCCTACTTCATCGGAATCCGTATTCGATTTCCCGGCCATCCTGCGTCTGTGCCAGAGAAGAACCCCCAGAATGAAGAGGAAGCCGAAGCTGAATTGCCCGCCAAAATAAAGTGCGCCGGGGATGCCCACGGCTCCGAGAACCGGGTACATAACGCGCAGGGAGTGCGACAGGTAGGAGAGGTAGCTGTTGGCCATGCCGCCGGCTATCAGCGTCGAGTGTTCGATTTTGCCTTCGGCATGGCTGCTGACGAGCATGCTGTTGGCTGCCGTGTTGGAATACAGGGCGGTGGGCATGGCGATGCTGACGATGGCGGGCAGGCGCATCAGGCGCGAGAATCTCCCGAGGATGTAGCCGAAAATCAAATGCCACTTGCGTGCTTCCGCAATGCTGCCGACCATGGCGGCGATAGACACCATCAACAGGAGCTTGCCAATAACGGAGGCTTTGCGCTCGACCTTGCTCCACCATCCTTTGTTGGTAGTAGAGGTGCTGTGCCGCTTCTTCATCATGCCGCCTTCACTGCCTTCAGCTTTTGGGGAGGCAGGGGTGGCGATGGTATTGGAGGCCGCCTTTCCATGCCTTTTGGGGGTGACGTTGGGAGAATCCGCTGTGGATGCTGCGGCAGGCGAAGGCATGTCCATTTCATCTCCCCTCATGTTGTTGCCGGGCGGCATCGTCTGGATCAGAATCAGCGAAGAAGCCAGTGCCAGCACGAGCCAGAACCACTGCCACGGACGTTTCCAGGGGGGTAGATGAGAGGCTTTTTTCATGCCTTTTTCACCATCATCAGGGAGAGGTATTCTTCGGGACGTTCCAGGATTTCTTCACCATTGTGGGAGATGAATTGTCCGGGCATGCCAAGGCGTTCGCCATAGACGATCCGGGTGCCGGGTTCATTGAGTACCCTGCGGATGAGAGCATTGCGGCTCCGGTAGGTTTTCATCAGCACCGTGGTTGAATTGGGCGGGAAGTCGAGCTGATCGACCATTTCCGCACGGAATGCCGGGATGACGCGCAGGCTTTCACCATTCTCCACAAGCACCGTTTGGGAGAGTGAAGAGAGCGTGCAATACGAGGTAATGCCCGGTACGACCTCCGTCTTCAATCCGGGCATTTGTGTCTGCAACAACTTGAGGATATATCCGAATGTGCTGTAGGTCATGGCGTCGCCCAGCGTGGCAAAGGCACAGTTTTTGCCTTCCTCCAGCTGTTGGGCAATAATCATGGCGTTGGCAGCGATGTGAAGCTCGCGATCCGTCTTGTCGCGCGACATGGAGAAGAGCAGGGGGACGATGGTGCCCTTGATGGCTCCCAGCGATTCGACAACGGAGGACGAAATGCTGGTTTCCGTGTTGGGCCCCGTTACTGTGAAGATGATGTCTACTTCCGCGAGAACCCTTGCGGCGCGAAGCGTCAGGTACTCTGGGTTTCCGGGGCCGATGCCCACGCCGTAAAATGTGCCGAGTTGCATAGATGTTTATTCTTTCATTCCTTTTTTGACGACCAGGATGTTGTCCGTCGTTTCGCGGGCGTGGCGCAGGAAGACATTACGGATGCCTTGCAGTTCGCCCAGTCCCTTGAGGTTCAATTTGACTTCGAAGCCCTCCTTCTTCAGGACGCTTGCCCAGGAGTCTTCTTCGTCTCCGGCGAGGTCATTCGTGGCGTGGTCGCCAGCAACGATCATGAAAGGTGCCAGCCATACGGTTTTGAGCCCCTGTTTCTGGAGCTTCTTCAGTTCGGCAAGGATGGAATCGAACCCCGTTGTTCCTTCGACTGTGGCCAGGAATGCCTTGGGATCCTTCCGGTGAAGCTCGGTTTGCACGGCAGCGAACACGAGGTCGGCGCGGCCTTCCTTCTGACCGTGCCCCATCAGAACAATGGCTTCGTCTGCCTTGCGTTCCTGAGGGAACTCCGTGAGGATGGCGGTGACCACTTCCTGCATATCGCGGTTGCTTTCCAGCAGGGGGCGACCGATCAAAACTTTTTCAAATGCCCCGGGATTGTGCTCCAGATAACGCTGAATCGTGCGTTCCATTTGGGAGAATTCTTCTCCGGCTGCCATGTGGAGCGACTGGACGCAGAGGGTTTTGACGCCTTTGTCCGAGAGCATTTTAAGGCTTTCCTGGATAGACGGAACAGGGCGGCCTTCTTTGGCGATCTTGTGGCGGATGATGTCGGAGGTGTAAGCCCAGGATGTTTTATCTGCCGGGAAACAGGTTGTGAGTGTTTTCTCCGTACTGGTGTAGGACGTCAAAGCTTTTTGATGGCTTGTTCCGAAGGCGACGATGAGGAGACCGTCCCGGTCGATTGGAGTCTGGGCGGGGAGCATGGAAGTACCAAGGCTGGCGGTGGCGAGGATGCAAAGGGTTTTGAAGAAGCGGAGGATCATGGTAAAATGGGATTCAAAGAACGGGTGTTTTACGAATAAAGAAATCAGACAAGGCAACCCCTCAATCATGAGGTGAAGACCCAGCAAAAAAATGTCGGTTGCAAAAGCCCTTAACCAACAACGGCAAGGTTCGTCAGCGATGGCGGTAGAGTCTGTGCCCAGGGTGACGGCGACAGGGCGAAACAAGGAGGTAAGCCCTTCTTCAGAAGAGTGTTTGGATCAATCATGCGTTGAATAGTCTATGTGGTCATAACGGATATTCGGACTCCGGGCTTCATTTCTTCTCTTCGCCTTCACCCCTTGCGGGACTGGCTTAAGCGTGTGACCGCCTTGAAGAGTCGTAACCCGATACCGCAGCGCGACTGTTTCCGGTTCTCACGGAATTCCCCGTTGCTTGGCGAAAGTGATAGAGAAATCATGCCTCCAAGTCAACTGTGTTGGATGGTATTTTCTTCTTTACAGGAAAAACAAAGCCGTCTCAAATGATGAAAACCATTTGAGACGGTTGGTGATGATTCGGAGCAAAGATGTTTTTACCTTCCCGTTCGCTGGAGGACGATGGCGGTGCGCGGAAGGAGGTAGAGAGAGAGCTTACCGTTGGCGGTGAAGTGGTGGATGGCGTTATCCTGACGCCCGAATCCGCCAAAGCGGAGATCATCGGTGTCAAGGATGATGCGCCATTCTCCTTCTTCATCAACGGGCAGGAGATAGTCGGGCAGGGCCTTGTCGCCGGACCAGTTGAAGATGAAGATCAATTTGCCCCGGCGGAAGGCGAGCACTTGGTTGGTTTCGTCGATGTTGAGAGGGTAGGCGTTGGAAACGGTCAGCAGGCGACTCTGTTCCGCCATATGCACCATGGCTTTATCGAATTCCCGGAGGAAGTCGAATTTCAGAGAGGGATTGTCGACAAGCGTCCATTGGCGGCGGCAGTATTGGTAGGACCAGTTGTTGCCTTCCCGAGGGAAGTCGATCCATTCCGGGTGGCCGAATTCATTGCCCATGAAGGTGAGCCAGCCTTCACCGCCGGCGGCGAGGGAAACGAGGCGGATCATTTTGTGCAGGGCGATGCCGCGGTCGACGACGATGCTTTTCTGATCTTTGCTCATGGACCAGTACATGTCGGCATCCATGAGGCGGAAGGCAAGGGTCTTGTCGCCGACAAGGGCCTGGTCATGGCTTTCGCAGTAGGCGATATGAGGTTCGCCATGGCGGCGGTTGGAGAGGGTGTACCACATATCGCCCATGCGCCACTCTTCATCCTTCTTTTCTTTGATGAGTTTGATCCAGTAGTCGGGGATGCCCATGGCGAGGCGATGGGTGAAGCCGATGCCTCCTTCGTCGATGGGGCGGCAGAGTCCGGGCATGCCGGACATGTCTTCCGCGATGACGATTGCTCCCGGCTTGACGGACTGGATGAGGGTGTTGGCGAGTTGAAGGTAGGCTACGGCATCGTGGTCGACGGAGGGGCCGAAGTAGGCTCCTAGGTTGTCGAATGGTTCATGTCCTCGGTGGAAGTAGAGCATGGAGGTGATTCCGTCGAAACGGAATCCGTCGAAGTGGAATTCATCCAGCCACCACCGTGCATTGGAGAGGAGGAACTGAATGACTTCGTTGCGTCCGTAATCGAAACAGCACGAGTCCCAGTCAGGGTGGTGTCCGCGTTGACCGGAGAGGAAATATTGTCCGCCGGAACCGTCGAAGTTGCTGAGCCCTTCGGCCTCATTCTTGACGGCGTGGGAGTGAACAATGTCGAGGAGGACGGCAATGCCAAGGCCGTGTGCCTTGTCGATGAGGTACTTGAGATCGTCCGGTGTACCGAATCTGGAAGAAGGTGCGAAAAAGGAGGAGACATGGTAGCCGAAGGAACCGTAATACGGGTGTTCCTGGATAGCCATCAGCTGGATGGTGTTATACCCGCCGTCGGAGATGCGCGGAAGGACATGGTCGGCAAATTCACGGTAGCTGTGGATGCGTTCTTCTTCCCCCGACATGCCGACATGGGCCTCATAGATTATGGGTGTGTCGATGCGCGAGGGGTCGAACTGGGGAGTTTGCCAGTCGTATGGTGTTGACGGATCCCATATCTGGCCGGAAAAGTCATAGGTATCCGGGTTTTGAACGGCTCTATGGATCCACGCGGGGATACGGTCCTTGTTCTCTCCGTCGGCTCCGATGACATGGACTTTGACTCTCTGTTCGTGGATCAGGGAATCGGAGGGCAGGCGGATTTCCCAGACACCGCGGTTGTTGCGTGTCATCGGGTGGGAAGTGCGGTTCCAGCCGTTGAAGTCACCGATGAGATAAAGTTCCCTCGCACCGGGAGCCCATTCGCGATAAATCCATTCTCCGGTCTCAGGATCGCGGTTGAATCCGTAATACCTGTATGCGTTGGCACATTCCTCCAGAGTGCCGAAATGTTCCCTGATCCCTTTGAGGCGGAAGTCGAACATGCGTTGTCTGTCCTTGATTTGGCGGGTGAAGGGTGCCAGCCAGCCATCGGCCATGACGAGTCCGGGAATTGGAGGTCTTCTCATTGTTTCAGTGTAGGGAGTGGAGATGGATTTGTCGATGAACTTATCCCGTCCGATGGGGAATTTGATGGAGTTTTTGCCTGTTGCTTCATGCGCCGGTATGTTGCCAGAACGAGGCGGATGGGGAGGGCGAAGGTTTCCGCCCGGTTGGCACGGGCGATGTTGAGACCGATGATATTGCCGTCGAGGTCCATCAGAGGGCCTCCTGCCATGGAGGGTTGCAGAGGGGTGTCGTGCTGGATGACCATCGGAAAATTATCACGGCGAGAACTGACCCGTCCGTTGATGTCTTCGTTGGGATCAGGGGCGTCTTCGTCTTTCACGAAAGCAGATCTTGCCGCCAGGTGCATGGTAGCATCAATGCGGGCGCCCTTGCGGGAAACGGAGATGGGGAGGGCGTCTCCCGGCTTTTTGTCCTGCATGGCGGGGCCGAGATCTTCCAGAGAGGAGACGGGATGGCCAGCCAGGCTGATGACGGTATCCCCAGGCTTTAGTCCGGCTTGGTCGGCGGGGGTTCCGGAGACGACTTCGGCAATGCTGCAAGGCGGTTCGAAAGCAATTCCCATGTAAGGGACCAGATCAGATTTCCGGGGAATGGAACGCGTGGTGGCGCCGACCGTGCCGAGGCGGATACGGCGGTCTTTTCTGGTTGTGGAGCCGTTGCTGACGACGATCGTGCCGATGGGGGGAGGTTCTTCCCGGAAACGGGGCTGCGGCATTTGCATGCCGGGAATATGGAACAGGGCCAGGTCGGTGGAGGGATCCCGGGCGATGCAGATAGCTTCGGCGTAACTTTGATTACCTGCCCGGACCAGGTAGGTTTTACCTTCCGGGACTTCGGAGGATTTGGTCGTGACGTCCCCGTCACTGCTGACGGGGATACCGTAGGCGATGGAGTCGTGGTCGTCGTAGAAGACCACACTGGCGTTTTGTATGTCCTGCCGCACGGGAGCGACGGAAGCGAGAACTTCGCGACCATTGAGGCGTTTGTCGAATTCAAGCCCGGTCGAGTCCTGGACAGCCGATGGCTCGGAGGAGGCCTGTTCCTGCAAAGCGGTAAAGACGGCTATGGGGATGTGGACGTTGTCTTCCAGTCCGGTGCCTACTTTACTGTGAATGCCGACGAGTTCTCCTTTCATATTGAAGAGGGGGCCTCCGGAGTCTCCTCCGATGACCTTGCAATCCGTCTGCAGCATGCCGTCCTTGACGGACACGACACGCCCCAGACGGACGACCGGGCCACGGGCGGCATCATAACCGCCGGGGTGTCCCAGGGCAAAGACCCATTCGCCGACGACAGGTGGAGCCGACGCGATGGGAACAGCCGGGCGTGAAGTAGTGAACGGGGGGGGGAGGAATGCGATCCCGGCGTCTGTCTCCGTATCCTGAATGATGGTTCTGCCTTCGATTCGTTCTGATCCTGACAGGGTGATCTGGAGTTTGGTGCCCGGTTGGCGTGTGACGTGGGCTGCTGAGTAGATGCAACCGTCGCGGTTGACGAAAACGCCGCTGCCATGATTGCCGGCAGCGTAGATTTCCACAATGGAAGGGAGGATTTTCGGGAGAGCGTCCCGTAGGGCTTTCTGGATGGTTTTCAATTCCTCTATGTCGGCGGGCGTTCCTGCGGGAAGAACACTCCGGGGCTTCGGTGCCTGGTCGGCTGCCGGGGCACCCGTGGACAAGATGAGGCAGCAGGCGCAGAGGAATAGCCGGAAGGGAAAGCGCATGCCGGGAAAGGGAAACATGTTACTGGACGTCTGCCGGAGTCGCATCTTCTGCTGGGGGGGCAGATGGTTCGTCCGGAAGCGTTGTTACGGCCTCCGTATTTTCCTGGATGCCTATTGCGGCAATCAGGTCGTCATAGAAATGAATTCCTGCAAAAATTCCAGCCAAGGTTACGACGACGATGATGATATCTCTCATGGTTGATGCCAGTGTATGAATTTACCGGGAACATGCCAGTGATTTCTATGCATGATCCCCGTCTTTTGCGGAAGGTTTCCAGGAAAGGGTTAGCTCCGAGAAGTTTTCCGGCAGGGTGATTGCTGCGACTCCATTCTGACGATGGGCAACAGGTACCGGTATGCCGTCGATTTCGCAACCGAGTTCTCCTGCGATGCCTGGCAGAGCATGGACGAGGAGGGTCTGGCTGGCATGGAAACCGCTCCCTTCCCCTTCCCGGTGGCGGATGAGTTTGAATCCGTCAGCCTCGGAACGGTAGGAAAATGTGCTAAAGGTGAAGTTGCCTTCCAGGTGTTCGAATCCGTCTCCCGAGTCTTCGTACAGGTGGCTTTCGCATTCCGTATGGGGAGCCCACCAAAGATCCAGGAGAGAATCCGGGCGTTCGAACTCGCCGACGAATTGCTGAACGGGCCAGTGCGGGATTACGGCGCCTCCGCGGACGAAAACTGGAATGGTGGACAGGTCGCAGGATAGCCATGAATCGGACTTGACTCCGTCCAGGCTGGCATCGTCCCGGTAGGAATACCAGTGGCCGGGCGGAACATAGAGGGAACAGCCGCCTGTTTGAGGATTGAGGACGGGGACGACATACATGTGTTCCCCTACGAAGAATTCGACCCCGCGCCAATAGGTGTCCGGATCGTGGTAACATTGCAAGGGAAGGGAACGGATGATGGGCAGGCCCTTCTTGGCGAACAGGTAGAACTGGGTATAGAAATAGGGCAGGAGGCGGTAGCGGCCTTCGATGGCTGTCCGGACATAATTTTCGATTTCTTCACCGAAACACCATGGTTCCTGACCTCCGTATTCTCCTGAAGAGTGGTTGCGGAAGAAGACGTGGAAGGCAGCCAGCTGGATCCATCGGCAAAACAGTTCTCCTGACGGATGTTCCAGGAAGCCTCCTGTATCGGATCCGGCAAAGGAGACTCCGGAAGCTGCCAGACGCTGGCATTGGAAATTAGCCATTTTCAGATGTTCCCACGTGGAGCAGTTGTCGCCTGTCCATGTTGCGGCGAATCGCTGCATTCCTGCATACCCGGAACGGGTAAGGACGAAGGGCCTCCTGTTACCTCCAAAGCGCAACATGCCTTCGCGGGTAGCCATGGCCATGCAATGGCCGTACACGTTGTGGGCCTTGGTGTGCGAGCACGGCCTGCCGTCATAGAAATGCCGGGTGTCTTCGGGGAATGTTTTGTCCGGGAAAATGACCGGTTCGTTCATGTCCGTCCATATTCCCCTGATACCGAGTCGCGATACATCGTGTTCGAACAGGTCGGCCCACCAGTCCCTGACGTAGGGGTCCGTATAGTCGGGGAAGTTGCACAGCCCCGGCCACGCAACGCCTTCCAGCAGGGAACCGTCGTGTCTCCGGCAGAAACAGTTGAACTGGTAGCCGGAGCGCCAGATAGATGCATGATGGTCGATTTTGATGCCGGGGTTGACGATGGTGACGGTTTTAATCCCTTCCTCTTCCAGATGATTGATGAGCTGGCCGGGATTGGGAAACATGGACGGATCCCAGGAAAAACTCTCGTATTTGTCCATGTGGTGGATGTCCAGGTGGATGGCATCGCACGGGATGCTGTCTGTACGGAGTTTGTCTGCCAATTCGATGACGGTGTCTTCAGGATAGTAACTCCATTTGGACTGGTGATAGCCTAATGCCCATAAAGGAGGCATGGCGGGAAGTCCTGTCAAGCGGGTATAGGCGGCGATGATGCCGATGGGGGACTTTGCATGGATAAAGTAGTAGTCCATCATTCCGCGATCGGCGCCGAAGAGAAGGATGTTTTCTTCCGTTGCTCCGAAGTCGAAGTAGGTCCTTGCCGTATTGTCGTAGAAAATTCCGTAGCAGGATCCTTCACTGAGCCCCAGGAAAAATGGGATGTTTTTATAAAGAGGGTCGGAGTGTTCATGGAAGGCGTAGTGGTCGGCTCCCCACATTTCCAGGCGTCTGCCCCGAAGATTAAGATCGCAGGGTTTGTCTCCTAGTCCGAAGAAATACTCTTTGGGGCGGATGGTTTTTCTGACCCAGTTTTTCTTTCCTCCCGTCCAGGCGTTGATTTCGTAGCCGAATCCATACTCGTCTTTCTGGAGGAGTTTGCCGTCATGCTGGGAATAGAAAGCGAGCTTCAGCGTTTCCTTGTCGATGGTGATTCTGAGATCTCCGGTGGATATCCTGTGGTATGTCTTGTTGGACTGTTCTTCCAAGGAGAGGGGCTGGGAGACGTATCCGGGATCGACTGCATAACTGGGCCAGGCTTCGAGCAGGTTGCCGACAACATAGCGGATGCGGATGATTCCGCTTTCCAGAATGTTGAGTCTGAGGGAATATTCACCGCCGGCCGACTCAAAGTCACGGATCTCCCCACCGTTGGCCGGACTGTCCAGGAGAGAGGCGGCGGTAGTGGTTGTCCGTTTCTTTCTGGGGATTTGTGAGAAAGAAAACATAATAGGTACGCTCTCTCATTCTACTGGTTCCAATTTGCGAAGACAAGAAGGTTTTAGTGAATATTAAGTTATTGCGGCATATTGAAGTTTTTTTGAATAACGGCTAGACTGAGAGTTGTCTTTGCTTTATCCTAGATACAATCTCGAAGAGGGTGGGCGTTGCATGAGCCTTCCCTAGATAAACCAAGAAAGAAAAGGAAAACAGATCCCATGAGTAAAATTAGAGTATTAGAGCTCGGCTGGGAATTTCCCCCGATGGTCAACGGGGGATTGGGTGTGGCCTGTTTGGGCTTGTCCAAGGCATTGGCGTCCAAAGTTGAGTTGAGCGTGATTGTTCCGAAGGCGGATCTCATGACTCATTATCAGGGATTCCAACTGACGGGTATCAATAACATCAGCCTGGAGGATGTGGAAAACGTGGAACGCCGGTATGCTTATGAAAGTTTTGCTCTTGTGGAGCGCGCTCCGATCGCGCTTGATCCGTACACGACGGTGGAAGGTTCCAAGGATCGCATCGTTTTTACTCAAGAGGGGAAAATCAATTTTTCCAGGACCAGCCGCGAGGATTTGGGACTGTTCCAGTCATCCGAGGATTTGTATGCGGGCGATTTGGCTCGGAAGGTGATTGAGTTTTCCAAGATTGCCGCCAAATTGGCCTTGAAACATGATTTTGACGTTGTCCACGCACACGACTGGCTGACCTATCTTGCCGGTGTAGAAATCAAAAAAGCGACCGGCAAGCCGCTGGTTGTTCATGTGCATGCCTCGCAGTTCGACCGGGCCGGAGCCGATGCCCGGGGCTGGATTTACGATATTGAAAAGTACGGCATGGAGCAGGCGGATGCCGTGATTCCCGTCAGTAAATATACGGGTACGGTCGTCAGCGGGCATTATGCCATTAACCCGCGCAAGATTTTCCCGGTACACAACGGGGCGGATCCCGTATGCGCGTTCCGAGGGAAAAAGAAATTTCCTGAAAAACTGGTTTTGTTCCTGGGGCGTTTGACCGCGCAGAAAGGGCCGGAATTTTTCCTGCAGATTGCGGCCAAGGTTTTGGAACAGACGGATAACGTGCGTTTCGTCATGGCCGGCACTGGAGAGAAACTCCGCCAGCTAATTGAAACGGGAGCTTTCAAGGGAGTTGGGGACCGTTTCCATTTTACGGGTTTCCTCAACAAAAAGCGTGTCAACGACCTGCTTTCCATCACGGATGTTTACTGTATGCCGTCCGTATCCGAGCCGTTCGGCCTGTCTGCTCTGGAGGCGGCCCAGTTCAACATTCCTGCCGTTATTTCCAAGCAATCCGGTGTGGCCGAAGTGATGAAGGGGGCGTTGAAAGCCGATTTCTGGGATGTGAACATGATGGCTCAGCATATCGTATCCCTGATTACGGATGACGAGCTTTATGACAAGGTCGTCCGCCAGGGGGCAGCCGATATTCAGGCTTCCACCTGGGATGCTGCGGCCGACAAGGTGATCAAGGTTTATAACAAGGTGTTACACCGGGATTGAGAGCTTTTCCTTCTTCCATAGAACTTAACTCATTATTGATACTACTTCCATGAGCAACATCTGCCTGACATTCACCGCCCACCAGCCCAACAGGCTTATTCCTTATGACTTCTTCAAGATTGGCGAACACGCTTTCTATGAAGACGATGCGTTGAACGGCCGCGTTCTGAGCGCTGTTTCCGAGCGCTGCTACTTACCTGCCAACCGTTTGATGAAGCAGCTCATTGAATTTACGGAAGGGAAATTCAGATTCGGGCTGGCTTTGAGCGGCGTGGTTCTGGAACAGGCCACCTACCATCGCCCCGATCTGGTCGAATCCTTGCGTGAATTGGCCGATACGGGATGCGTGGAGTTCATGATCATGCCGTATTACAATTCCCTGGCTTCCGTTTATTCTCCCCAGGAATTTGCCGACCAGGTACAGGAACACCGGGATCTGTTGAAAAAACTCTTCGGGACGGAATCTTCCGTTCTGGTCAATACGGGCATGCTCTATTCCAATGCCATTGCCTCACAGGCGGAAACCTTGGGATTCAAGGGCATACTGGCGGATGGCAATCCGACGGTTCTTCAGAATTTCTGGGATAACGAGGTTTTCCTGGCTCCCCAGGTGTTTCGGACGACGACCATTTTCCGGAATAGGACGCTTTCCAATGATCTGGCTAACCGCAGAACGGATTCCTCCTGGTCGGAATATCCTCTTTCCCCGTTGACGTTTACCGACTGGCTCTCGAACCAGCCCGGTTCTGTGACCACGCTTTCCATGGACTACGAAACTCTTGGAGAACGGCAAAATGCCGCTACAGGAGTGTTTGAATTCTGGAGGACGATGATCCTTAACTGTGTGGAACGCGGCAATACGTTTATGACACCCACGGAAGTAGCGGAAAAAATCAAACCTGCCGGAGTTTGCAATTGCACGAGGGAGATGACTTGTTCGACATTCGGTTCCATGTCGCACTGGAACGGCAACGTCATGCAGGATGAAGCGATTAAGAAAATTTATCGGCTTGAAGGCGCAGTCAAAGCGGCCAATGACGCCGATCTGACCCATGTCTGGAGAAAGCTTCAGAGTGCCGACCACTTCCATTATATGGAAAAAGGCAATTCCTTTACGCCGTACGCATCACCCTTCGATGCCTATATTTATTATATGAACGCTCTTTCCGACCTTCAGATCCGCGTCAAGAGGACGGCGGCCCTGCTTGCGGCGAAAAAGAACGAACGGCTGGTCTGATTTCCACGCATCCGGTTTATCCGATTCATCATGCAACGAAGGGAGGGGGCCTGACGGTCTCCTCCCTTTTTCGTTGGAGGCATCGGAAAGAACTAATCTTGTTTTTTTGTCGGTATTCCGGGGTACAGAACGTGATTCGATGCCACCCTGAGGCAGAAGTCGGAGCGGCTGTCTTGTTCCATGCTTGGCAAAGGGGTGGGAGTTCGGATAATTTCTGCCCATGATTGAATTCACTCTTTTTGGCTTTCCTATTCGCATCCGGCCCATATTTTGGCTGGGGATGGCTTTTTTGGGTGGAGCGTTGCGGATTACCAATTCATCGGATCTGATGATGGTCGCCTTGTTCATGATTGCCGGAACCCTGACGATCCTCATTCATGAACTGGGTCATGCTTTGGCAGGACGTTGGTTGGGGAATGCGTCTGCGGCGATCGAAATGGTTTTCCTCGGAGCCTATACGCAATATTTTCATCCTCGGTTTGGGAAGCATGGCCGGGCCTTGTCCATACTGGCCGGTCCTTTGGCGTCGCTGATTCCCGGTATTCTTGCTGCTCTGATCTTGTTTTTTTATACCGGAGGCAATATGTTGGCCTGGTGGGTTTCCACAGTAGCCTTGTCGCTTTCCCCGTGGCATGGGTTCCAATTGGCTGAACCCCTGGGTTTTGACGACCAAGTTGGCATTCAACTGTACTTTCTGGGATGTCTCCTTTTTACATCCTTTTGGTGGACCGTGTTGAATGTGTTGCCGATCTATCCTCTCGACGGCGGCCAGTTCCTGGGAGAATACATGAAGTCTCCCAGGCGTCTTCACCAGGTTGGCTTGGCTCTTTCCGTCATTTTGGGGGCTTTCTCCTTCCTTTACATGGGAGCCATGCTCCTGGGCTTTTTCATGATTATGTTCGCCTTTGAAAATTATCAGGGCATGAAACGGGCTCCGTTTTAACTCTTTTTCCATCACACACACCTATGTCCCAACAAACTGCCATCACTCCTACCCGGGCCCAGGATTTCCCGGAATGGTATCAGCAAGTCATTAAGGCCGCCGACATGGCGGAAAATTCCGAAGTCCGCGGCTGCATGGTCATCAAACCGTGGGGCTATGCCATCTGGGAATTGATCCAGAAGGATCTTGACCGTCGGTTTAAAGAAACCGGGCACAGCAATGCCTATTTCCCGCTGTTGATCCCTATCTCCTATTTGGAGAAGGAGGCCGAACATGCAGAGGGTTTCGCCACGGAATGCGCCGTAGTGACTCATCACCGCCTTCAGGCCCGGAAGGATCCCGCGACGGGTAAAACCCGCATGATTCCGGAAGGAGAACTGACTGAAAAATTTGTCATTCGCCCGACTTCGGAAACTGTCATTGGCGCTGCTTTCGCCCGCTGGACATCCAGCTACCGTGATTTGCCTCTCAAGATCAACCAGTGGTGCAACGTCATGCGCTGGGAGATGCGCCCCCGCATTTTCCTCCGGACGGCGGAATTCCTTTGGCAAGAAGGGCATACGGCTCACGAAACGCGCGATGAGGCCATCGGCGAAGCCAGGATGATGCACAAAGTGTATGAGGATTTCCAGCGCGACGTGCTGGCTATCCCGACGATTCCCGGTGAAAAAACGGAGGCAGAACGCTTCCCGGGGGCAGAAATGACTTTGACGGTGGAAGCGATGGTGCAGGATCGCAAGGCCATTCAGGCGGGCACGTCTCACTTCCTAGGGCAGAATTTCTCCAAGGCTCAGAACATCAGCTTCACCGGACGCGACAACACGGTTCAGTTTGCCTGGACGAGCTCCTGGGGCGTTTCTACCCGCATGATCGGCGCCCTGATCATGACGCACTCCGACGACGATGGCCTCGTTTGCCCTCCTCGCGTTGCTCCTCAGCAGGTGGTGATTATCCCGGTCACGCCCAAGGCCGACACCGCCGATGCCGTGATTGCCCATTGCGAAGAATTGGCGGCCAGGCTGCGCTCCCAAAGTTTCCATGGCGAGCCTCTGCGCGTTGTTGTTGACAAGCGCGACTTGAGCGGTGGTACGAAGAAGTGGGAATGGGTGAAGAAAGGGGTTCCGGTCCGCCTTGAAATCGGCCCTCGCGATTTGGAAAAAGGTTCGGTTTGCTTGCAACGCCGTGACCAATCCACGTCGGAAAAGGTTTTCAAACCGGAAGCTGAAGTCGTTGACGGCATGGTGGCCCTGTTGGATGACATCCAGCAGAACCTGCTCCGTAAAGCCACCGAATTTCGCGATTCTCATATCCGCCGGGCTTCAAGCATGGCGGAGCTGGAAGCCAACTTCTCCGGAGAACAGGATGCCGACTGGCTTCTTGTGCCGTGGGACGGTTCCCCCGAACAGGAAGAAGAACTGGCCAAGCGTCTCCGTATCTCGATCCGCTGCATTCCTGTCGGTTCCATGGGGACAGGAGAGGAAGCCCCGTGCATCCTGACCGGCAAGCCGACGACGCGCCGCGTGATCTGGGCTCGTAGTTATTGATCCTCGCTTTCCCTGTTTTTATTTTCTAAAACCCCCATCTGTTCTCTGGTAATGGATGGGGGTTTTTGCTAGGGAATGTAGAGCGAGGTTTTCATGGGAAACTTTTACGGAACCGTTGCCGTAGGAATACATGATCAGGAAATTATGCATGAAGAACTGATTCGGTGAGTATAATGAGAAATATATTAATCCTTGTGATTGCTTTATTATCAGGAATTGGCGCCTATGTTTCGCGTGCCGAGGTGTGCCCGGAATCCCCGGCGTGCATTCCTCAATTGCGGGTCAAGAATCCCGCTATTGATAAACTTTTGGATCTATTAAAAGAGAAAAAGTATAAATCGTATTACAAGGAACTGCGTGAATTTGGTGCTAAAAATCCTCGGAAGATAACTTCTGATAAGGATATTGATGAGGAATTTCGTAATTTTGTATGGTATTGCTATTTTCTGGCTAGCCTTCCTGTGTTTGATTCGAAATTATATATGGAAACAGAATCGGAAACTTATCACTATCATGAATTTAATGCAATTTTTGATTTGTGGCTTAAATTGCAATCTACACCTTCGCTTGCAATCGCTAATATGAACCTTCATGATTCTAATAAAATTAAGGAATCATTGAAGAAGCAAATATTGACGCGGACTATTCTTTCCTACTATGCTTGCATCCTCAATCAGTTCAAGAATGCGCATGAAACGAATCCTTGGGGTAGGCCAAGGAAAGATCGGTTGCGCCTTGGAATTGAGGTCGTATTTCGACAGATGCCGGAAGAAATGCAGAAGACAGGTTTTACAAATTCATTTATCAATAAAAGGAATAGTTTTGTGGAGACTGTGACTCCATGGATGGAACCGCAATTTATGAGAACGCTTGTGCATGTTTTTCCTGGCAGGTATAACGATGTGAAGGAATACCTATTGAAGGCGGGATACACGGAAGACGAAATTCCCGGATTGATTGACCGGACGGTAGGAAGGGATGCGTCAACGGACTTCCTGTATCGCGGGAAGCACCGTCAGGAGAACGATAAGTTGCTCAAGAAAAAGGCCGCCCAAGCTGCGAAGGCTTCGGCGGCTCAATAAATATTCCGATAGATCGCCGGGTGTTTATCTTTTGATTGCCTTGATGGTGAGGGTAGGGGGATTTTGGCGGTTGAGGTAGGCTTCACCGAAGTTACGGACGAGTTCGTAGTAAGGGCGGGCCATCGTGAAGTTTTCGGCCTTCATCAGTTGGTAGAATGCTCCGTCGGCCTGATCGCGTCCGAGTGGTGCTCCGTTCATGATGGCATGCAGCATGGCGTCGTGGAAGAGGGTGGGGGTGAGCAATTTGGCTGTGGTGGGGCCTTCGGTTGCTCCGTCCCAGACGTAGCCCGGTTCGATGGTGAAGGTTTTGCCGCGAGCCGTCATGCAGAGTTTCTTGTTCCGGGTGTCGAAGGCTTCCCAGTACCCCAGTTCGTGCTGGAATGTCCAACTGACGCGGGTGCCGGTCATGTACATGGTTTTCTGATCAATGGTGACGCAGCGGTACCAGGGCTGGTCGTCGTGTTTCAGGGAAACTTTGGCGATGGTGCCGACGCCTTTGCCGGAGCAGAGGCAATCCGAGCATGAGGTGAATGCCCATGGCAGCAGGAGAGCCATGCCACAGGGGATGACCAAACGGAAGTTGATGGGGCTTGTACTCATGATTTTCTAATCCTTCCAGTAATTTGGAACAAGTTCCGCTGATTTGCAAGACTTGGAGGCCGAGCATGACGAAAGGACGAGAAAAAACCGTGAATCCTGCCGGAGAAGTGATAGGATGCCCCACGCCCATGGGAAAGATCTCGGAGGAAAGCATCAAGCGCGTTCTTGGGGCCACGGATATCGTGGACCTGATCAATTCCTATATCCCGTTGAAGAAGGCGGGAGCCAGTTGGAAAGGTGTCTGCCCGTTTCATAACGATACGCATCCTTCGATGACCGTCAGTCCCGTGCGCCAGAGCTTCATGTGCTTTGCCTGCCAGACGGGGGGGGATGCCTTGAGCTTCGTGATGAAGTATGAGAATCTGCCCTTTGCCGATGCTGTGCGGAAGCTGGCGGAACGAGCCGGGATTCCGCTGATTGAGGAGCAGAGCAGTCCGGAAGAAGACCGACGCCGCAAGCAAAGAACGGGGCTGTTGGAGGTGAACCGGATGGCAATGGAGTATTTCCACAACCTTTTGATGAAATCGAAGAAGGCGGATCATGCGAGAGAGTACATGAAATCCAGGGGATTTGGTTCGGACATGGCCGCCCGGTGGAAGGTGGGGTGGGCTCCCGACCAATCGTCCTCGTTTTTGCGCTGGGCTCAGTCGAAGAATATTCCCGCCCGGTATTTGATCGATTCCGGTTTGGCGAGTATCGGGGAAAGAAATGACATGTACTGCCGCTTCCGGGATCGTCTGATGTTTCCCATCTGCAATGACCGGGGCGAGTGTGTGGCTTTTTCCGGGCGCGTTTTGGGGCAGGCTGTAAATACGGGTAAATATGTGAATAGCCCGGAAACGCAATTGTTCCGAAAGCGGGACATTTTGTTTGGGCTGGACCGTGCCAAAAAGTCGTTCGACAAGATGGGGCGAGTCGTACTTTGCGAGGGGCAGCTGGATGTGATCGCCTGCCATGAGGCAGGGCAAACATGCGTCGTGGCTCCCCTGGGTACCGCTTTTACCAACGATCATGTACCGTTGTTATTACGGTACAGGCCGAAGAAGGTGTTGTTATGCTTTGATGCCGATCGCGCCGGGATGTCGGCTGCGGATAAGGCTTTTCGTATTCTCGCTCCGGCGGGGCTGGATGTGGAATTGGTAGATCTTCCGGCAGGCGATGATCCGGATTCTTTCATCAAACGCGAGGGGGCCGAGGCGTTCGCCGTTCTTCTGGACGGGGCGCGCCCCTTCTTTGAAGCCCGGGTGAACCGGGCCAGAAACCAGGGACTGTTGAACGATTCTTCGTCCCGGATGGCATTTTCCCGCGATATGATCAGTCTGATGGGATGTATCAAAGATGCCGTTGCACGGGATCTTGCTGCATCGGACATGGCTACGCGCATGCGCATGGGATTTGAAGAAACGAAGCGCGAGGTGCAGAAGGCCGTCCGCTCATTTCGGTACGAGCAGGCATCGAACTCTTCCAGAAACGAGAAGGAGAACGCCCGGGATGAAGAGAGGATAGAACCTATCCGTGTGGACCGTTCCGTCGTCGTGCTGTGCGAGATGGCTTTGAACGATGCGAAGGCTCAGTCCTACCTCGTAGAACGCATTGAGGATATTTGGGAAGCCATGAACTGGGTGCCCGGCGGAGAGGTGTTGAGGAAAATCCTGAACAAGGCTCCATGTCCCGAAGATCCGGCAGCTATCCAGGCGTTCATTCACTCCCTGCCTCCTGAAGAAAGCGCCGCCCTGTTGCAGATGAATATGAACACTCCTCCCATGTCTGACCCGGAACGGGCTGCAGCCGAAGCTTGTTCCGGCCTTATCCGCATTTCCCTGGAACGCCAGAAGGATGCCGTCCTGGCGGAGTTGCAGGATGAAAATTTGCCGGTTGAAAAACGCATGGAGCTGATACAAAAAAGTATTGACTTGAAGAACCTCCTCTTTAGTATTTTCACCCACACGCCCTAGGAGGGCTTGTATAATGGTTGCATAGTGCCCAGAATTTTTTCTTATGTCCAAATCCGGTGATTCATCGTCTTCGTCTTCAGCCAAGGATTCTTCCGCCAAGAAGGTCAAATCTTCTTCCGCGTCCAAGGCTGATGCCAAAAAAACTGCCTCCAAGGCAGCCTCCGGCACCGGGGCTAAAGCCCCTGCTGTCAAAAAGACACCGGTAAAACCCGGTGAACCGAAGGTATCTCCAACGACCAAATCGGCAAACCCGGCTTCCGGGAAGGCTGACAAATCCGCCAAATCCTCCAAATCCGCTCCGGCATCCAAGCCGGCTGCTCCTAAAAAGAAAGCTGCAACCAAGGCTCCCGCCGCTTCTTCAGCCCCGGCTAAACAACCTGCTGCGGAAAAAACTCCTGCCAAAAAAGCTCCAGCCAAAGCGACGGGCAAAGCTCCAGCCAAGCCAGCCGCTAAGCCGGTCGTAAAACCTGCCAAGGCTGCCAAATCCTCTCCGGATGCCGAAACGAAACAGGCCCCGGTCAAGCAGCCGGCGGCTAAGAAATCTGCGTCCAAGTCATCCAAGACTTCCGAGGAAAAGACTGCTGCTCAAAAAGAAGGGGAACGCATTAAAAAGATCAGTGAACTCCTCGAGGAGGATCGTGCCCGCGCTGCCCGCCGCAAGGTGAACAGCCCGATCGATGCTCCGGAAATTCAGGAAAAGATCCGTGATTTGATCAAACTTGCCAAGGAGCAAGGCTACCTGACTTTCGACGACATCAATGACGCTCTTCCCAACGACATCGTCGATCCCCAGGATTACGAGAGCATCATGGAACGCCTGCGTAGCATGGCATTCGATATCATTGATGCCTCCGAAGTAGATACTTATACGGATCGCATCCGCATTCGCGATACCGAGGAAGAGGACGAGGAGGAAAAGCTGGAAGCCAAAATGGACATTCTGGACGATCCCGTCCGCATGTACCTCAAGCAGATGGGGCAGGTTCCCCTGCTGACCCGCGAGCAGGAAGTTGAAATCTCCAAGCGTATCGAAACCGCCGAACAGAATGTTCAGCGCTGTGCCCATAAGTTCGGCTTCATTGCCAGAGCTTATCTGAAAGTGGCTTTCCACCTGAATGAAGGGGAAGAACGCTTCGATCGCGTGATTCTCGACAAGAAGATCGATTCTCGCGACCGCTACATGAAAGCTTTGCCCCATCTGTGCAATCAGATCGTACAGGCACATGCCGACGCCGAAGTCGCTTATAAGAAGCTTCATCAGACGCGTAAGTCCGGCAAGACAACGAAGGCGCGCGAAGCCGAGTTTCAGAAAATTCACTCCTCGCTGGTGAAACTGTATGGTCGCCTGTATTTCAAGCACAAGATCATTGAAGATTTTTGTACAATGATCGACGAAGCCAAGGAAAGCGTGGTTCGTGCCGTCAAGAAGATTGATTCCCCGACAGAAACTCCGGATGAAAAATCCGCTGTTCAGGAAAAGCTTCTGGAATATGAAATGCGGATGTGGATGACGCATGAAGAAATGGGAGTTGCCTACAAGGAACTTCGCAAATGGATTCGTGAAGCCCGCCGGGCCAAGGATGAAATGGTGGAAGCCAACCTCCGTCTTGTTATCTCCATTGCCAAGAAGTACACGAACCGCGGTCTTTCGTTCCTGGACTTGATTCAGGAAGGCAACATGGGGCTCATGAAGGCCGTGGAAAAGTTCGAATACCGCCGTGGCTATAAGTTTTCCACGTATGCGACGTGGTGGATTCGCCAGGCGATTACGCGTTCGATTGCCGACCAGGCCCGTACGATCCGTATTCCCGTCCACATGATTGAAACGATCAACAAGCTGATGCGCGTGCAGAAGCAGTTGGTGCAGGAATTCGGCCGTGAACCCTCCCCCGAGGAAATTGCGGAAGAAATCAACCTGCCGGTCGAACGGGTTCGTTCCGTCCTCAAAATGGCTCAGCAGCCTATTTCTCTGCAGGCTCCGGTCGGTGATTCCGACGATACCTCCTTCGGCGACTTCATCGAAGACAAGGCGGCTGAAAACCCGATGGAAGAGGCATCGTTCTCTTTCCTGAAAGAGAAGATCAAGGACGTGCTGGATACCTTGACCGAACGCGAACGCGAAGTGATCGAACAACGTTTTGGCCTCCGCGATGGCAGTCCCCGTACGCTGGAAGAAGTCGGACGCCAGTTCAATGTGACGCGCGAACGTATCCGCCAGATTGAGGCCAAGGCTCTCCGTAAGCTCCGTCACCCCATTCGTCTGAACAAGATTAGAGGGTTCCTGGAAATGACGGAGTCCTGATCCGGAATCTCATCTTTTTCCATACCGGGAATGGGCGATTGCCGCTCATTCCCGTTTTTATAACTGTCGACAGTATATGATCTCCCATAATTTGAAATGTCTTGCCTGCCTGTCCTTTGCTTTTCTGACGCTGGGGATGGCGGGATGTACTACATCTTCTTCTCCCGTTCAGCCTTCTTTGGAGCAGCCGAATGCGCCGGTTATGCCCCATGGCTTTACCTATGTCGATGAAGTGGCTCCCCGCGTTCTTGCCGATCTGAAATACGCTGGAAACGATAATTTCATTGGGAGGCCGATGGCTGGCTACCGGGGAAAAAGACCCATTCTACGGACGCAGGCGGCGGAAGCGTTGAAGCAGGTTTCCGACGATTTGTGGTCTCAGGGATACCAGTTGCTGATTTACGATGCCTACCGCCCCCATATTGCGATGATCGACATCAATAACTGGGGCAGGGATCTGTCCGACCAGAAGATGAAACGGAAATTCTATCCCGGTATTGAGAAGAAACAGATTTTCGAGGACAAGTACATCCGCGATTGTTCGGAGCATTCCCGTGGCGTTGCCGTGGATATTACACTGGTGAAGCGCGGATCCCGCAAGCCTGTCGATATGGGAGGGCACCATGACTTTCTGGATCCGACCTCGGCAACGGATACCAATCTTGTGACTCCAGCCCGGCAAAAGAACCGCCAGCTTCTCAAGCAAGCCATGGCAAGGAGGGGATTCGTCAATTACGAACCGGAATGGTGGCATTACCGCCTTTCCCCCGAACCGGATATGACTGCCTACTACTACTTCCCCGTTTGGGATGGGATGCGGAAAGAGACGGTTTCTCCGGAAACTCCGGCAAAATCTTAGGGAACCAAGCCTCTTTCTCGAATCCGATTCCCGGAAGGATGACGCCGATTTTGCTGGGCAAGCCTTTTTCATCGCTGTATCTTCCCGCCAGAACCATGATTGAAGATTGCTTCAGAAAGAGATTCCTGCGTTTGCTATGCCTGTTGATTATGGTGTTTTCCGGCATGGTCGCAGTAGCTCCGCAGGATGCAGCCGCTGCCGGTTCGCATTCGGTGACGCCCGCGTACCATGCTGAGGACGAAGGGGTAAAACCCCAGTTCAGCCATTTCCCCGTACCTTTGAGCGTTTATGAACAGGAGGAAAAGGCGGCAGGTATTTCGGGGGTGTGGGACCAGCTTGTGTTCCGCGTCCAGAAGGATCCCTTCAATCTGGCTGTGACCCTGGTTTTCCTTGGGGCGATTATCCATACGTTCATGGCTGCCAAATTTGAACGGATTTCCCATCGTCTGGCCCAGAGGCACAAGGCCAAACTTCAGAAGTCCGGGTACCGGGTGATGCATCCGGAGGAGCGCCCCCCCGTGTCGTTCCTGTCCGTCGTGTTCCACTTTTTAGGTGAAGTGGAGGCGGTATTCGGTTTGTGGATCATCCCGTTTCTGATCGTCTGTAACAATTACTACAGTTTTGAAGATTTCAAGCTGTATTTGAATTACGATTGCTCGTTTACGGAGCCGTTGTTTGTGATGGTCGTTATGATCATTGCTTCCTCCCGTCCGGTGTTTCGTTTGGCGGAATCCGTTCTTCACATGGGGGCGAGGCTTGGCGGGGCGACTCCTGCTGCCTGGTGGCTGTCTGTCATGTGCCTGGCTCCTCTTCTCGGGTCCCTGATTACGGAGCCTGCCGCGATGACGATTGGAGCTCTTTTGCTGGCCAAACGCTTTTACGACCTTAAGCCGAGCCGTCCTCTGATGTATGCGACGCTGGCGCTTTTATTCGTGAATATTTCCATTGGCGGGACACTGTCTTCCTTCGCTGCTCCTCCCGTAGTGATGGTGGCCGAAAAATGGGGCTGGGGGATGTCCCACATGGTGATTCATTTCGGATGGAAGGCCGTGGCGGCCATTATCATTTCCAATATCGTGTATTATATGGCGTTCCGGAAGGAATTCCGGCGTTTGACCGCAGAGAGCGAAGCCGCTTCCGAGTTTGGAGATGCCATTCCCCTGGCCTGGGAGGATCGCAAGGACAGTATCCCGGTCTGGGTGACGGTGGCACATGTGCTTTTCCTGGCATGGACGGTGTATTTTTCGCATGTTCCGGTGTTGTTCATCGGCGGTTTCCTGTTCTATATGGGCTTTACGCTGGCAACGCCCCAGTTCCAGAACAATATGACGATCAAGGTGCCGATGATGGTGGCCTTCTTCCTGGCCGGTCTTGTGATTCTCGGTGGCGTACAGGCTTGGTGGCTGCAGCCCGTGCTGATGGGGCTGAATGCGGACGACGTCATGCTGGGGGCGACTATGTTGACGGCTTTCAATGACAATGCCGCCGTGACTTTCCTGGCCTCGACGGTGCCGAACCTGAGCGAGGGCGTTAAATATGCCGTGGTGGCCGGTGCTGTGACGGGGGGCGGCTTGACGGTAATTGCAAATGCTCCGAATCCGGCCGGGCAGGCGATCCTCGGCAAGTATTTCAAGGGGATCAATCCTCTTTGGCTGTTTGTGTTTGCCATTTTCCCGACGGCGGTCGTGTATGTGTTCTACACCTGCTTCGGACATTGAATAGAATAAGAAACCATGTTTACTGGACTTGTTGAAACAACCGGCAAAGTCAACCGTATCCTTCCCATAGCGGGTGGGGCCAGGTTGACGCTGGATATCCCTTTTTCCGGGGAGTTGAGCCTTGGAGATTCCGTGGCCGTCAATGGTTGCTGCCTGACGGTGGATGCTCTGGATGGACACTGGGTGAGCTTTGACCTTTTGTCCCAAACTTTGAAGGTAACCAGCCTCGGCTTTTTGAAGGAGGGCGGCACGGTCAATTTGGAACGCGCCATGCGGGCTTCCGACCGCTTGGGCGGGCATTTTGTCATGGGGCATGTGGATGCCTGCGGACGGGTGACGGCTTTGGAACCCGTTGGGCAGGATCACCGCCTTGAAGTGGAGATTCCCATGGAGTACATGCGCTATTGCATTGATAAGGGATCAATCACGATTGACGGAATCTCGTTGACGATTGCCAATATCAATGGAAGGAACCGACTTGAATTCTGGATTACTCCCCATACGTTCGATCGAACTAATTTGCAGGCGATGTCTGTGGGGGATCCTGTGGACGTTGAAGTGGATATGCTGGCCAAGTATGTGGAACGCCTGTTTGGCGCGACTTTGGCGGCGGCTGGTCTTCCCGGACAGGCAACGGAACAGCACTCTCTGCCGGAAGACATGGAGAAGAATGAGAATATTCCTTTGTCGTTTCCGGAAATGTCCCGGGAAGATGCATGATGTTGTCTCCGGCTGGGGGAGAGTGACGATTTTGCCACCCTCTTTCCGTTGCTGTGAGAGGGGTGTCGTCTAGACTGGCGGTACATGAGAATTGATTTTCTGACGGATGTTGGTCCGTCTTCGACATGTGGCTCTGCCGTGGTTTTCCGGCAGTTGGTTGATTCGTTTAAACTGAGGGGGCACCGGGTGTCCTCCCGGGACGTGGACACGGGTTGCAAGCTGGTGGAAAGTGAGTTGGCGTTTGTTGCCGACCCGGACGATGATGTGTCAGGCGTGGATTTTAAATCTCGCTGGAGCAAGAAAAGACCGGATATTGTCTATCTGGCGCTTACGCGGACAATTACCACGTCTTCCGTGCGCCTGGCACGCAGCCTGGAAATCCCGGTAGTGCTGGATCTTAGGGCATGGCTGGACGGAGAAGAGACATTCGACAGGCTGGCTGCGGAAGTAGCCGAGATCAACCATCATGGGTTGCACGTCATTATTCAGGATGAGTCGTTTGCGGCCTTGCTGAGCTCTTTGGGAATTTTCCGTGTATCGCTTCTCGATCAGGGGGTGGACAGGCGGATGTTCCATCCGGGACGCAGGGATGACACCCTGCGGGCATCCTGGGGAATTTCTGCGAATACGGTCGTTTTCGGGATGGCTGGCAGGTTCGAGCCTGATGCCCGGTGTTATGCCATGTTGGACCGTTTCCGGCGTTTGAAGCTCCATTGGGGGCCCCGTGTTGCCCTGGTTGTGGCTGGAGAGGGAAGGCTCCTGCCGGCAATCAGGGATGAATTTCCGGATGTCGTGATCCATCCTGTGAAATCCCGGGATGCCAAGTCTCGGGTATTTGCTTCCATAGACGTGTTGTTATGTACGGATCCGTCCTGTGTTTCTGGACAAACTTTCCGCGAGGCTTTGAGCAGCGGGACTCCTGTTGTTTGTCCTTGTACGGGGGATTGTGCAGATAGTATGAACGAAGGCGATGCCTCGCCTGTGCATTGTTTCGAGTCCGATGACGATTACTCCTGTATGAAGATACTGGACGCTCTGGCCGGTTCTGCGGGAACGGATGATTCCATGCGGCGGAATGCCCGGGAAATGACGTTTCCCATGGATTCCCGACGAATTCATGGAGAAGTGGAACAACTGCTCCGTCTGTGTCTTCTACAACCGGAAATACGCGGTTCCGGTCGGGCTCCCCGGGATGCCGTGCATACGTGCCGGACGGTGTTTCTTTCCGATATCCATCTCGGAACCAAGGATTGTAAAGCGGATGAATGCCGGAGGTTCCTGAAACATATCCGGGCAGACAAGATCGTATTGGTCGGAGACATCATTGACGCATGGGCCTTGTCTCGCGGGTCCGTTTGGCGCAACAAGCACGGCAGGCTCGTTCGTGCCTTGTTGAGGAAAATGGACCGGGAACAGACTGAGATTGTCTATCTCCGCGGGAACCACGACGAGGTGATGGAGAAGTTCATGCCTATGACGTTGGGCAAGCTTCGTCTGGCCGGCGAATACGTCCATACGACGCGCAGCGGAAGGACTTATTTATGTATTCATGGGGACGGGTTTGACAACGTATGCTCCCATTTCCGGTGGCTGGCTCTCCTCGGTTCCCTGGGATACGATGTTCTTCTGTGGATCAACCGTTTTTATAACAGGTTCCGTGCATGGCGCGGCAAGGAATATTATTCCGTTTCCAAAGCCATCAAACAGAAGGTTAAAAGTGCTGTCAACTTTATCGGAGATTATGAGAAACAGCTCGAAAACATGGCAAGAAGGAGCCGCTGCGACGGCATGATTGCCGGACACATCCACCATGGCGCAGACAAATGGATCGGTAATATCCATTACATGAACTGCGGAGACTGGGTCGAGTCCATGACGGCTATTATTGAGGAATCGGACGGTCGTCTCAATCTCATCCAGTACGACGAGTGGATGAGGCGTCTGACGGTGGAGCATTCTGTCACACATGAGTGCGACGAAATGTCCTAGGTGGGTTAAAATGTCACACTTATTGTGGGTATTCCGACCAGGAATAGGAGATATCAATTGTAGAGCGTTTTGTTTTTCCAATTAAAATATTGTTGATAATAAGATAGTTATATGTATTTGAAGTCCTGTGTCGAAAAATTGGCACGACATTTGCACTAAAGAAAGTATCGAAACAAGTGAGGATTGCTTCCGGAGGGGGAGCATCCATGATCTACTAACAAATAAAATCAAGAGAGGAATAAAACAATTATGAGCAAGATTCTCGGTATTGACCTTGGGACGACCAATTCCTGTATGGCCGTCATGGAAGGCGGTCAGGCGACCGTCCTTGAAAACAGCGAAGGAGCCCGTACGACTCCTTCCATCGTCGCGTTCACCAAGAGCGGCGAACGCATCGTCGGCCAGGCAGCCAAACGCCAGGCCGTCACTAACCCCAGAAACACGATTTTCTCGGCCAAGCGCTTGATCGGGCGCAAGTTCAGCGAACTGAGCGCGGAAGACAAAAACGTTCCTTACGCTATCGTTGAAGCCCCTAATGGCGATGCCCACATCGAAGTGGAAATTGCCGGAGAGAAGAAGGTATTTTCTCCCCAGGAAATCGGAGCGATGGTGCTCGGTAAACTGAAGTCCGACGCTGAAGCCAAGCTTGGCGAAACGATTACGGAAGCCGTGATCACCGTGCCAGCCTACTTCAACGACGCCCAGCGTAATGCGACGAAAGCCGCCGGTGAAATCGCCGGCCTGAAAGTACGCCGTATCATTAATGAACCGACGGCTGCCGCGTTGGCCTACGGACTCGACAAGAAGAGCAATGAAAAGATTGCCGTCTATGACCTCGGCGGCGGCACTTTCGACGTGTCCGTCCTTGACATCGGCGACGGTGTATTCGAAGTAATGGCTTCCGATGGTGATACCCACCTTGGCGGCGATGACTGGGATAATGCCATCGTCAAGTGGATACTGGACGAGTTCCAGGCTGCCAACGGCATGGATATTTCCAAGCAGGCCGACGCTATCCAGCGTATTAAGGAAGAAGCCGAAAAGGCCAAGATTGCCCTTTCGTCCACCCAGTCCTACGATATCAGCCTGCCGTTCATTACGGCCGATGCCACGGGACCGAAGCACATCCAGCTGACGCTGACCCGCAGCAAGCTCGAACAGCTTACAGAAAATCTGCTGGATCGCACGAAGCGCCCGACCGAAGGAGCTATTCAGGAAGCCGGTATTTCCAAGTCCGACATCAATGAACTCGTGCTCGTCGGTGGCATGACCCGTATGCCGGCCGTTCAGGAAATGGCCCATCGCCTCGCAGGTAAGGAACCTCACAAGGGGGTGAATCCGGACGAAGTCGTCGCGGTCGGCGCCGCCATTCAGGGCGGTGTTCTCCAGGGAGACGTGAATGACGTCCTTCTACTCGACGTGACTCCTCTGACGCTTTCCATCGAAACGATGGGCGGTATCGCAACGCCGATGATCGACCGCAACACGACCATCCCGGTTCGCAAGAGCCAGGTGTTCTCGACGGCGGCCGACAACCAGCCTGCTGTGGACATCCGTATCTGCCAGGGTGAACGCAAGATGTTCGAAGACAACAAGCTTTTGGGCAACTTCAAGCTTGATGGCATTGCCCCCGCTCCGCGTGGAGTGCCCCAGATCGAAGTGACGTTCGATATCGATGCCAACGGCATTCTCCACGTGTCCGCCAAGGACAAGGGGACGGGCAAGGAACAGCAGATCTCCATCCAGGGATCCAGCGGCCTTTCCAAGGATGAAATCGAACGTGCCAAACGTGATGCCGAAGCCCACGCCGAAGAAGACAAGAAGCGTGCCGAAAACATCGAAGTCATCAACCAGGCCGATTCCCTCGCCTTCTCCGTGGAACGTCAGCTCAAGGACCTTGGAGACAAGGTGCCCGCCGACCTCAAGAGCGATCTGGAAGCCCGCATCAAGACTCTCCGCGAAGCTGTTGAGAAGAAGGATGTGGACGCCGCCAAGAGCGCCAAGGAAGCTCTCGAACGCAAGCTCGAAGATCTTAACCGTGCCGCCCAGGCTGCTCAGGGTGCAGGTGCCGGCCCCATGCCGGGAGCCTCTCCTGCCGATGCTCCGGAAGACTCCGGCGAGCCCCGCAAGGCTAAAGGCCGTGTTGTCGACGCTGAAATCGTTGACGACGACAAATAACCCTCATCGTCTGCACGGGATGTCCGGGAAATGGACATTCCGTGCGGACCTCCGATTCTTGAATAACAAGACGCATTTCTACAAAACGGTAGAACAAACCAACATACATAATAACTAAAACATATGGCTACAATCAAACCACTCGGACAGCGCGTTCTTATCAAACGCATCGAAGCTGAACAGAAAACGGCTGGCGGTCTTTTCCTGCCGGACACTGCCAAGGAAAAGCCCCAGGAAGCAGAAGTGATCGCCGTAGGTACCGGCGGTCGTGACGACCAGGGTAAGCTGATCGAATTCACTGTCAAAGTTGGCGACCGCGTTCTGACCTCCCGTTACGGTGGCACGGACGTCAAGATTGATGGCGTTGATTATGTGATCATCTCCGAAACCGATATTCTCGGCATCATCGGCTAAAACATTTTCCCTGAAATCCAGGACACTTATTTAACAATTACCAAGACACATTATTATGGCTAAACAAATTGAATTTGAAGAACCCGCACGCCAGTCCCTTCTTCGCGGCGTGGAAAAAATCGCCAAGGCTGTCAAGAGCACGCTCGGGCCTGCCGGACGCAATGTCGTGATCGACAAGAAGTTCGGCTCTCCCATGATTACCAAGGATGGTGTTACCGTGGCCAAGGAAATCGAACTGGAAGATCCCTATGAAAACATGGGCGCCCAGCTTGTTCGCGAAGTTTCCTCCAAGACCAACGACATCGCCGGCGACGGAACGACGACTGCGACCGTGCTTGCCGAAAGCATCTACCGCGAAGGTCTCCGCAACGTGACTGCCGGAGCCAACCCGATCTCCCTGCAGCGCGGCATCATGAAAGCTGCCGATGCCATCGTGGAAGAACTCAAGGTGATCAGCAAGCCTGTCGATTCCGCCAAGGAAGTTGCCCAGGTCGCGACCGTTTCCGCTAACTGGGACGCTGAAATCGGCCAGATTATCGCCGAAGCCATGGACAAGGTCGGCAAGGATGGCACGATCACTGTAGAAGAAGCCAAAGGCATCGAAACCACGCTTGACGTGGTGGAAGGCATGCAGTTCGACAAGGGGTACCTGTCTCCCTATTTCGTGACCAATGCGGAAACGATGGAAGCCATTTTGGAAAATCCCTACATTCTCATCCATGAGAAGAAGATCACCAACCTCAAGGATTTCCTTCCTCTTCTGGAAAAGGTTGCCAAGACCGGCCGTCCGTTCCTCGTCATTGCCGAAGACATTGAAGGCGAAGCCCTCGCAACTCTCGTTGTGAACCGCCTCCGCGGCGTCCTCAATATCTGCGCTGTCAAGGCTCCCGGCTTCGGCGACCGCCGCAAGGCCATGCTTGAAGACATCGCCATCCTTACCGGTGGCAAGTGCATCACCGAAGACCTCGGTCTCAAGCTGGAAAATGTCGGACTCGAAGATCTCGGACAGGCCAAGCGCATCGTTGTCTCCAAGGATGACACCGTGATTGTGGAAGGCAGCGGTTCTTCCGAAGCCATCTCCGCTCGTGTGTCCCAGATTCGCCGTCAGATCGAAGATACAACCTCCGATTACGACCGCGAAAAACTTCAGGAACGCCTTGCCAAACTGGCCGGCGGCGTAGCCGTCATCCATGTGGGTGCCGCTACCGAAACCGAAATGAAGGAAAAGAAGGCCCGTGTGGACGATGCTCTGCATGCTACCCGCGCAGCCGTGGAAGAAGGTATTGTTCCCGGCGGCGGCGTTGCCCTCATCCGTGCCCAAAGCGCGATTGAAAAACTGACGCTCGAAGGTGACGAAGCGACCGGTGCCCAGATTGTGTATCGTGCTATCGAAGCACCGCTTCGCCAGCTTGCTTCCAATGCCGGCCGCGAAGGCGCTCTCATCGTTGCCAACGTCAAGAAGATGGACCAGGCGAACATGGGTTACAACGTCGTGACTGACAAGTATGAAGATCTGCTTGCCGCCGGTGTCGTCGACCCGACCAAGGTGACCCGCTCCGCTCTTCAGCATGCTGCCTCCATCTCCGGCCTCCTGCTTACCACGGAATGCCTCATCGCTGACCTTCCCGAGAAGAAGTGCAGCTGCGGTGGCGGCGCTCCCGACATGGGCGGAATGGGTGGCATGGGCGGCATGATGTAATCATCCCCTCCAGTCAAACCAATACCGGAATTTGACTCTCGGAGCCGCTCCCTTGATCGGGGGGCGGCTCTCGTTTTTTGTCTCGGCCGGGCAGGATTCCCTACCGGGATTCGGTATGGAATTCAGGAAAGGAAGGAAAACAGGAAAAGTCTTTTCCTACAAGGGACTCACCATCAGATCTTATGAATTACATCTGCCATGCTGCAAAATCCCGCTTGTCTCCCCTTCGTCAATTCTCTATACTTTTGCCCCGTTAACGGCCCCGTAGTTCAATGGATAGAACGACCCTCTCCTAAAGGGTAGATATGAGTTCGATTCTCGTCGGGGCCGCCACTTGTAAATATGAGGAGCGGTTTGTTTGCTGGTGAGGAGATGTGTCAGATCTTGCGTTGGCTCATGAAGACATGGGCGGATTCCATAATGCCGAAGACGATTTCCGAAACGGTTAAATTGGAAGTGTTGATGGAGAGATGTGAACTCTCCTTGTACCACGGAGTTCGTTCGGCTGTCAGGTCGGAGAGTGTTTTACGTGGATTTGGGGTACGGAGCAGGGGACGGTTGGAACAACGGGATACGCGTTGCAGCAGGGTATCGACATCGGCATGGAGCCAGATGACGTAGCCGAGGGAACGGAGCAATTCCCGGTTTTCCGGACGGATGACGATGCCGCCCCCTGTCGAAATAACCATGGATCCGTTTTCCGGAGTTGTCAAAATGCGCCGGAGAAGGCTTGTTTCCAAGCCCCGGAAATAATCTTCCCCCTGACCTGCAAAGATCTCCGGGATCGTCGTGTTCTGATCTTTCTCAATAACGGCATCCGTATCGAGGAAAGGAAGATTCATGGTACGGTGGAGTTCCCTTCCGACCGTTGTCTTGCCACACCCCATCAATCCAATCAGGACGATGTGGAGCGGTGTCGAGGAGTCGGAGGTGGAGGTCTGCATCTGACATGACTTTAGAGAACCCCCGTCTTCTGGGCAATGAAATTGTTCCGAAGCATGGAGTTTAGTGGACAATATTTTTTTTTGAATGATTTTTAATAAATCCTTTGGGAAAAGGAAAAAGAGGGGAGAATGCTTCTCCGATAGAATGGACAAGATGTGGTAATGTATGGATTGGAACGAGTTATAAAGGCAGTTATTTTTTTTGTTATTTTTTGTAGAAACTATCTTGCTATCTTTCGATGAGCAGGTAATCTGAAACAAGTGGTTTCTCTGCGTCCTCTGGGGAATGAAGTCAATATCTGTTGATAGATTTCTACATGTTTCCTCCCGGTACAGGAGAAGGCAACTCTCTGTTTATTACCGAAAATTCCTGCGAAAAAATTCTCTCTTTGATTCCATGAAACTTAGATTACCAACCAAGTTATTGGCAGCCGTTGTTGCTGCGTGTTCCGTGTGTTCCTCATTCGCAATTACAATTATTGATGCTGGGGAAAACACGACGATTTCCGCCGAAACTACGGGTATGTATCCTATTTTGGTTATTAATGGAGGTATTTTGACTTTGAATAATGTCGAGTTGCTGAATATACAGAATAATTCCCGTATCAGCTTAGGCGGCAATGGCTCCAAACTCGTTACGAGCGGCAGTACATCGATCATGCCGAGTCTCAGCTCAACGGGTAGCAATACGATTCAAAACGGCAATACGGATGCGAGTGACTTGTTGATTGATACTCTAACGGTAACAACTAATATTGATGATCAAGGGGATCCAAAGGCAACGCCTCTGACGATCAAGAATATGACAGAGAGCCGTACTGTGGTGAGGTTTCTCTGGGCCCAGGATGGTGCGATTAATATTGCCGCACCTGAAAGAGCGGGGATATGGAGTGAGACTGTTCTTGGTACAACGGGAACCATACAAAACAGTAGTGCGGATCTTATCGTTACTTCCGTTGGTGGGGCTACCGGCAGCAATCCCCATTCCGCCAAGATGAATCGTCTTGTCCTTGGTGGAGTAGGGGATTATACCGACAATCAAGATGGAACGTTTTATGAAAACTTTGCCATTCGCTCCATGGCGTTGGATGGCGATGGATCGGAAGTTATTTTGGCTAGAGACGTTGTAGACATTGGTAATAATTTGCCTATGGGGATTACGACTGTGACAGGTTCCTTGAGTGGCGGCGGTGTTATTGCAGCCCAGGGAAAGCAGCGTTTGAATCTTTCCGGTATGGAATCGACGACTTACTCAGGCGTTTTATCCGATAACAAGAGGAAGATTGCCAATAACCGTATCACTTTTGAAGACAATCCGGACAACGTGTTGTCCGTATCCGTTTATGAGGCGGATGTTACATTGGTGAATGCTCCCAGATACACCGGTTTTACGATGGTGAGCCATCAATCCAAGTTGGCTTTTGAGGCTGGTGAAGTGACTTTGCGTGATATTCAAGTTTCAGATACTTCGTCGCTTTCCTTTGACGGGAAGCTCAATTTGGCCGGCAATCTCTGGATGGAGGGTCAGGGGCGCCTGACAACGGGAGGAGACATGGTACTCAAAGGTGATGCGAACAGTGAGGAGGGGTACGGAAACACGATTGGTGTGTCGTCGTCTACGCCGGATGATGTACGCATCCAGATCGGGGGAGCTTTGGTTGGCTCTCTTGATGAAACCTATTATATCGATGGATCAACGGCATCGGATGGTGTTAATTATGTGTTGACCGCTGCGAAAGGTTTTTCCGGTTTGAAGGATTCTTCTTTTGCCGTTCTAGCTGAGCCTGAAACTTTGCAGAAGGCTGACTTCTGGGTGGATTTATCAGATACAGGATTGCTACTCAATAAATTGTCGATTTCTGCCGCGGAAGCCGTGTGGAAAAATACCGCCGAGGTTACTTGGGCGGATGGTGCTGATGGTTGGACAATTGGAGACACGGAGACAGATGGCAACTTCACGAATAATTCGGCTGTTCGTTTCCATGATCTAGCTGACGATACGGTGCCGACGACCCATACGGTGACAGTTGCCGATGATGGTGTGACGGCCGGCGACATAACGGTTGTTGCCGGAAAGAATTCCAATTATACGTTGGAGGGCGGGGCTGCCACGGCAACGAAATTGACCAAGTACGGTGCTTCGACATTGACGCTTTCCAATGCAAATACGATCAATGGCGATATCCTTCTCAACGGAGGTACGCTTGTGCTGAACAATGTTGGTGCTCTAGGCGGTACCGGTAAATTGGCTTTTGGTGCGACGAGCGGTCAGTTGAAATACGGAGATGGAATTGCACCCGCTTTCGAAACGACTGTCGATGACTTGTCCACCCGTGTCAGCGGCGTAATGCGTTTGGATTTGAATGGCAATAAGGTTACGTGGACGGCTCAGGCGAAGAACAGTACCGACTGGCTGACGGATGTCACGCTGTCCAATTCCAACACGGATACCGTGGGTGCGTTGAAGACCTCGACTCTCCCGAGCGGAACTTTGACATTGGGCAAGGGTACGGAATGGGTGTTGAATATGTCGGATGGTGCATTTACGGTGCCAGCGGCATTGAAGGGGGAAGGAGCCGTCCGGTTGTCGGGTGGTACGGAAGGCTTGATTCTGTCCTCCACGGGCGTACCTGTCTCTTTGGAAGCCCAGGAAGAATTTACCGGGAAATGGATTTTCGACAATTATTTCGAAAAAAATCTGGATCTGACGCAACTTGGAAAGAATGCAACGGTCGTGTTCGATAATTGTGCTTCGGATACAGATCGCTATTTTAAGAAGGTTCAGGAGGGAATCTGTGTTTTTGAGCAGAATATTGAACTTGCGAACGGTGGGTTAAGTCTTAAAAATGGTTATTCCTCTTCCATTTACCAGTTTACCGGAACTTGGACGGGGGACGGCAATTTCACAAGAAATTCTGCGACCATCAAAGACTCCTATATTTTCTCCGGCGATATGTCGGGATTCGCAGGAAACATGACTTTCCTTCCTGATTACTCTTCGAACTATGACAACAAGATTGTCTTTGGAGGGCCGGACGGAGCCGTTTTTGCCATGGGCAATCTGAATCACGTTTCCGGTACGGGTACGATTACGTCTGCCGGTCATGTCGTTTACAATTATGTCAATGATGTTCAATCCGCTAATGCCTACGCCGGTACGGGAACCCTGATCAAAAAGGGAACGAATGCCATGACATTGACGAAAGACGTGACAATTGCGAATGTTACGATCGAGGGCGGTACTCTTACCCTGGGCGCTGGCGTGACCCAACTGACCTCGACGAGCATTGCCAATAATGGCGCGTTGAAGTTCTCCCTTGGCTCAACCAACATGGCGGTGAACAGCAATATCTCCGGAAACGGAGGGATCACTCATGCCGGATCGGGGAATGTGACGCTGAACGGCGACAATACGTATCAAGGCAATACAATTGTGTCTGGAGGCGGTACGCTGACGGCTACGAAGGATGGATCTTTCGGTACAGGCAAATTCATACTTACCGACGGTATCCTGGATCTCGGTGGTAAAACCATGGGTAACGAGATGCTTTTGGAAAAAGGTAGCGTTCTTCAGGCAGAACAGTTTAACGGCGTTAAAAATGTAACGGTGAAGATGACGTCCGGAGCTGGAGACATGTCTCTTGGCGGTATGGGCGGTTCTGCCCTGAAATCCATTGATACTTCCGCTGTTAATTCCGCTACGGATTCCGGGCCGGTTATATCCGGCATCACCGGAGGAATGTCTTTGGACAAACTGGCCCTGACTGTCCGGGCCGGCAACATTTACATTGCTTCCAATCCGGAAGTGCTGGATCTTGCTTCCGACCGGGCCGAGGCGGTCAATCTTGTCCAATTGAAAGATTCTGTTGATACGGTTACGGTGGCGGCATCCAAATTGTCCTTCAATCTGAATAATGAAGCGACGATTTCTTTGCTGAAGGACTTGCGCAGCCAGAATGATCATGGTGTTGCCGGGATTGCCGTGACGAATGGAAAACTGGTTGTTACGGGCAATATTAATGATGTCAGTGCGTCTCCTCTCCTGGGGTATCTCGGTTTTGCCGCTATCGGCAAAGACGATGCGGCCTTGGGCTGGAAGGATGACGGTTGCTTCTATATGAGCGGTTACACCGGCAAGGTTTATTTGGTGACGGATGATGCGGACACAACCAATTCACATGTGATCGAAGCTTATGGAACCATGGAGCCGTTTGAATCCATTGCTGTGGAAGGAGGACAGACCCTGAAGATCAACTTCCCAGGGGCTCCTGAAGCGGATCGTGAAGGCCGTGGCCTGGAACTGAAAAACCTGATTGCGGATGAAGGCTCCCACATCCTTGTGACCAATACGGCGGGAACCGGGAATGCTCTTGTGGATATCAACAGCGAAATTTCGCAGAACGGAGGCTTGATTGTTTCCGCTGATTTGTCCGGGAAAAACGGTGTTGATTTTCGCAAGACCGGAGAGGGTACGACGGTTGTTGACGGAGACATCAACACGGACGGCGCTTTGATTGCTGGTGATGGAACGTTGATCTTGAACAGCAAATCCGTCACGACCGGCAGTATCCTGCTGGACGGCGGTGTTCTGGATATTGCCAACTCCATTACGACTGGCGCCCTGGGCGGTACGGACGGTTCCTTGACGATCCAGGACGGTAAAGTGCTTACTCTTACCGGGACGGATGGTTCCGAATCCGTCTTGTCCGGCGTGACTGTTTCCGGAAAAACAACATGGATGCTGAAGGGCAATGCCAACCTCAAGATGGGGGAAGGCAGCCGATTATCCGGGCAGGAATTGGAAGTCCGCGAGAATGCCGTTTTCAATATGGGGGCGGAAACGCACTCCGTGTCATCGTTTAACGGCGATGGTACCTTGAAGGGCGAGGGAGGCCGGCTGACGGTGGCAACAGACGGCAGCGATGTCTTTTCCGGTCAATTGTCCGGAAACGGTACGGTTGCCAAGGATGGCAGCGGTTCTCTTTCTTTGAAAACTGCCGGTACCTCCGGTATCGCTTTATCCCTGAACAAAGGTATTCTGGCCCTGTCCGGCTCTCCTGACGGACATGTTGCCTATGCCGGGCTGTCTACGGCTTCGGGGACGACCTTGAAGCTGGCTCCCGGTGCGGATGGTTCCTCCAATATGTCGATGGACCTGGGGTCCGGTAATTTGGAGCTTGCTAACAACACGCGTGTCGAATTGTCCGTGATTCCGCTTGTACGCGCCGGTATGGCGGGCCCCGTCGTGACGACCCAGGGGAACGTATCTGTCGGCTCCGGTTCATTGTTTGTACTGGGCTGTGGGGAAGAGTACAAGAATCCGGAAAGCTTCTCAGACCTTTCCATGGTTCTCTTCAAGGGATCTCAGGCGAGCCTGGGGGATCATGTGACGGTAGAAGGCAAAGGACTCTTCCTGGTGTATTACACCGATCTTGCGCTTGTTAATGACGGTGCCGGTTCAATTGTTCTGACAGGGCGTCAGCAGGATGACAACATCTTCCTGCGCGTTGCCCAGTCCTCCAATGCCCGGGCCGGTGCCGAACTTGCCTGGGATGCCCGTATGGCGGTTAGTGAATCTTCCGTCCTGGGAAGCGCCCTGGCGGCGATGGCCGATTCAGTGTATTCCGCCGATTCGTCTACTGTTTCCAAATCGTTGGCAGCCATGGCCGGCAGCTCCATCCCGAGCTTGTTGACTGCCCAGAAGGATATGCTGCGCACACAATTGTCGCAATTACGGAACCGGACGGTCTTCATGGGAACATCGCAGGGATTCGAAACCAAGGATCTCCCCTACTACAACATGTGGGTACAGGCAACCGGCAATTATAGTCAGCTGGATGCCGATGGTGACGATAGCGGCTACAAGATGAACTCCTGGGGCGGCATGCTCGGCATGGATTGCGACGTGACGAGGAACCTGACTCTCGGCGCGGCTTTGACTGTCTCCTACGGAGACTTTACTTCGAACGACGTGGATCACTTGTCGGCCGATACGGAGTACTACTACCTGAGTATGTTCGGACGTTACCAGAGCAAGGCCTGGGGGCATACGCTGATCTTAACCGGCGGCTGGAACAATGCGGACATGGATCGTACCGTTGCCTACGATGGCGGCAGTTATACGGCAAAGGCCAAGCCGACGGGCTTCGGATTCGGCGCCATGTATGAATTGACCTACGACATCCCGGGAGACGACAATGGCAATACGGTCTGGCAGCCTCTGTTCAACGCATCGGTAATCCGGGCCAATCTGAACGACTTCTGCGAAAACAGTGCAGGTGATGCCGGATTGGATGTTCGTGACCTGAGCGGTACGCTCGCAACGCTGGCTCTCGGCGGCCGTGTGGTGACGGTTGGCGGAGAAAACATGTTTGGCCGTGGATCGATCTTCCATCTGCGGTTGAACGTGGCCCAGGATTTTGGAGACACTCGCAGCGAAGCGAAGGTGAACTTGCTTGGCAATGCCGGGTTCTCACAGAAGGTGCGTGCATCGGAAGCAGGGACGACAGCTATCCAGGCCGGTGCCGGCATGGCCGTGCCGGTGGGTGTGGATGCTGCCATCTACCTCGACTTTAACTTGGATGCCCGCAGCCGCCAGATTGCTCTTGATGCCAGCCTTGGTTATCGCGTGCAACTGTAAAATCCCGGTTTTATCGGTACAAATCCTTTCATCCCCTGTCCGGGTTGTTCCGGGCTGGGGATTTTTTATGGACGGATTGTTCTCTTTTCTACTGTCGCAGTTTTCTGCAGGAGAGTGTTCAAAGCCCTCAGCTATGTCTTGACTCTCCTACGGGGAAGGTTAATCTGGTTACACAGGATGGCTGAGATGATTCCCGTGGAGGATAGGCTGTTCTACACCGTAGTCGATTTTAACTTATGGAAACAAAACCAAGTCTGCTTGATCGCGTTTGCAGTATTCTTGTTCAGCGTGGAGATGAATTTGAATGGATTTCCGAATCGGGGGATTTATCCACGAAGACGGGCATTGCCTACGTCCAATATGATACCATGATTCCGACGAGCTTCCTTTTCACGGAGGCGTCCAATCCCCAGACACTGATTCTGGATGTGCTCTTTGCTGCCAAAGTTCCGCAGGACAGACATGTGGAAATGAGCCTGATCCTCGGTAAATTGAATGAAGACCAAATGTGCGGCGATTTCCGTCTGGATCTCAATAGCGGGTATGTGTATTTCCGCCAGTCCGTTGTGGTTGAAAAACTGAATCTTTCCGCAGAACAGTTTAATCAGCTTATCTTCAATCTGGAACGAATCGGATTGGATACGGCTGAAACATATGCGCAAACGCTGGAAACCGAATTCCCCGGTTAAAGGGCGAATTCTCGGCGAGCCATTTCATGAAACCGGATGCTCATAAGGGAACGCAATGGGTGCTCATTGCTATTCTCGTGTTGCAAATAGGCATTCTCTGTTTTGTCGGTCTCCGGAAATCGGAACCTCTTGAATGCGAGGTTTCCATGAATTCTCCCGCAAACCAGCTTCTCCCTCCGTTGGAGGAAAAGCAGCAAGCGGCGCCGGAACCGGTGTGCGTGTTTGGCACGGTGGAAGCCCTGCATGAGACGGAACTGACCTCCGGTGTTACGGGATTCGTCGAATGGATCAGTCCGGAATTGACTCCGGGAGGCAAGTTTCGCAAAGGGCAGGAAATGCTCAAGGTGGGCAAGTTGGAGTATTTGGCTCGCTTGTCCCAAGCCAAGGCGGATTTGGAACAAACTCGCCTGGAAATGGTCGAAGAAAAAGCCCAGGCTATTAATTCGGTGGGTTCCTGGGTGGGAGATAAATCGCACAAGCAGGGAAGTTCATCCGAACTGCTTGTCAGGCTTCCGCATCGCCGGGCTTTGGCTGCTCGTGTCGAGGCTATGGAGGCGGAAGTCAAAATTGCGGAGCAAGCGCTTGAGAGAACTACGGTTGTGGCCCCATACGATTGCGTGATCGGCTCCCGCTTGGTCGACAAGGGAAGCCGGGTGCAGGATGGTACTCCTGTTGCTTCGTTGTTTTCCTTGGATGAGCGGGTGGTGCGCGTTGCCGTTCCTGTCAAAAATCTTGAACAACTGGGGTGGAACTCCGAGGGAAATACCAATGCCCGTGTGTATGCCTATATCCAGGTGGGGGAACTTCGCTACCAATGGGAAGGGAAGGTGGATCGGCTGGAGGGACGGGTGGATCCCAAATCGGCTGATTTGATGCTGGTGGCCCGTATGGATGCCAATGAGGCGAATCCGGTTAATTTGCGTGTGGCGCCGGTTGGATTGTCTGTCCGCGTCGAGTTGTTGCCGTCCGGTGTAGCCGGTGATGGTGCCGATGGCGTTCCCGTATTGAAGCAAGAAGAGCGACCTGCGGGAGAACCTTGTCCTCCAATGCCTGCCTCCGCCCCTCCGGGAGTTGCAGCCTGATTTGTTTGATTCTGCTTCAGGAGGGAATGACCGGATGGTCGTTCCTTTTTTGTTTTTACTAATCGATAACCATGCGAACAATGATATGAAAATAGTTGTAAAAGTCGGGACAGGCGTTCTGACCAAACAGGAATCCGGCACTTTGGACGAAGCTTCCATCGTGCATCTCGTGAGTGCATTGGCCTCGTTGATGGAGGACGGTCATCAAGTCTTTCTCGTCAGTTCCGGCGCGGTGGGGGCCGGGGTGAATGTGATGGGGCTTTCAGCCTATCCGTCCGAACTCTCGGTCAGGCAGGCTTGTGCTGCCGTCGGACAGACCCGCCTGATGCATATTTACGACAACCTTTTCCAGCACTTCGGGATTAATGCCGCCCAGCTCCTGTTGACGGCCGACGACTTGCGGGACAGACGGGATTATGTGCATGCAACGCTGGATTGCCTGGCGAAACGCGGCAATATCATTCCTATTATCAATGAGAACGACACGGTTGCTGTCCAGGAATTGAAGTTCGGAGATAACGATATTCTTTCCGTTCTGATGGCGGAATTGATCCAGGCTGACAGGTTGTTCCTCCTGACCGGGGTGGATGGCTTGTACCCGCCGGACGAGGAACGCAAGACGATTATCTCCGAAGTGGAGAATGTGGATGATGTGCTGGGATTTGCAGGAGAGGACCACGGGAAGTTTTCCATGGGAGGTATGCATGCCAAGCTCCGTGCCGTCAAACGCGCCGTTGAATCGGGGATCGGCACATGGATCGTCAATGGATACTGCCCGGAACGCATCGGGGAGTTGATGGAAGGCCGCGGAATAGGAACTTATTTCAAACCTGTACGGTGATGAATCCCTTGACCGTTTATGGAGAACGCGCCCGTGACGCAGCCATTGCCATGCAGGGGCTGGGTACTGCCCGCAAGAACGAGGCCTTGGAACGCATGGCTGCTTTGCTGGAGGAAGAAACTCCGGCCATCCTGCAGGCTAATGCAGCGGATGTCCGTATGGCTTGTGAAGAGGGACGCAATGCGGCGTTTATCGACCGGCTGATGCTGGATGCCGGGCGCATGCGCCAAGTGGTGGCCTGTGTCCGCAAGGTTGCTTCCCTGCCTGATCCTTCGGGGCGGATACTGGAGGAGTGGAACCGTCCCAATGGGCTTATCATCAGAAAGGTAAGTGTACCGATCGGAGTAATCGGGTTTATTTACGAGAGCCGGGGCACGGTGACGTGCGATGCGGCGTCTTTGTGCGTGAAGGCGGGTAATGCCGTGATTCTTCGCGGAGGGAAGGAGTCCCGCAGGACGAATGAAGTGATGATCGGAGCTATCCGGCGTGCTTTGGTGGAAAGCGGATTGCCTGAGGATGCCGTTCAATTGGTGGCCGGCGGCGGCCGTGACGAAGTCCGCCAGTTGTGCGAGTTGGAAGACTATGTCCATGTTCTGATTCCCCGGGGAGGCAAGGGACTAGTTTCTGCTGTAAGCCAGTATGCGCGCATGCCTGTCTTAAAGCACCTGGACGGTATTTGCCATACTTACGTTGATGCCTCGGCGCGGTTGGAGATGGCCCTGGATATTTGTGACGATGCCAAGACCCAGCGTCCGGGCGTTTGCAACGCGATGGAGACCCTCCTGGTCTGCCGCAATATTGCTTCGGAATTCCTGCCTCGTCTGGCGGCCAGAATGGAGCGGCGGGGAGTGGAGCTGCGTGGGTGTCCGGAGAGCCTTCCTTTGCTGGGTAATACGGCTTCTCCGGCCAGTGAAGAGGATTGGAGGACGGAGTACGAGGATTTGATTCTTTCCGTTTGTATTGTTGATGGACTGGATGCCGCCATAAGTCATATCAACCGTTACGGTTCTCACCACAGTGATGCCATTGTCACGGAGGATGCCGGAGCGGTGAAGCTTTTCATGACGATGGTGGATAGTGCATGCGTTTACCATAATTGCTCGACTCGGTTCAGTGATGGGGAAGAGTTCGGCTTTGGCGCGGAAATCGGCATTGGTACGGGTAAACTCCATGCTCGGGGGCCTATGGGGCTCCGGGAGTTGACGACGTATAAGTACGAGATCGAAGGCTCCGGGCAGCTGAAGGATCATGACAGAGTCAGGGGGATGGAATGAAAACGCCTTTCAGCCACTTCATCCTAATGGGAAGGCGGGCATGATGCCAAATCGCGCTGGATTCCGGCAGGGGAGGGGGCTATATTCATCGGTATCGTGAATTTGCCTCTGCCCCCAGATATCCATTCCGGAGCGTTTGTCCGCCTCGACGGTGGTCGCGTCTTGTGGGGGATCGGGCCGTTTTCCGAAGCGGCGGAACCTCCTGGCGAAGGTGTGGCTTTCTATATTAACTCGTTCGATTTGTCGGATCCGCTACCGTGGAAGATTCCTGCACGGGTGGAAGAAACATCTTCTCCTGTCGGCAGGGTGACGAAGGAAGTGGATATTTCCTGGGAGGCTCCCGCGCCCGATTCTTTTGCCCAGGTTTTTTCCGAGATGATGGCCGAAATCGAAGCCGGACGCCTCGAAAAAACAGTTCCGGCTTTGGCTGAATCCGGGGTGCTGCATCGGCCTGGCGATGTGGCGGAATTGATGGTTAGGTGTCTGGAGGCGTCTCCGAAATTGTATCCGTACGGTTTTTGGGCGGGCGGGGAAGGGTTTTGCGGAGTGACTCCGGAGTATCTCTTTATTCAGGAGGGACGCACTCTGGAAACCATGGCATTGGCCGGAACGGCCCGTCCGGAAGACGAAAATGTTTTCATCCATGATTCCAAGGAAATCCGGGAACACGAGATCGTGGCCGGTACACTGATGAGCAGACTGGCCCCGTATGGACGCCTGACGCGTTCTCCACGCGGGATTTTGAATCTGGATACGTTGATCCACATGTATTCCTCCATCCATTTGGAAACGCGGGATGCCAAGTCTCCCGGATTTTGGATCAACCTCTTGCATCCGACGCCTGCTCTGGGATCCAAGCCCCGTACTCCGGAAACCCTGCGGCAGCTTCAGGAGTGGAGGGATCGCATGCTTTGCCCACGTCAGTTCGGAGCCCCCTTCGGCATTTCCGTGGACGGCAAGGCGATCCTGCTGGTGGCCATCCGTTCCCTCCATTGGGAGGGCGATCATATTGCCCTGACTGCCGGATGCGGAGTCGTACGGGGATCGGGCCTGATCCATGAATGGCGTGAACTGGCTTTGAAGCGCCGCACGATTCTCCATTCCCTCGGGTTATAGGAGGATACGATACGGTTGCCTGAAGCGATATCCCTAGTGCCGTGGAATACTACCTGGGTCTGGCTTCATCCGGAGCGGCTCTTCCAAAGGCTTCGATAAGCATGCCGTTACGATCAAAAAAGAGGAGAACCCAGGAACTGGCATCGCTGCCGAGAGCAAGAATAGGACCTTTGAAGTGCGTCAGTGCCTGATCGATGAAGTCGTTGTCGCTGATGAGATGGCGCAGGAAACTCTCGAATTGTTGTTTTGTACGGATATGCAGCAGGATCAGTTCCGTGGGCGGATCATGGATGATGCATTCGTTGTCAAAGGGGTAGCTTCTGAGAGTTGTCAGGCGCCCGCCGTAGAGTTTGCGGAAGGAGGCTTCTGCATCCGGCAGATTGGTGGTTCCCGATTTGACCATGGCGTCCACACGCTGCCAGTTGTCGAAGAAGCTCTTCGGGGTGGAATAGGGTTCCGCCCGGAGAAGGGGTTCTTCCACGGTACAGGCTGTCAGCGCCAGGGTGGCTCCGAGAAGCGGAATCAGGTTGTGGAGTGGACTTCTCATGGTTTGACTTGAAGATACTGCACGAATGCTGCCAGGTCAATAGGGAGATGACCGTGTTGACGTCCATGAAATACGAAATTTGTGATCGACAGGTCGCCCTCTTCCAGTTAGAAGCCGCGAATGGATCCTGGTTGACCGGTATGCTACACCTTTGATAAATTAAAACGGCATGTCTTCCTCGGTGGTGCTGAGAGGAGCGCCCCTTTCGATGTTACAATCATGAATGATACACAATTGATCATCCGTCCGGAAACGGAACAGGACCGCAACACAACCGAAACCCTGACAAGAGACGCATTTTGGGATGTTTACCATCCCGGGTGCAGCGAACATCTGATCCTTCACCGTCTGAGATCGGCTTCCGGGATGATTCCGGAACTGAACTTGGTGGCCGAGAGGGAAGGGCGCATTATTGGGCATGGAATGGCGACGAGGGCCAAAATCGTGTCTCCCGGCAGGCGGGATGAAGACCGGATCCTGTGTCTTGGCCCATTGAGCGTTGCTCCTGATTGCCGGAAGCAGGGAGTGGGAGGGGTGTTGATACGGGCGATTGTGTCCCGGGCAAAGGAACTCGGGTTTCTTGCTGTCGTCCTTGTCGGACATCCGGAGTACTACGGACGTTTCGGGTTTCAGTGTACCCGCCCCTGGCAAATCGGTTTGCCGGGCATTGGCATGATTGATGAACTCATGCTTCTGGAGTTGCAGCCCGGAAGCATGAGTAGTGTGGAGGGAGAATTCCATACCGACCCGGCTTTTGAAGTAGGAAGTGAAGAGGTGGAGGAATTCGACAGGCGTTTCCCATTCCGTGAAAAACACATTACGGATACCCAACTTCCGTAGAGATACTCCGGAATCCAGCCACATGTGGGAAGGAGGGAGAAATAGTCTCAATCCGGTATTTTTGCCTGAAAAAGGAGGAGATGATGGAGAAAAGGCAAAGGGGAGTGAAACAAATTCTGTTTCATTTTCGTATATGGGGACATGACTTCTCTTACCAAAATGCTTGCCGTAGCTGGTATTGCCTCAGTCGCATGGACGGATGCCCATGGAAATCCCATCGTCATCGATAATTGCCGGTTTACCTTCATTACACCCAATCTTGTCCGCATGGAATATGCGAACAAAGGGAAATTTTTGGATGACAAGACCTTGTTTGCACAAAACCGGGACATCTTGTTCGATGGCGTTCAGGTCGAAAAAAAAGATAACAACCGCTATGTATTTACGACTCCGGCCATGCGGCTTGAGTATCAGAATGACGGGTTCCCGTTCGGCCAGTCGAACATAAAGGCCAGTTTCAAAATGGACGGCAAGGATTGCGGATGGGGGATGGCCAGTTCCCAGAGGCGCAATCTGAAGGGCGCCATCGCAACGTTGGATGGCATCGGTGGGCCTGTTCCCCTCGAAGAAGGCCTGTTGAGCCGTGACGGCTGGTATTTGATCCAGGACTCGAACAAGGAAGTCCTGAAAAATGACTGGGTAACTCTGCGCGATAGGGATCACGTTCAGGATTTATACCTTTTCGTGTACGGGAACGATTACAAGGCCGCGCTTCAGTCCTTGAAAGCGGTCAGCGGAGCGGCCCCGATGCCGCGCAAGTATGTCCATGGCTCGTGGTACTGCCGCTGGTGGAGTTATACGGCTGATGATTACCGCCAGCTGGTCAAGGAGTACAAGGAACATGACTTCCCGCTGGATATCATGGTTTTTGACATGGACTGGCACCGGAAGGATGGACGGGTGGGTACGGCTCATGCAGGTACTCGCGGATGGACGGGGTATTCCTGGAATCGTCAATTGATCCCCGATCCGGCGGGACTGATCGCAGAGTTCAAGAAGGACAATATCAGCGTAGTCCTGAACGAACACCCTCACGACGGCATCCGCGACCACGAGGACATGTACCCCGCCTTCATGAAAGAAATGGGCCAGGAACCGGTTCAAGGAAAGAATATTGTCTTCGACGCCGGGGACAAAAAGTACATGGATGCCTTTATGAAACATGCCCATGAAGAGTCGGATAAGATGGGCGTGGCTTTCTGGTGGCTGGACTGGCAGCAGGACTACGTTTATCCCGTCGTTCGCGGCACCAACATGAAACATCTTCCCTGGCTCAATCATCTTTACTTCAACTATTCCAAGCAAGACAATCTGCGCGGTGCCGGATTCAGCCGTTGGGGCGGTTGGGGAGACCACCGTCACCCGATCCAGTTTTCCGGCGATTCCGGAGGCAATTGGAACATGTTGAAGTTCGAAATCGAATTGACCGCTACAAGCGGTAACGCCGGATGTTTCTTCTGGGCCCATGATCTGGGCGGATTCTACGGCGGCGAAGATGCGGAACTGATGGCTCGCTGGATCCAGTTCGGTCTGTTGAACTCGTCGCTCCGCCTGCATTCCGTCGGCAATCCCGATCGCCGTCCGTGGAAGTGGGGGGAACAGGCGGAAAACTCCATGCGTTCCGTTTATCATTTGCGTTCCCGCTTGATGCCTTACATCTATTCTTCCGTGCGCCAGTGCCATACGGACATGCTGCCGCTGAACCGTGCCATGTACATCGAGTACCCGGGAGAAGAAGATGCCTATAAAAATCCGCAGGAATTTCTCTTCGGAGACTTGTTGCTGGGGGCTCCGATCACGACAGCTGGCAAAGGCGATGCCAAAGTGGCCGAACAACGCGTGTGGCTGCCCCCGCATGACGTCTGGTACCAGTTCTACAGTGGCAAGAAGTATGGCGGCGGTCAATACGTGACGGAAAGCTGCGACATCAACTCTTTCCCCCTCTTTGTCAAGGGAGGTTATCCCATGCCGATGCAGCCATACACCGACCGTATGACATCCGCCGACTTGAAGACACTGGTCGTCCGTTGCTATCCCGGCTCCGAAGGTGCTTCCAACAGCTTCTCCCTGTACGAAGACGATGGAATGACCCGAGACTACGAACAAGGCAAATGCGCTTCAACCAGACTGGATTATTCCCTGAAGGACGGTGTGACGGAAATCACTGTCAACCCCGCCGAAGGTTCCTACCAGGGACAGGTGAAAGCCCGCAGTTACCGCTTTGAACTTCCCTCGACCTCGGCTGACATCCGGGCAACGGTCAATGGAAAAGACGTCCAGGTTACTCCGGATGAATCCCTCCAAGGCTTTACCGTTGAAGTCCCCGAAACCGATATCCGGGAGAAAGTAACGCTGCGTTTCAGCGCCAAATAACTCCTATCGTTACTTTTTTGCCCGTCCATTCTTTCACACAGGTGAAGGGATGGACGGGTCGAATATTCCCCCTGTGTTCTTGTGGCTGCCGTTTCGGTTCTGCGGGGGATTGGTGCCCCCGGTTTATCCCGATATAGATTCAGTCCCGGGGGGCCGGGAATCTTACAAACCTTCTTGATCGACAGAGGCTCTTGCTGCTATGTCGATTCACTGGTTTTCCGGTAGATTTTGTTTTAATCTTCCAGTTTCCGGACTTGTATGGACGGAAGTTCGTCTTACACATAGGAAAGATGGAATTCGACCTTCATGATACAATTTCCGGTGCGCGACATGATTCCTTTCTTCTTCCGTGTCGAAATGATGTCCATGGATTACACATTTGTCAGTGAGAGGGAATTTGTTTCAGCCGTTGTCAGTGTGTTTGATCTGATTGCCAAAGGGCAGTTGATTTTTTATAGTGAATAAAATGAGAATGAAACGATGAGTAGTGAGAATGAAGATCGGGAAAATGTCCCTGGTAAAGAGGAGGACGAACAGGATTTTTTTAATGAAGAAGAGCTGATCCGAGAAGGAATGAATGTTCATGTTCGGGATAGCCAGGGGAGGACTCCCTTGCATGAGGCTGTTCAATTTTGTTTTGATGATAATTCTATTCTGTCTTTGTTGGCTCTCGGGGCTGATATTCATGCACGGGACGTGGAGGGGCGAACTCCTCTGCATCTGTCTAACTCGTATGTCGTAGATATTTTGGTTGCCGGCGGTGCGGACATTAATGCCTGTGATAATCGCGGACAAACTGCATTGCATCTTGCGACCGAATATAACGAAGAAATGAAAGTGGAGATTTTATTGTTTTTGGGCGCGGACGTGAATGTTTGTGATGACGAAGGCAGAACTCCTTTGCATGTTGCTGCTTATTACCGGCATGATTTTATTGTAGATATGCTGCTGCAAGCCGGGAGCAATGTGTTTGCGCTTGATAAAAAAGGGAAAACTCCTCTGGATTTGGCTCAAAATGGTGATCATGATGAATTGGATCGCTGTTTGGATTTTTTGTCCGAGGCTATGCTCAAGGGCGATGAGCTGAGAGAGAAGAATGGGGATTCTTTTGATGGATGCGGTGACTGAGGGGTGAAAATATGGTCTGTGGAGTCTTTGATTGAAACCGGAGCCGACGTGGATGTATGTAATGGTGCGAAAAGGCCTTTTCTGCATGTTGCTGTGGAATAGGACAATATGACTATGATAGTGCTGCTTCTCTGGGCGGGGCTCTTCTTCTTTCTTCCGATGATCATGCCGATCCTCCCTTGGAGTTGGTGAAAAGAAACGGAATGCAAAAAATGATCGTTTTTTGGAAAGGCAGCAGACAGGGCGGGAAGGGGACGGGGAAGGCTTGGTAGTTCAGGGGTGGATTAGATTGCCAAAGTGCGATTGATTTTATACTTTATCAAAAAGACTGTTGATACACGTGAGAGGATTTTCTTTAACCAAATACTATATGGATTGTGTAACCGAGGATGGCACGGTTGTTCTTGCTTATGCTTCCGATCTTACTCTGGGGAGTGTCCATGTGAAGCATTCTTCTCTGTTGATTGTTGATATTGACGGGATGGTTGTGTCCCGGCAGTCGTTTATCCGGGGGATGTTGCCGGAGTTTGTGCGTGGCAAGTGGCAGTGGAGATGCTGGCCTCTTTCCATTCAGGGATCGTGGACACCGGTGGTGCCGACTGCCGCCCCGATCAGCTTGTATGGATCGGGGCCATGGAGGAATGTTTCATGGCAATGCCTGGCGCCCCGAGCCAAGGTTTGGATGTCTACAAAGGGATGGCGTCTGGAGGGTACCGGGTATATGGAATGCCTGACCATGAATTTGGAACCGTGGAGTTTACCTTTGGATTCCTTGCATTGGGGGCGGTTTCATGCGGATAATGGACGGGCTCTAACGTGGATTGTATGGGAGGGGGACCATCCCTTGTCGATTATGCTGGAGAATGGGAAACCGATTTCTTTGCCGGGAGGGATTAAGACGAGACCGTCAGGGGAGGGATTGGATTTTGCGGGTTGCAGTCTGGATCTGAGTTGCGAGCGCGTCCTGCGTTCCGGTGATATTTCCGAGACGGTGTTGACTCGTAGCCCCATGGTTTTGAGACGCCTGCTTCCCGATTCTATCCTGCACTTGAAGGAAACCAAATGGGGGGGGCCTGCTTCTTTGGTTGCTCCCGGGTTGGGAGCTCCTGAAAATGGGTATGCCATTCACGAGGTTGTTCGTTTTAAACCATGAATACTATTGTTCGGGGTCTGAGTCTCTTGGTGAGGGGGCGGTTTTTTTATGGGTTTGCTTTTTGTGTCTTGATTCCCTGCCTATTGTGGAATGGAACCCTTGTATGGGAACCTTGGGTGAAGCTGGAGGCTATCCATTCTGTGTGGCTTGGAGGTTTGTCCCTGTTTTTCGGCGTTTGCCTGATGGCGGGGGCTATGGTTGCGCTGAAGGTGAAGGGGGGCGGTCTTCCGATGAATGCGTTTCCTCCGCCTAAGTTTGTTTCGACGGGTTTTTACGGGATTGTGCCCCATCCTATTTATTGGGGATTTTGCCTGTCGTGTGCCGGTGTTTCGTTGCTGACGGGGTCGTCGGCCGGCTTGTATGTAATGACGCCGTTGAGCATGTTGGGGTGTGCGGCGATTGTCTGGGGTTATGAGCGCCAGGATTTGATCCGGCGTTTTGGTTCATCGGCTCCGCCGACTCTTTTAGGGCTGCCTCTCGCCAATGGAGAGCGTCCCGGCTGGGTGAAGCGTTTCGCCGGGGTGGCGATGATTGGCGTTGTGTGGGCTCTGGCTTATTATGGAGGGGCGTTGACCGGGGTGGCGGAGAGTGCCCCCGATTGCCGGATTTTTGGCGAAGATGCGGCGGCGGATATTTCTGATGCCGCGATTTGGATTTACCAAAGTATTTATCTGATTGTACCGCTTGTGCTTGTTTTTTCTCTGAATACCAATGCAAAGCTGAGGTGTATGGAGTTGTGGGCATACGGATGTTTCGGGTTGGGGGTGCTTATGTTTCTGATGTTTCCTCTGTCATGTCCCCTGGATGATTTTTATCCGGTAACGCTGGCGGATTTTTGTTTGCAGATGGATCGCGAGGGTCTACCCGATTATTGTATTGCGTTCCCGTCGTTCCATGTATTGTGGGCGTTGATGGTAGCAGGGTTCGCCTGGCGGTATGTACCCCGGTGGCTGATTGCAGCTGCCGTCGTGTGGGCTTGTGCCTTGGCTTGGAGTTGCGTGGAGACGGGGATGCACGGCTGGCTGGATGTGTTGGGGGCCTTGGCGGTTTTTTTTGTGGTTGCCGGCGCGCGGCCTCTTGCCCGGGCTGCGCTGGAATTGGCGGAAAGGCTGGCCAATTCCTGGAGAGCGTGCCGGATTGGTCCATTGCGTATAATCAACCATGGTGCCTACGTGTTTCTGGCTGCGTTTCTTGGGTATGTTCTGGCAGTGTCTCTGGCAGGGAGAGAATATCGGATTGGTATTGCCGTAGTTGCGGTCTGCTCTCTGCTTGGAGCCGGTGTCTGGGCCCAGGTCGTGGAAGGTTCCGCCCGGCTGCTTCGACCGTTCGGTTATTATGGAGCTATCCTTGGGGGGCTGGTTGGCGTCGCAGGAGCGGCTCTGCTTCATCCAGCGTCGGACGGTGGGAACGGGTTTAGTGGCTGGGTCCTGTTTGCCGCGATGGCTGTAGCGTCGCCGTGGATTCAGGCGATAGGACGTTTGCGTTGCCTGGTACAAGGATGTTGCCACGGTCATCCCGTTGGCGATTGCTGTAGGCATTGGGGCATTGTCCATACCAACCCGGCTTCTCGTGTGTGCCGATTGACGGAGTGGGCAGGTGTGCCGCTGCATGCGACGGCGCTGTATTCCATCGGTTTTAATATTGTGAGCGGCTGGGTGTTGGTGCGTCTTTGGTGTACGGGATTGCCTGCCGGATTGTTGATTGGGCTGTATTTTGTCTTGGCCGGATTGTCCCGTTTTGTCGAGGAGTCCTATCGAGGTGAACCTCAGACCGGGAGGCATGGGGGATTGTCCGATTACCAGTGGCTGGCCGTCGGCTTTGTGTGCCTGGCTTTTGTCTTCTGGAATATTCCTTCGGCAATGGTGCCCGTACCGTTGCCGTCGTGGAATTCGGAAGCTCTTGTTCCGGGTGGGTTGCTCGGGGTACTTTATGCGTTTTGCATGAGTATGGATTTTCCGGATTCCAACAAGCGTTTTTCTCGTCTGACTTCCTGAGAGGGTTGACGTTTTTGTATGAATTTATTGTGCTTTGACTGAGACAATGCCGTTCATGACGACGAAGAGGGTTCCCGTCGATATGATGACGGCGCTTTGGGAGATGAGGGAGAAGGCCCATGCTTCGGAAGGGGTGAGCGAGAATCCCAGGCAACTGGCTATGATGCTGGTGGCGATGCCTCCCCATAGCAACCCCCACCATATGAAGACGGGCGCTATGGATTTGTCTGGAGCCGTCGCCCGGCGGATATCCATCAGGACGAGGCAGGGTCGATATAGAAAGAGCGGCGGAATCAGGCATCCGGCGACGGCGGCTCCCGGCGTGTATCGGATGGGGAACTGTCCTCCCTGGGCGGATAACATCTCCACTGATTTGTAGAGCCAAGTGAGGAAGACGGCTGTAGCCAGGAAGAACAGGAAGACGTCCAGAGCCATGAGGGAACTGGTCAGGGTATCCTGAATGCCGCAGAGGTACAGGTCTCTTTCCATGGTATACCTGATGTCCGCTACCAGCCGGACGGCGAGGGCTGCGGACATCAGGAAGATACATTTCCGGGTAAGCCGGGAGAGCATGGTGTCCTGGTGACGACAGTTAGAGCTGGAAGACGGGGTTTTCCAGAAGCTCCTTGATCTTGACGAGGAAGGTGACTGCCTGTTTGCCGTCGATAAGCCGGTGGTCGTAGGAAAGGGCCAGGTACATCATCGGGCGGATGACGATTTGACCGTCCTTGGCGACGGGGCGTTCCATGATAGCGTGCATGCCGAGGATGGCGCTTTGAGGCGGATTGGGGATGGGAGTGGAGAGCATGGAGCCATACACGCCGCCGTTGGTGATGGTGAAGACTCCCCCCTGGAGGTCTTCCCAGCCCAGGCGGTTGGTGCGGGCTTTTTCGGAGAGTTCGGCCAGTTCCTGTTCCAGTTGGAGGTGGTTTTTCTCGTCGCAGTTTCGCAGGACGGGGACGGTGAGGCCCTTGTCCGTACCGACGGCAATGGAGATGTCATAATAGTGGTTGGTGATGATGTCGTCACCGTCGATGCGGGCATTGACCTGGGGGACTTCCTGAAGTGCTCCGACGACGGCCTTGATGAAAAAGCTCATGAAGCCGAGGCGTGCTCCGGTGGGGTTGGGCATGCTTTTGAACTGGCGCCGTAATTCCATGATGGCGCTCATGTCGCATTCGTTGAATGTCGTCAATAGGGCAGACTGGTGTTGGACTTCAACGAGTTTTGCTGCAATCGTACGCCTCAAGGGGGACATGCGGGTGCGTGAGTAGCGCGTTTCTTCCACAGGTGACTGGGGGGAGACTGCGGGAACAGGGATGGATGCGGCTGCGGGTTTTTCTTCTACCGGAGCGGGGCGGGGTGCCGGTTGGGCTACCTTGGATGCAACGGGAGAAGGGACTGTCCCGGCGGATGTTGCGGAGATGCGTCCAATAACATCTCCGATGCCGACGTCATTGCCTTCGGGGACGAGGATCTCAAGGATGCCGTTTTCCTGTGCTTCCAGTTCGGATGCTACTTTGTCCGTTTCCAGAGTGACGAGTACGTCTCCTGCGTTGACTCGGGCTCCGGATTCAACGTTCCAGGTAGAGATGGTGGCCGATGTGACGGATTCACCGAAGTTGGGGATGATGATATCGCTCATGAGAGAAAAGATGGTAAGAGGTTAGAGGGTTTCACGGGTGTTGAATGCGGAGCTGAGAAGGCGCTTTTGGGCGGCCTTATGCAGGGATTTGGCACCTTCTGCGGGGCACGCCATGGCGAGACGTCCGGCGTATCGGAAGGAGGCGGAGAGTATCCTGTTGAGACGGGGACGGATGTGATTCCACGGTCCCATGTTTTCCGGTTCTTCCTGGCACCAGCAGTAATCCCGGATGTGTTCGTAGGGGGCCAAGGTGTAGGTGAGCAGTTCGTCGTAGATGGGGTAGAGCTGTTCGATCCGGACGATAAGAGTGTCTGTGATACCGTGTTCCCGGCGATAGTTCATGAGGTCGTAGAAGACCTTGCCGGAACATAGGATGACGCGTCTGCACTCCCGAGGGGTCGGAGATTCCGGGTCGGGGAGGATTTCCTGGAACCCGGATGGGGAGAGGAAGTCCTTCATGGGGGAGACGGCGTCCGGCAGGGAGAGCAGGCTCTTGGGGGTGAAGATTACCATCGGCTTGGCTGCCTTCTGCTTGATTTGGCGGCGGAGGGCATGGAAGAGCTGGGCGGGAGTCGTCAGGTTCAGAATTTGCATGTTGCGCTGGGCACAGAGTTGCAGGTAGCGTTCGATTCTCGCGCTGGAGTGTTCCGAACCGGCTCCTTCGTATCCGTGGGGCAGGAGTAGGGTAATGCTGGAGCCCTGGCGCCACTTGGCTTCCGCCGCTGCGATAAACTGATCAATGATAACCTGTGCTCCGTTGGCAAAATCGCCGAACTGGGCTTCCCACATGGTGAGTGTATCCGGAGAACCGAGGGAGTATCCGTATTCGAAGCCAAGGATGGAGGCTTCCGACAGGGAGGAATTGAAGATGCGGAAGGGAGCCTGGTCTGGGGAGAGGTGTTCCAGCGGGATGTGAATGGCTCCCGTTTCCTGATCGTGGACGACGGCGTGACGGTGCGAGAACGTGCCTCGCTGGCAGTCTTGTCCGCTAATGCGGACGGGAGTGCCTTCCATCATTAGTGAACCCCAGGCGAGGGCTTCTCCCATGCCCCAATCGAGAGGAGTCCCGTTTTCGAAGGCGGCTTTGCGACGGGCAAATACGCGCTTTTCCAGAGTGGGGTGAAGGTGGAATCCTTCCGGAAGGCGGGTGATGCCTTCTCCGACGAAGCGGTACATATTCGGCGTGATGCCGGTGTTGATAATGTCGTGCGAGTATGGCAGGACGCCGTGGCCGCGGGTCGAGGAGAGGGGCGGCATGATGGAGTGGACAGACATGACAGAGAGCTGCTGGAGCTGTTCTTCCATAGCTTGCCACTGGCGGTCTGCTATTTCCTTGAAGCCGGCTTCGGTCAGGTCGCCGCGCTCGATGAGTTCGCGGGAATAGCTGGCAACGGCTCCGGGGTGGTTGGCGATTGTAGCCGCCAGCATGGGATTGGTGAAGGAGGACTGGTCGGTTTCATTGTGACCGAGCTTGCGGTAGCAATAGATGTCCAGCACGATGTCGAAGGCGAATTTCTGGCGGAAGTCGAGGGCAAAAAGGGCGGCCTTGACAAGGGCTTCGGGAGACTCTCCGTTGACATGAAGAATAGGAGCCTGCACCATCTTGGCCATATCCGTTGCATAACGGCTGGAACGCGCTTCTCCCGGATCGGTTGTGAAGCCGATCTGGTTGTTGACGATGATATGGATGGTACCGCCGGTCTTGTACCCCCGCAGTTGGGATAGGTTCAGCACTTCGCTGACGAGGCCTTGCCCGGCAAATGCGGCATCTCCGTGGATGAGGATGGGCAGGACTTTCTTGCGGGCATTGTCACCGATTTCATGCTGGACGGCACGGGCGCGGCCTTCCACGATGGGGTCGACGGCTTCGAGGTGGCTAGGATTGGCGGAAAGGGTGACGTCCAGCGACTGCCCATCCGGGAAGGTGAGGGTGGTAGCGTAACCGAGGTGGTATTTGACGTCGCTTCCTCCTTCGGGGTTGTCCGGCATGTAGTCGGGCGTGAATTCGTAGAAGATATTGCGAAGGGATTTGTGCAAGATATTGGCCAGGACATTCAGGCGTCCGCGGTGGGCCATTCCTAGTTCCACATGGGAGATTTCGTTGGCGGGGCAGTTGTCCAAGATACTTTGGAGGAGGACGATCAAGCCTTCTCCGCCTTCGAGGGAGAAGCGTTTTTCACCAAGGAATTTTTTGCCCAGAAATTCTTCAAATTGTTCCGACTGGAGGAGTTTTTCCAGAGCGGAGATACGTTTTTCCGGTGTATTGAGAACTTCCTGATCGCTGGATTCGATTCTGGCCTTGATCCAGTTGACGATTTCCGGGGAATCAATGTGGGTGTATTCGTAACCCGTCTTGTCGCAATACAAGTCGAACAATCGGCAGATTGTTTCCGCATCGGCGCAAATGCCCTCCGGCAGGGAGGCAAGGCGTTCTTCCCTGGAAATGGGATAGAGCGGGTTGATGTCCGCAAAATGGTGACCGTTGCGGCGGAAGTAGGTAGACGGATCGGCTGAGACGATTTCTTGAACGGTTTCCACAGGAACAAAAGGCAACCTGGATGTCGGCCTTGAAGGTGCGGCTTCTTTGCCGGAACCGAGGGCATAGCCTTCAAAGTAGGCGGCCCAGACGGGATCCACGGATGTGGGGTCATTGTTCCAAGATTGGTAAAGCAGTTCGATTTCAGTTGGATTTAAGCGAGCGAAGATAGAGGAGCTCATGAGATTCTTGATTCTCTTACACCCTAGAACTTGAAACTGTAAAATCAAAATTCAAAATCCCGGAAAGAGTCGGAAAAAGTGTCATGCAATATCAATGTCTTTTGTCATATCGCACAATAGACTTGTACTTAAAAGTTTGAGGTAGATGCGATTTTCCGGTGGAATCGACTAGCGAGCCAATGGGGAATGCTGCAACAGTTCCAGAACCTTATGCAAGGAGGAGACACGGCAGGTCGCCAGTTCAAAATTGGCGCATTCGGTGATTCTGTTCGGAACGGCAATGACCGGGATTCCTGCGCGATGGGCGGCTGTTGTGCCGTTTTCGGAGTCTTCGATGACGAGGCAGTCCGCAGGGGGCAGGGACAGTCGCCGTGCCGATTCAACGTACAAGGCAGGATCCGGTTTGACGGGTAGCCCGTCGTCTCGGCAGAGGACGGAGACAAAGCGGTCGCGAATCCCCAGTTTTTCCAACCATCCGTCCACCCATCGATGGGATGAACTGGAGGCTACGGCCAATGGCAGGGCTTGTTTCCGGCACCAGTTTAGCAGTTCCAAGGCACCGGTCATTAGCCCGGAATGGGCCAGATCGGCATGGATGCGTTTTTGGCGTTCGGCATTGATGGTCTCCCAGTCGTATGTTTTACCCGTGAGGCTTTCCAGATGGTCGGCCGGATTCCAGTGCGTGTATCCGCTTCCGAGGCATTGGTTGAAGCAGTCCAAAGGCAGGGCATGCCCATGAGCCCGGAACACGCGTTCCCAGGATTGATAAATGGCCCATTCCGTGTCGACAAGGACACCGTCGAAGTCAAAAAGAACAGCTTTGGAGAAGGGAACGGGCGATTCGATCATGAGGGGATATGGGGATTACGGGAGGCTGCCCGTTCGGCTTTAAACTGGGCGAACCACTCTTGGAACGAACGCATGGCAAGGCGCTTCTTGAAAAGGTATACGGCAATGATGGCGTAGATGATATTAGGCAGCCAGGCTCCCAGCCAGGAAGGGAAGTAACCGGCAGATGCCAGTGTCGGAAAAAATTCGTAGAGGAACAGCATGGCGGCAGCCAGGAAAATGGCAATGCCGATGCCCGCCATTGGGGAACGCCTCTGGAATGTAATGGCTGAAGGGATAGCGATGATGCCCAGCAGGATGCAGGAGAAGATTTTAGCAATACGGACATGCCATTCCGTATGCAAAGCCCGGGACATCTTGGGATTGACGGAGCGATTGTCGATAATGCTTTTGATGGTTGGCGTTCCTTGCGTATCAACACGAAACGACGGCGAAATCAACTGCCAGGGCGTTTCCGGGAATTCGGTTACCAGGGTAGGATGAATCTTTTTTTCGAATTCCGGGACGATTTCCAAGTTTTTCGGAGTTTCATTGTGTTTGCGGTAAACGGCATTCTTGAACGTCCAGACTCGTGTGGCATGGTTCCAAGAAGCAGAATCTGCGAAAATTTCGTAATTCAACACACCGGGAGCGGAGAATTGTTCGATATGAACATCGATAAGAGGCGCACCCGGAGAATCGATTTCAGGAGGGATGCGAATATTCCAAATGCGCCCGGCTACTTCGTTTTTATATCGGCAGGCTTTGGCAAAAGGGTTGTTTTCCATATTCCGGCTGTCGGATATGGATGCAAACAGGAGCTTGCGGTATAGCGTGGAATTGGGCGCCCAGTGGAACCCGAAAATTCCGAAATACGCCGCCACGAAGCAAGAACCTACAATAATGGGCGCCGTGATGCGCAGAAGGGAACGCCCGGATTGCAGCATTCCGGTGATTTCCGAAGATCCGGACAACTTGCTGAGTGCCCACAATACGCCGAGCAGCAGCGTGTAGGGAAGCACGAGATTGAGAATCATCGGCATCTGCAGCAAGTAGAAATGGACGGTAGATAGAATGGGATCGTCAAATTCCCCGAATTCTCCCACATTCTCTGCGAAGTCCCCCAGAATGAAGATCAGGGAGAGGATGCCCGTACATAACAGGAAAGATGACAGGAACATCCGGGTAATGTACCGATCCATGATATCGATGAAAGCATAGATCAATGCTCCGACTGCCGGCAGGAAACACCCGATGGATATCAGCCAGGGCCGTAATGACTGGGCAAGTGGATACTCTGCCCGCGTGCCGGGGATTTCCCATTGCATCTGCGACCACTCGCGGTTCATCAAATAGAAGGCCAGCACGCTGCCGATCCCCAAAGTCAGGATAAATGGCAGAAATCGACGGAGCTGTGCAGAGGCTGAACTCATGGGGACGGAGCGCATTATAATAACCCGCTCAGGGAACGGAAGCCTGAATTTTGCCTTCACCCGGTAAGTTTGCGTTTCCTTGTCTTTCTCTTTTTTACCAGGTACCGGGTTGGGGGATGGAATGATCCTGGAGAGGTGGCTTTGCTGTATGAATGACGCATGAGGTAGGATGTGTGCCGCCGTGGTATCTTGACATATTTGCGGAGAGCTAGCACGATTTGGATATGAATGTAAAAATTGCAAAGTGTTTGTTGTCCGTGTTCATGCTGGGATGTGCCGTCGTGTTGCAGTCCGGGGCTGAAGAAAAACCACTGGAGGAGGGGGACTCTCCCGCCCGCGTGGAACTCCTGGCTTTCAACCGCGTCGTAGCGAGCTTTGAAGGCGTGGAGCATAAACCCTGCATGTTTCGGACTTCGCTGTGTCCGGACAAGTGCGGACATGCACGTGACGTGGCGCGTTTCAAGGTTGTCCGTTATTTGAATTACGGGTGTTTCGGTAAGTATGGCGATGCCGAGCAGGAGGTATTTTTTGTGAATATGAAAGAGAATGACAGAGAAGATCCCCAGTCTCCTGCCGTCCTGGCAGCAATCCGCGGGCTGAAGAAAGGGGATATGGTCGAACTGTCATGGGCTCATTTGTATGTGACTCACGGCGGGGTATCTTCCCCTCAGCGCCGGGTGTTGGGGATTGCTCCTGTCCCATCCGAGGTCCGTCAGGAACCGGGAACGGTGGAATCGTAGTACCTCTTGTTGCCGGGGGGAAGAAGAGTCTCCTTGATTTCCGGATGTTTTTGCATTAAAAGTAGGTTCCATATGAAAATCAAATTCTGCGGTGCAGCAGGGACGACGACTGGGTCCCAACATTTGCTGGAAGTGAACGGCGCTCGTATCCTGCTGGATTGCGGGATGTTTCAGGGCCGGCGTGAGGAATCCCTGAGGATTAACCGAGAGTTTCCGTATTTTGATCCGAAGGGGATTGATTGTGTCGTTCTGTCTCATGCGCATATCGACCACTCCGGAAACCTGCCGAATTTGGTGAAAAAGGGCTTTGACGGCAATATTTATTGTACGCCGGCGACGCGAGACCTGTGTCTGATCATGCTGGCCGATGCCGCCCGCATTCAGGAACACGATTGTGCGTTCATTAACAAGATTAATGCCCGTAATGGTATTCGCGGCCCTCTTGCCGTGCCGAATTATACGCCTCAAGATGCCGAGATGTGTACGCGCCTGTTCATGAATATTAACTACGAACGCCCTCAGATGATTGCTCCCGGCGTCACGTTGTCTTTCTATGATGCGGGCCACATTCTCGGTGCAGCCCAGGTTTGCCTGGATATTGTTGACGAGGATGACGGAGGACGGAAGAAAAGATTGGTATTTTCCGGTGACGTGGGTCGCGGAAATAACGAACTGCTGAGGGATCCCGTCCCAGTACCGGATGTGGATATCCTCATTATGGAATCGACGTACGGAGGACGTCACCATGAGTCTCCTCCAAGGGATGACGAGACGTTTTGTGCCTGTATTGAACGATCATTGGAACGAGGCGGCAGCATTTATATTCCCGCTTTTGCCGTGGAACGTACTCAGCAGCTCCTGTATTTGCTTCACAAAGCTTTTCAGGAAGGTAAGCTGCCGCAGCTTACCGTGTATGTGGATAGCCCGATGGCGGTAAGTGCCACGGAGATTTACAGGCTCCATCCCGAATGTTTCAACTCCGAGGCGTATGAGTTCCTGTTCCGGGAGAAAGATCCGTTCGGGTTTGAACATTTGCGGCTGATCCGTTCTGTTGAGGAATCCCAAGCCCTGAACAAAATGAAGGAACAGGGGATTATTATTTCCGCTTCGGGCATGTGCGAAGCTGGACGCATTCTGCATCATCTGGCCAATAATATCGGTAATCCCCGCAATACGGTCTTATTTGTGGGTTATTGTGCTCCATCTACGTTGGGGCGCAAGATTATGGACGGTTGGAAAGATGTGCCTATTCTGGGCAAGCAGTACACGGTTCGGGCGGCAATCGAAGAGATGGATTCGTTCTCGGGACATGCCGACCACGATGAATTGCTTAGTTATTTCAAGGAAATGGGGGGCTCTCGCTCTACTGTCTTCCTTGTCCACGGTGAACCGAAAGCTTCCCAGGCGATGTATGATGCCTTGCAGGAGGAGTTCCCCGACGACGGACGCGATCTTGTGATCGCGGAGCTTGGAATGGAATATCCGGTGTGATGCGATCGACCAGAGGGGGCTGGCAGGTTCAGAATTGGAGCCTGCTGTGCGAGGCAACCTGAACGGCGACCCGGAAGGCCTGCAAGGTACTGGATGGGTCGGCGATGCCTTTGCCGGCGATTCCGAATGCCGTGCCGTGATCTGGGCTGACGCGTGGCCGGGGCAGACCGAGGGTGATGTTAACGGCTGTGTTGAAGTCGAGCATCTTCAATGGAATGAGCCCTTGGTCATGATAAGGAGCCAGGATGCCGTCGAAACGGCCTTGCAGGGCATCGCGGTAGACGGTGTCCGGTACTTCGGGACCGTAGAAGTCGGCGTCGGGGCATTCCTTGTTGAGAATGCCGACGGCAGGAGCGATGATACGCATGTCTTCGCTGCCGAAAGCTCCGTGTTCACCGGCATGGGGGTTGAGGGCGGCGAGGGCGATTTGCGGACGTTTGCATGTGCGGCACAGGCAGAAATCGGCCAGCAGCTTGCCGATGCGAACGAGTTCCGAGGTCTTCAGAAGGGAAGGAACATCTTTGATCGCAACGTGGGTGGTAGCCAGTGCCACGGTCAGGTGGACTCCGGAAAGGCACATGGCAAAGTTGGGTTCTCCAAGGCGGGCGGCAAAGAATTCCGTCTGCCCCGGCCAGGCGAAACCGACTTCGTGGAGTGCTTCCTTGGAGACGGGTGCTGTGACGATGGCATCGATAGTTCCATGGCGCAAAGCCTGGACAGCCAGTTCCAGATGGTCGAAGGCGGCTTGGGCGGACTCGCGCGATGGAGAACCGGGAACGGCATTGATTTTTTCTCCGATGAGCGTGTATTGGACGTTTCGGGGCAAATCGGGAGAAGCCAGGGCTTGGGCGATGACTTCCGGCCCGATGCCGGCTTGGTCTCCGAGTGTATAGCCGATTGTGATCTGGGACATCTATGATTATCGGATTTCGTTTTGTTCCGGAGATTGAACGGGTTCCGCGGTAGGGATATCCTCGGAATCGGAGACTGGTTCTGCTGTCGGGATGTCTTCTTCCGGCTGGGAGACCGGAACTGGCTTGACGGGCATGACGTTATCGGAAATAGAGTAGGGGTCATGCGCCTGATTCGGGGAATCCTGCTTGTTGGATAGAGGTTTTTGATCGGGGTGGAGAGAATCAATGGAATACCGCTTCGTTGTGATCATGGGATCTTCCGGGTTCCTCACAGAGAATTCTATTTTGGCATTGGTATTCCATTGATAGAAAGCTGTTGCGGCTAGCATGACGATAACGATAAACAGAAGGATGGAACCAAGGCAGGATCTCATGCCGACAGCATGAAGCCGAAATGCCGTTCATTCAAGTCAGATTGAAAGAATTTCCTCTTTGAATCAGTACATACTCCATGTATAAATCCGTCTGTAATCATGCTGTTCGGGATGCATGATATGTAAATCTTCCTGTGTGCTGTGCGCTTTTTCCAACAGATCTTATCGAAAGCCTTCAAGCTGTTTCTTTGGCTTGTTGCGGTGTTGGTTATATTGATGGCGTGGTATGCGTGGTATGCCTCGACACCGGTTCTCGTGCCCTATACCCGTCCCGCCGGCGATATACGCCGGGCGGAAGGATTGGACCTTCGTTTCCTGGAGTTTGACGGAGCGGACGGCGTGAAGGTAGATGCCTGTATTGTGTCCATGAAAAACCAGGGAGGAGAAACGACTCCCCGCCTGAGCCGCATGAGGGACCTTTTGAGAAATCGAGGGAAGTTATCCAATCTGGAACGACAGCCCGGCATTGTCCTGATCAGTACGACTTGGAATCATGGAATTGAGAATTCCATGAACTATGCAGAGAGTCTAGCCAGTGCCGGCTATACCTGCGTGTTGTGGAATTCCCGGGGAAGAGACCAGGTGAGGCCTTATTGTTCGTATGGTTATTATGAATCGGCGGATGTGCCATTGCTGCTTGATGCCGTGGAGAAGGAATTGGGAGATACTGCTCCCGTTGCGGCCGTGGGGCAGGGATTTGGTGCGGCGTTGCTGATGCAGTCCGCCGTCAGGGAACCGCGCATCCGCTGTGTGGTGGCCATGGACAGTTTTTGCATCTTAAAGTCCGCCATCATGCGGGCCATGGAGGATGACATGGGCAAGCCGACATGTTACGCCGCGTTCTGGTTGGCGGAATTGGGGATATGTACGCGTGCCGGGTATAGCAGCTACGATGTCGTTCCCGTCGATGCCGCCCGTGATTTGACGGTTCCCGCGATGCTGGTTTGTACGGATGAGTTGTTCTTTTCGGATATGAAGGATACGCTGACTTTGTATTCTGCTGTCACTTCGGAGAACAAGGTTGTGTACAATGGCCGGGCGGACGGAGAACCGTACGGTACAAAAACCCGGGAACATGTGCAGATGGTGGAGGGTAAAAAGGGGGAAAAGTTCGAGGAACGTTATCAAATCCACGTGTATGACGGGGAAGACGATTTGATGGCTTCCGTTGCTGAGTGGATTCAGGACAATAACCGTCTGCCCAAACCTAAGGTGCTGCCTGGTGAAATCCCGGGATCGACTCGTAAAATTTGATTCATTTTCGCATGACAGGATCGGAAAACACTCACATCGTCCAAAATCAGCGCCGCAAATCCAGATTTGCTTTGCGGAGCCAGAGGCATTTCTGGGCGATTGTCCTCGGTGCCCTGACAAGTGCCATTCTGGTCCATTTATTGGGTTATTTTGTCTTGCGCGTAACCGGGGTGGGGATGACTCTTTCTCCTGTGGAAGGCCAGTTGCCACCAAATAGCAAAGAGGAAATTCTTCGACCCGTCGTCTTGCAAAGTGACGAAGAAGAGCGAGAGGAAATACCTGATGAATTGCCTACTGCCGACCCGGACAATTTGCCTGTGGAGGATATTCAGACTCCGGATCCGGTTGATATGGAACTGGAGGATGTGAGTATTGCCCCCGGAGAGACGTCCATTGGACTGGAAAGCATGGATTCTACGGAATCCCAGGCTCTTGCTTCGCAGATGGAGCAATTGGCTGATTCGGTTGGCTCTGCCGGCAGCCCGGAACCGGGCATGAGCGAGGCATTGGCGATTACGTCCAATCCGCTCAAGGTTGTCAAGTCGGACGGACTGCCGGAAATCGACCCTGATGTATGGAACAGGGAAAATCTGACGGGCAATAAAGGAGTCAGCGATGCCAACTTACCGAGCGGTACGAAATCCTTGACTGACCTGTTGGCTCAGCCATCCAATTCACTCGGGAAGAAGAGCGGTCATGGATTGATCGGTGCAGACCTGTTGTTTGAATATGACAAAGCGGTTATGAAGAATTCCGCCAGAATCGGCTTGCTTCAGCTCGCGGCATTGATCTGCAAGAATCCCCAAACTTCATTCATTATCGAGGGCCATACGGACAGTTTTGGTTCCCGGGAGTACAACAAACTCCTTTCCCTCATGCGCGCCAATGCCGTCCGGTTGTGGCTCCAGGCCAATGGGATCGACATGACGCATGTGTACATCAGGGCATGCGGGAATGAACGTCCCGTTGTGCCGATTACCGGTGACCGCAGAGCCCAGGCCGCCAACAGACGTGTGGAAATCCACATGCGCAAGAAGGGTGAAGATCTCCCGGCGGATGCCTTGCCGATCTCATACAAAGTGGATATGGAAACTCCGATCGCACGTCAGATTGCCGCGATGAAGCAAGGGACTGGGGCTTTGCCTGTTCCTTCTTCGGATCAGGGGCGTCCTGTAGCTCCCGTTGTTCCTGCCAAACCGGTTGTCCCTTCGGTGCCTCCGGTCACTTCCCCTGCTGCTGTTCGTCCCGCAACGCCTACTCCGGCGGCGGGGAATGTTCGCCAGCCGTCTCCGGTTGTCGTTCCGGCACCCGGTCAAGGGCAGGGGACTGCAACCGGTTCTTTCGTTCGTCAGGGAGCCCGGCCTCCTGTAGTTTCCGGCTCCAACCAGGAAGCGCCGGTGGTTGACGATGAGGAGGTCGATTTGGAAGATTTACCTGCCCGCGTCGTTGGCAAGGAGGATGATATTCCTGTTGCCCAGCCTGTTCACGATGATATTCCTGCCGCTATTCCCGTGGCGGAACCGGTACACGGTTCCGGAGCCGATCCTGCCGGAAAACCGGAGAAGGGCGGGAATAGTCCTCAGGAACCGGCTTTTCAGGAGCCTCTCCTGCCCTGAGAATGGGTTGCCATGCGGTAATGCTTCAGGTACGGTGGGGCATATGAGATTGCAAGCGCTTCCTCCTCCGGATCGGCCGGGATGGTTATTGTCCTTTGATTTCGACGATACGTTGTACGATGCGCGTTCCGCCCATGGCGTGCCACCGGATTTCTTTTCTCTGATACGCAGGTTGCGTACCGACTACGGAATCATGTGGGGGATCAACACGGGCAGAAGTCTGGACTACCTGGCGGAAGGTTATGAACGCGATTCCCGGGCGCCTTTTGCCCCGGATTTTTTAGTGACGCGCGAGCGCGACATCCATCTTGCAGATCAGGGCCTTCATATCAGGCCCTATGTACCGTGGAATGATGCCTGCGATGAAGCACATGCCAAGTTGTTCCGGCATTACCGCAAGTTTTTTACGGATTTGCTCCGTGATTTGGAAGCTCATTGCGCCCATGTGGATTGGTGGTTGCAGAAAGAGGATCCTTACTCTCTGGAAATGGCTGATCCGGCGGATCTCGATTGGGCGGAGCGACTCATTATGCCTGCTATCGCCGAACATCCTGAAATATCCTTCCAGCGGGCAGGTCCTTATCTGCGATTCTGCCATGCCGATTACAACAAAGGAAGTGCACTGGCCCATGTGGCGGAACTGCTCGGGATTCCGGGAGAGCGCATCTGTATTTTCGGGGACAGTTTCAATGATCTGGATGCGATGAAAGAAAATCCTCAGGCGTTTTGCTGTTGTCCTTCCAATGCCGTAGATTCCGTTCGTCACCTTGTGGCTGCCCGAGCCGGTTATGAAAGTCCTTTTCCTGGGCCTGAAGGTGTAATGGATGCCTTGGTGCAGTCTGTTATCCCTTGGATGGAATGAACGCTTATTCCCGTTCCGGCAATGTATCCCAGTGATCGATTGTTTGAGCCTTGATGTAACTTGGGGTAATTTTGAGTTTGACAAAATAGAACTGCGATAGGATCGTGATAGGCAATGGAAAATCAGACATCACCCCCTCCCTTTTCCGGTGAGACAGCCATGTCCCCCGAGTTGAGAAGATTGTATTCCATACGCATGTGGGCGGCGTTGTCTCCTTTGTTGGCTCTTCTGCTGAATCTATATTTTTGTAATATTATAGTGCCGGCCATTCTTTTCCTGTGTTTCAAGGATACGACTCCGCAAGCGGTTCCTTTCTTCAAGAGAGTGTTGAATTTCCAGATTTCATGGACTATCTGGTTGATTGTTGGATGCATCATTTTAATGTTGATAGCGGGTGTTGGATTTTTCCTGACTGCTGCTGGTCATGCGAGGGAGCCAGGTGTGGCAATATTTTGGGTTCCAGTCTTGTTGTGGGTTCTTCTTGTAATAGCGTATATGATTGTTTTTCTTGTATTTACAATCATCATGCTAGTCCGGGCCAATTCTCGTCCCGACTATGTTCCTCCATTGACGATCCGATTTTTCAAGGACTAATACCCATCATATTTTCTGACTATGTTTGCAACTATTGTTTGTTTGGCGGTTATTATCGTTGCCGGAGGCATGGTGGCTTCCGGTTACAACGGTTTGGTGACGTTGCGCAATGCCGTTCGGAATGCTTTTGCAGGTATCGACGTGCAACTTCAACGCCGGTATGATCTCATCCCCAATCTCGTTGAAGTTGCAAAAAAATACATGGAACATGAACGCGAGACGCTGGAGGCTGTGATTGCGGCACGTAATGTGGCATGCAAAGCCTCTGAAAAAGCAGTGATTGATCCGGCGAATCCGGAATCGGTTAAGGCTCTGGTTGCTGCGGAAAACTCTCTTGGCGGTGTCATGGAGCGTCTGTTTGCCCTGTCGGAATCCTATCCCGACTTGAAGGCGGATAGTCAAATGTCCAGATTGATGCAGGAATTGCGTGAGACGGAGGATAGTGTTGCCTATGCCCGGCAGACGTATAACAACGCCGTGATGAAATACAATACGAAGCGGGAGGTGTTCCCGACGAATGTTATTGCATCGGTGTTCAACTTCCAGCCGTCGGAGATGTTCAAGGTGGAGACCGAAACGGCCCGGCAGGCACCGAAGGTAAGTTTCCAATAGAAAGAGCCGGCGCTGGATTCCAGCGTTTTTCCCTTGATGATCCATGCAGGAGCTTCTCTTCCTTTCCGATTCATTGGAAGGCTATTTGTCATCGGGAGAATACATGGCTTTTGTTCTTAGTGTCCTTGTTGCCGGATGCTGGCTGCTTTGTCCCTGGGTGTTGTTGAGGGGAAGCCACCGCGCCAACCGGTTGAGGCGCTTGATGGATGCCCTGCCCACATCCAGTGTGCGTGGAGTGTTCATTGGATTGGTGGAGTTGAAAGGGACGGCGGAATGCGCCGATCCTCTGGTATCGTTCATCGCTGAAAAACCATGCGTGTGGTACAGCTACACGGTGGAGGAACATTGGAGGAGGGTGGAGGTGAGAACCGTCGTTGAGAACGGTAAAAGGCGTACCCGTACGGTGGTGAGGTCGGGATGGTCGACTGTGGCAGAGGGTGGAAGACTGAAGTCATTTTTCCTGCGGGACGATACGGGGGAAATTGCCGTTCATCCCCAAGGTGCGGATATAGAACCGATGCGAGTGGCCTCTTTCTTCAGTACTCCTTCCGATGATGCCTACTATGCCAAAGGACCGCAGGGGAGTATTGCCAATAGTACATTTGAACGTCGCTTCACCGAGGAGGCCGTTCCCATAGGAACGAGGATTTATCTGGTAGGACCGTCCCGTGAATGCCGGGATAGAGTTGCTGCCGAAATCGCCTCCGGCCAGGATGGGGAAGAGTTTATCATTTCTACTCGCGATGAGGAAGCCATCAGGAGAACGAAAGGGGTTAAAGCATGGTGTTTTGCCATACTGGGACTGGGGATTTTGGCGGGAGGCTCCTATTTCCTGAGATCCGGGATCTACGGAATTGACTCCGCCGATGGCAGTGCGTGGCCCTTGTGGATTGTTGCCGGAGGCATTTATGTGCTGGCTTGGCTGGTGTCGTGGATGTGGACGGTGTATAACAGCCTTGTCGATATCCGTAACCGTGTGCGGCAGGGATGGGCCCAGGTAGAGGTTCTTTTACAGAGACGTTATGAATTGATCCCCTCTCTGTGCCGGGTGGTTGAGGAATATACGCGGCATGAGAGTGAAGCCATGTTCCTGGTTGCCCGTTTGCGACGCCGGCAGCAATTGGATCACGAAAGTATCAATGCTCTGCAGGAGGCATATCCCGGTTTGAAAGCGGCTCCCCTGTATGAACAACTCATGCAGGAACTTTCCGATACCGAGTTGCGCATTGCCATGGCGCGGGAGTATTACAATACAATTGCCACGCATCTGAATACGCGTTTGGCTGTGTTCCCCGACGGAGTAATCGGGAATATGTTTGGTGTAAAATGCGTCAATTTGGTTGAAGGGGTATTTCGGGATGATTCCTGCGTCAAGGGGGAATGATGTTCTTGAGATGTGAAGGAAAGTTAAGTCTTGCCGTTTTAGCGTATATGACTATCATATTTCCTCTATGCCATGGAATTGACCAAGAGCAATGAAGATTATTTGGAAGCGATAGGACTTCTCGTTCGTGAACGTGGCATTGCCCAGGTCAGGGATATTGCCACGGTGATGAATGTGAAAATGCCTTCAGTTACCTCGGCTGTACGCCAACTGGCGGAACTGGGCCTGGTGGAATATGTCCAGTATGCTCCTGTCAGGTTAACAAAGAAGGGGGCTAAACTGGCTGACAGAATTATCCAGTGTCACAGGACTCTTCATGCATTCTTTAGGGATATTCTGCAATTGCCGGATAGCCGTGCGGATGAGATAGCCTGCCAGGTGGAGCACGTCATGACTCAGGAGGAAATCGAACGCATTGCGGAATTGACGGCCTGTGTGACGGCTCATGCTCCTCTGTTGAAAGGTTTTATCGATGTCGGACAACTATCCGATAATGAGGATCAGGTAGTAACGCTTGACCGGGTGCGTACCGGTCAGCGGTGTATCATCAAGTCTGTGGATCCGCAGATGAAAGGAATTGCCAGAATGGCGGATTTGGGACTGGTGCCGGGAGCGGAAATTTACGTAATCGGTTCGGCTCCGATGGGGGATCCCATCAGCATTCGCCTCCGCGGCTCATGTATTGTGTTTCGCAAGGATGAGGGAATGTCCGTTACCGTCAGAATCCTTGATGACGGTAAAAAGTAATGTTCAAGGCAACTTTACATGCAGTCGGACATTGACAGTGACTTAGATTCTTCTAACATTACTTCCGCACTATGAGGAACCACGGAGAAGAGAACTGCCTGTGCCATTGCAAGAAACGCGGGAGACATGTGAGGAGGCGGTTTTTGTGGAGAAGATTTCGTCGTTTTTTTGGCAATTGCGAAAATGGCCGCAGAATGGGTGAACCGAGAACTTTGGATCGGGTTCGGATCAGGCATTCCGTCAGGATCATATCGGTCCGGATGGACAGACTGGGCATGTACAAGCTGGCCGACATGGGAATTACGCCCGGCGTCGTGGTAGAAATCCAGGAGAAGGCGCCTTTTGGCGGTCCTTTGCTGATCCGGGTACGCGGTTCCGTGCTGGCTCTGCGTCCTCACGAGGCTTCGCGCATCGAAGTTCAGGCTGAAGTATAAAAACAGGTTCAATGAAAGAACACATGCCCAAAGTGGCCTTGCTGGGAAACCCCAATTGCGGCAAGACGACGATTTTCAATGCTCTGACCGGCGCCCGGCAGCACGTTGGCAATTACCCTGGAGTGACGGTGGAGAGTAAGAGTGGCGTGATCCATACGGAGAGGGGGGATGTGCTTGCGGTAGATCTTCCTGGGGTATATCGCCTGGGCGGAGGCGCTCCCGAGGAACGGGTCGTGACGGAAAGTCTTTCAGGAAAAGATATTGATTTGATTGTCAATGTGGTAGACAGTACCAATCTGGATCGCCATCTGTATTTGACGCTTCAACTCTGGCATTTTTCTCTTCCCGTAATCCTTGTGATGAATATGACGGATGAGGCGGAATCCCAGGGCCTTTTGTTTGATGTGGAACTGCTGGAGAAACTGCTGGGAGTGCGCATCGTCCGGACTTCGGGTTCCCGTGGCGAAGGGATTGAGACCTTGAAGCGCATGATTGCTTCCGTCGCCTTCAAACCGGGTGGCTATGAGCATCCGAAACCCATGCCCTACGGGGTGACCGAGGAAGCTGTCATCGAGGAAATGAAGGAGTCTCTCCGAAATGCCGTTTCCGGCAGGGATCCCGAGCCTGAATCCTATTTGGCGGAAAAGCTTTTGGAAGGGGATCAGGAAATAGTCTCACGTTTCGAGCAACGAGGGAATGAGGGCAGGGCCGCCGTTGAAAAGGCTGCTCTTCTCCGCCGTGTGTTGACCGAGAGGGACAATCTCCCGGCTCCGGTCGTTTTTGCCGACAGGCGGTACGGTTATATTTCCGGTCTTGTCCGCGAGGTGTTGTTGGAAAATCGTCGGGAGCGTCTTCTCTGGACGGATCGTCTGGATTCCGTAGCAACTCACCGCTGGTTCGGCATACCGCTGTTTCTGGTGGCCATGTACGTTGTTTTTTACGTGACGTTTACTTTGGGGGATCCTCTTGTGGGATGGACCGAGACCTTTTTCGAGTGGTTGGGGGCGAAGGCGGGTAGCCTCTTATCGGATTCCCCTCAATTACAATCTCTCGTGTGTGACGGAGTGTTGGGTGGTGTTGGAGGGGTTCTGTCCTTTATTCCGACGATTCTGATTTTGTTCTTATTCATCGCCTTGCTGGAAGAGAGCGGTTATATGGCTCGTGCCGCCTTCATCATGGACAGGTTCATGCATAAGATGGGGTTGCATGGCAAGAGTTTCATTCCCATGCTTATCGGTTTCGGCTGTACGGTGCCGGCCATGATGGCAACGCGCAGCATTGAGTCTCGCCGCGACCGCTTGGCGACTATTTTCGTGCTTCCCTTGATGAGTTGCGGAGCGCGGCTTCCTATTTTCGTTCTCTTCATTACGGCTTTGTTTCCGGAAGGTTATCAAGCCGAGATTCTGTGGTGTTTCTATTTGATAGGGATTCTTCTGGCTGTCTGCACGGCACGTGTGTTGAAGTCTACTTTGTTCAAGGGTGGGGATGAATTGTTCATCATGGAGTTGCCTCCATACAGGATGCCGTCGTCATGCAACCTTATGATGGTCATGTGGCAGCGGGCTTTGATGTATTTAAAGAAAGCCGGAGGGATGATTCTTTTCGCATCCGTAATCCTTTGGTTTCTCAACACGCATCCGGGATCTGAAGACGAAACCGTTCGTCAGGAAGATGGGGGCGCCGTCGCATCGGCCCAGGTCTTGGAACATTCCTACTCGGCATCCATCGGACGCTTTTTCGAGCCGTTGACCCAGTATGCCGGGATGGATTGGAAGACCAATTCCGCATTGATCGGAGCTTTTGCCGCCAAGGAAATTTTCGTGGCCCAGCTCGGTATCCTGTACGCCGTACCGGAGGGAACTCAAGATGATTCCGGAGAAAAACAGGCGCTTTTGCGCCGGGAGATCAGTACCCATTATTCTCCCCTGCAGGGGATTTGCCTCATGCTTGTCTGTCTGATTGCCATGCCATGCATGGCGACGGTCGCAACGATGAAGAAGGAGTCCGGCTCGTGGTTGTTCACACTCGGGAATGTACTTTTCCTGGACTTTATGGGTCTGTTCCTCGCAATACTGGTATATCAGATCGGTCTGAGACTGTAGGAAAATCGGAGTGGAATGGGAAGAAGAGAGGATGTCTCGTCTCTGGAAACCGCTTTCTTTCAATACTCTTGCAAGTTGTATGAATTATTCATTGACTCGAACACCCTATCTCCTATAGTTAGGAACACTGCACTATTCCTGGTATGAGATTTCCTTCTGTTAAAAAATCAGCCTCTCTCTTCGCGCTTGCTCTTGTAGCGTTCAACTTCGTATCCTGCGGTGGTAGCGGGAGTAACAATACGAGTGCGTGGGATTCGCTTCCTGTCGGTTCCAGACTGGACTTGAATATGAACGAGTCTAGCGATGCCCCACTGTTCCTGACCTGCGTTGTTACCAATAACAATGTCGGGCAAATGACGTTTAAAGGCAAAGATCCCGCCACTAATGTTGCGTTCTCTTTCCAGAGAACCGGCACCAGAGCCATATTTACAACGTCTTTCAGGTATGTAGATGAGTCCTATATTACGTATCCCGGGCCTGTCATTCATGTTTTGTATATGCAGGCGGGTGTTCAGGCTACGTTGGATCTTGGAGACAAGGTGGAGGAATCCGGTAAGCTTCCTACCTATCTTTCCGGTAATTGCGATTATGAGGTAACCCTTGATGGTCACGAAGAAACCGCAACGGAGAAAAAGACATACAAAGGGACCGGTATTTATGGGATCAACTATAATGCCAATAATTAACCTCCGGGGATAGTTGTCTGCGAGAATACCGCGTAGTACACAGAACTTAGATGAATAAGCGTGACCTTTGAGGAGGTTGCGCTTATTTTTTCAGCGATGGAAGGAAGGATGATCTCGTTGCTCAAGTATTGGATTGGGATTTTGTGTGTCTTGTTTGGGACGTTGGGCGAATTGTCGTATGCCTCCGGCGAACAGACCGGGACTTCCGATGCCGTCCGGAAAGAGTGGTTTTATGTCGGACAGTACCGTACTAAAATAGCTCCGGAACGGGCTCGCGTCTTTATGATGCCGGCACAGGGTGTTGTGACGGATCTGGTGGCGTCGGATAAGCGCATTGCAAAAGGAACAATCATTGCCCGCGTTAACAAGGAGGACTTGGAACTGGATCGCAAGACCATGGAGATGGAAATCCTCAAGGAACGGGTTGCTCGCAAAGACGAAATTCAGAAATTGCGCAAGGAACGTGAAGAAATCGAATTCATCAGTTCTCTGCCCCGCAAGGAACGTCAGTTCTATGACCAGAGCGGGAAGAATGTCAATTCCTCCAAGGAAGTCCTGAAAACCATTGACGAAAAGATTGAACTGGCGCAGCGGCAAATTGAGCTGCTTGATTCTCAAAAACGTGCGGAATTCGCGAAGAAAGAGGAATCCTACGTAGTAAAGATGCCTTATGACGGTCGTCTTCAGTACCAATTTCAGAAAAATGATTCCAGTGACCAGGAAGGAGCATTCCTGGAAACCGGGAAGGAAATTGCTGCCGTCTGCGATGATTCGGCATTTTATCTGACAGTGGTTATTTCCAATCCGGAAATTGCGAATATTCCTTCCGATAAATTGAAATTGAGTCTGGAAGTGAATAATTCCTGTGTGATTGACGGCCATTTTTCCCACAAGAGAGTGGAGAAGAATCAGTCCGGGGGAGGGAACATGGACATGCTTGTGTTCTACTTTAAGGTCGATCCCAAGGATCATGATATCCTCTATTCCATGCTGGGAGCCAATTGTGTGGCCAAACTTTACTTCAAGGTTGATGACGATATCCGCGTGTTCGGGAAGATGGATCTCGCCCGTCTGCCTTTAGCTTCCGCCGCAATTGATTGGCAGGAAATCATCAAGCAGGTGGCTCCCGATTACGAATTGATTTTGATCGGGGAAACTCAACTTTTCGCCCGCAAGAAATGAAACTTGAATGTGATGCCGTAACGTTTGAATACGTCCGCGGGAAAAAAGTTTTCGATCGTTATACGAAGACGTTTTCAGCGGGGATTACCGTCTTGAAGGGATATTCCGGGTGCGGGAAAACAACTCTGTTGAAAATCCTGGCGGGATATTTGAAAATTTCCTCCGGTCGCATTGTGACGCCCAATGGCTGTTCGATCAACAGCCTTGCGTTTCGCCGGAAATACGTGAGCTACATGTTCCAGGGGATTAACCTCCTTCCTCTGGCTACGGTGAGCCGTAATTTGAGATTATGTGCCGAAATGGCAATGATGCCGTCTTCAAAGTGGAAAAAGCGTGCGGACGATTTGACGGAAGCCCTGGGATTGAAAGACCTGCGGAACAAAAAAGCGAACAGCCTCTCCGGTGGACAGGCGCAGAGGGCGGCTCTTGCCAGAACCCTCATGAAGGATTCCCCGATTTTGTTATTGGACGAGCCGACATCGGGCTTGGACGACTTTAACACCAACATTATTAAAAACCTGATTGTAAGTGATGCCGCCAACAAGATTTGCATCGTGAGTACACACGATGCCCGGCTTCTGGAGATAGCAGATGAAGTCATTGATTTTAACCAGCCTGTATCTCTTTAAGGATACGTTGTACCGCTGGAAGGAACGTCCTTCCAGTCTGTTGTCGCGTATTCTCGTGGTGTTTTTCCTGTCTGTGTGTGCCTTGTCCGTCTTGGCCACGTATGTGATTTCGACTCAGACTTTGAGAAATGAAGTGCGGAAGAATGGGGGGGACATGGTTATCATGTCCGATTTTGAGACCAAGGCGGATCCGGGGAAAACCAGGTTGATGAAAGAAAGCCTTTCCTCCCTTTGCGATGCCGAGATGGTGATTGTCAGCGAATTGTCCGTCGGTGACATTGAAGGGAAGAAAATCCCTATTGTCGCTTACAGTGACGAATCCTTGTCCGGGCTGAAAGATTTGCCCCTCCAGGAATTCCCCTATCTGGCACTTATGCCTCGAAGCGAAGGCGTGCTTCCGGCTCCGTCCAAATTGACGGTGGAAGATTTTTCCTTTCCCATTGTTGTGAGGGAAATGCCTTCCGGACATGTATTGGCGCATGTGTATAGCCGAGGCGTTATTCTCGTGCCGGAAGGCGTTGTGGATTTGTCCGGCAGCAACGCGATGGTGCATCGCAACTTTTTGGTACGCGTCAAGGAAATGAGCTATGTGACGCTCAAGTTGGTTGAGGATACATTGAATAACATCGGCCGTCTCGACGGAACGACAACCCACGCCCGAAGCAGCGCCTCTATTCTGAAGAAGCTGGAATCCCTGCTGGATAACCAGACGGAGTGCCGTGCCGGGTTCTCCTTGGGAATCGCCTTCATTGTAGGGATTCTGCTGACGGCTTTGGCATCGATGGAATTCCGGCAGAACGAGTATGTGTACACATTGATGAAGAGCTTTGGCGTCCAGCCATTCATGCTGGTCATGACCTTTATTGCAGAGAACCTTTTCGTGGTATTGGGGGCTTTCGTCCTGGCCGTCGTGGTGTTTATCCGGGTGCAGGACATGCTCCTCAGGGAATTCTTCAAAGGAGCCAATCCTCTGCTTGGAATCCAGGAACTCCTCCCGGAAATCATCCTTCTTTCCGCCTCTCTCGTTGTCTGTGTCCTGGTCTCATCCGTTCCGATTATGGTATCGGCTTACCGTGAGATTGGCCGCGTTTTGAAATAATCGTATCCGAAATACTAAAAATATGTTGGGCAGTGAGTCCGGAATGGTATAAACTCTTGTCGCTTTTCCTATTTATTTCCGTTTGCCATGAACTGTATGAACGTGTTGAATCTTTTGAACATGCCTTCCGGGTTCTGGCGTATTGTGGCGGCGGGCGGTATGATGCTGGCCGTGACCTCCTGTTCTGTCGAAAAGATGGTACAGAAGCGTGTAGAGGCGCTTTCTGCCGAGGTGGAAAGGCAACCTGACCTGGATCAACTGCCCGTGCGCAAGGTTTCGTGGAATGACGCTGTAGCTTTTGCCCTGAAAAACAATTTGGAAATCAAACAGGGGCAGTTGTCGATCGACGATGCCGAACGGAGAGTGCGCCGCGTGTACATGGATATGATCCCCGGCGTGAACCTGGATGCCCTGATGACGAAAGACATCGGAAACCTGGGGAGCGTGTCCAGCGATGACATCGGTTTCCATACGAACATCCTCTTCAATCTCCCGTCCCTGACACAGATTCCCATTACCTACTATACGGCTAAAGCATCCGTGTTCCGGGCTAATAAATCCATGGAAATGAAGAAGAGGGAACTCATTTCCAAATTGTATAAAAATGTCCGCAGTCTGGAAATTGCCAGAGCCCGGTATGAACTCTCCAAACAGGAATCGGACATTAAGGAACGGAGTGACGGAACGGTTTCCAATGTCGACCATGAGTGGCGTGAAAAATCCCGTACCCTGGCAATGGAACTGATTTCCCTGATGGGCGACACGCATTACCGCTGGCAAATTGATGAAAAAACCGTACCCAAAGTTTCCTGGGACCGTTATAAGGCGGCATCCGGTAAGTTGGATCATCTCGTTCTGGCGATGATGGCCATGGAGTTGGAGGCATCCCGCCTGAATGTTTTGGGGATCAAGATGAGGTATTTTCCCGAGTTGAATGTCAATTTTTACAGCCCTTCTCTTTTTACGAACACCGGTGGTACGTATGGCGGCTTTTTTGCCGACAGCGGGGATATGTATGTGAATATGAACCTTTCCCTGCAGTTGGATACCAAGCTGAGCGTGTGGGATAACCTTCAGTCGGCCAAGGCATCCCATGCCATCCTGGAAAAAGAGGTTTTCATGAGGGCGTTGGAGCGCAAGGACAAAGTGAAGAAGTTGATGAAGAGTCGGGAAGACTTTGAAGCGTGGGCGTCTTATATCAAAAAACGGGCTGCTTTTCTGGACGCTACCCAGCCATTGTCTGTGGAGGAATACAAGAACAACCAGCAGGAGGTCAGCAAAATGTACCGGGATCTCTATTCCAATCGTGAAAAAAATCTGCAAACGGAAGCGGCCTTGATTATGGAATATGGTTTCCTGACCTACTGATGGTTCTTTTTGCAGCGATTATGTTTGCATTTCGGAATTTCGGAAAAAATAGTTTCCGGTTCCTGTCGGGAGTTTGTGAGCCTCCCCGGGGCGATGGCCGAGAATTCCATATTCGATGACGGCTTTTCGATGACTCAGAGAAGAATCCGGGTTTAGAAACCAGCGTGTAATGGCCCAGGCCATGGCAAGTTCGCTGCGGATGGTTTCCGACTGAATTCTGAAATGGCGAAATCCCATGTGAATTAATGTGTCGATTTCCTGTTGGGAGAGGCAGAGCGGCCTGCATCCCGGCGGTAACAACGGAGAGCAGCCTCCTGTCCATTTAGAGAACAAATTCTTGCATTTGGAAACCAGATCCATGTTCCATGGTTCGCGCTTCAGCTTGCAGACAGCCTCCCAGAAAGCTTCCCGCCCCGCCATGGGAAAAATGCCGGGATCATTGACCGTGATCTCGAATTTTTTCTTCTCTCGAAGGCGGGAGAGTAATTTTGCATCCAGAGTATCCCTCGGATCTATGGCAACGCGGTTGAATTTAGTGGCCAGCATATTGTAAAATCCGGCATCGCGTTTTTTTTCCATCAGCAGACGGTTCATTCCAAGACGAATATTGAGGCCGGGGCATTTCTGCCGCAGATGCCGGGCTAGAAGGTCGCTGGCAACATAGACTCCGTGGAGATGGCGGGCATTGGCGGAGAGCAGTAATTCAAACAGGGCGTTCCCATACGAATCTTCCAAATCCCGTTGCTGGAGCCGCGGATTGTCGAAATTCAGGAACACGCCGGCGTTTTCTTCCGAGTATAAGTTCAGGATCGATTCGATGCGGTCAAGGGAAGTATTCTTCCCGGGGTCAAACGGCTCCAGCGTCCATAGGCAGGACGGAGTCAGGATGAAATCCGGTTTTGCGCCTTCGGGGGAGGAGATCGTGTTGATCATTGCCAGACACATTTCCATTAATGAATCCCAGATACCGGTACCCCCGATTGTCCAGGACGCCGGGGGAAGTGACGGATGGAGCAGCTCTGAGAGTGGACGAGGAGTGACGGGTTCCGGGGAACCGGACAGATTGAATTCGAACTTCATGGCATGGAGGGCTGGGATAAAGTCTCATGGGGAGGCATGGCGCCGAAGGATTCCAGGCATTTCATGACGGCATAGGCCATGGTATCGGGCGTACTTCTGTCGTCATTCAGCATCAGTCTCAGGATATCCAGGATTTGAGCCCCGGAATGACTGAGGCCGCGTCCCTGGATTTTAAACTGGCGGAATCCCATTTCGTAGAGTCGCCTCATCTCCTGGCGTGAGAGCTGGGTCGTACAGTGAGGGCCATTGCCCATCAGAACATCCAGATGCGAACAGGCGTTGTTGAGGCGGAGTTCCTCGAAGCTGTCGCCGTATCCCAGGAAATTGAGGGATGTCTTTGACAAAGAATCATAATGCTTGCGCCGGATGGGGCATTGGCGGGTACAGTTCTCGTTGACGAGGATTTCAAATTTGCTTTTATCTTCCAGCTTTTCCAGCAGGTCGTAATTGGTATTGTCATCCGGATGTACCATGACTTTGTCGTATTGATCGGCAAGGCGGAGGTAATAATCCAGCTTGCCGCCTCCTCGTTCCATGGTCACTTTCAGGATGGAAGAGACTGTTTTGAGGCCGGGGTATTTCGTCCGAACGTATTCATAAAACAGATCGGAGGACATGATAACGCCATTATTACCGGTCGGGTTGTTGGCTTCTACGATTTGCAGCAAGTCGTTGCCCAGAGGAAGCTTGAGATGATCCTCATGAATATAGGGGTTGGAAAACGTTAAATCGATGGCTACGTTTCTCCGGAACCATGTGTTCAGACATTGTTCGATTTCCCGGGCCGAACGGATCAAATGAGGGAGGACGCGTCCGCTGTTCCAGAGCAAGAGAGGGGAACCGTGGACGAGTGTAAATAATTGGATTCCAAAGTACTTCAGAAAATAGTCGTGAATATGCGCCAATTCGAGGTCATTGGAAAAGATTCCCGATACGTCCCAGTGAGCATCGGGCCAGGAAGAATTGAGCAGGGATGGAGGAGACGGTGGCATGGGCGGTAAAGGAAAACGGTTGATCCCCCTTAGCATATTTGTCTCTGGCACATTAATTATCTCTGTATTTAACGTTTTTTTATCGTTAATCATACTTGAAACAAAATTGCCGGATCTTTACATATGAAGATACTCGCATGAAGGACAAGAATTTAGAAAAATTGAATTCTCCGGGGGAAAAATTTCATTTTCTTTCCCGGCGGAATTTTATGAAAGGCCTCGGAATGGGCGGGGTTGTTTTGCTTTCTTCTCCTATGTCTTTTGCCCGGTCCGGCGTTTCTGGAGGCAAGATAACGTTCGGAATTATCTCCGATGTGCATGCTGATTTGCAGCCGGACGCGAAACAGAGATTGGAAATTTTCATGGAACGTTGCATGCGGGTGAAACCGGATTTCATCATCCAGTTGGGAGATTTGCACCATGGTCCCGGGATGAAGGATATGCTGGAGATATGGAATCGTTTTCCCGGGGATAGGTTCCATGTTCTCGGCAACCACGATATGGACCATATGAGCAAGGCTGATGTCGTCCGGGAACAGGGTATGTCCGGTCCATACTATTCTTATGACCGGGGTGGGTATCATTTCGTCGTTCTGGATGCAAACCACTGTGTGAAAGACGGAAAGATGTACGACAACAACCATGGCAATTACTATAGTGCCGAGAAACGCGACATGGTCAGTCCGGAGGAGCTGGAATGGTTGCGGGAAGATCTGCGCAAGGCGGTCAAACCGTCCATTCTGTTTTCTCATGAAGCGTTTGACGATGTCTGGCAGGGAGAGACTTCTCCCAGCAAAATGGATGTTCGCCAAGTGATCCGGGAAGCGAATGGCGGAGGTGGGAAGAAAGTGATTGCCTGCTTCTGCGGCCACCATCACGTGGACCACCACATGGTCATTGAAGACGTTCACTACGTCCAGATCAACAGCGCCTCCTATTATTGGGTGGAGGAGGCTCAGGGGTTTTCCAACGGACACATGGCGGAATACAAGGATCCGCTTTTTGCCTTCGTGACTCTGGATCCCGCCAACAGATCTATCTCGATCAAAGGAGAACAAAGCAAGTTCAAACCGCCGGTCCCCAATGGGAAAACGTGTCCGAATGCCGATAAAATCTTCCCCTGTATCAAAAATAGAAGAATCCACTATTAACTACCTAGATCAACATCAACCAATTTATTATATGAAATTACGACTCCCTCTTACACTCCTCTCGGCTGTCCTTTATTGTTATCATTCTGAGGGGCATTCCGCCGAAGAGACTTTTTGGACGTGGCAGGGCGACGCCGACGGTACATTCGCCGAAGCATCGGGATGGCAGGACAAGAACCATTGGAATTATGCGGATGGAGCGGTTCCTGCGGATATAGAAATGGGCCCGAACTGGAGAAGCAGCGGTAATTGGGGATCAACGGTTCGCTTTAATAAAGAAGGATCGCTATCGTTTGAAAATCTGGATTTGGAAGGATGGGATTTTAAAATAGCCGTCCTTAACGGAGCCAGAATCAATCTGAAAGGGACGATTCAGAAATTACAGGGACCGAATACTGGCATTGATATCGGGGAGAATTCCAAATTGGTATGGGACATGAATATGCCCGGGAATGGTGTCGATTCCGTATTTAATATGTCGGTTCTACCCTACGAGGGGCTCGTCTTCAAACAGGGATGGAAGAGATATGGCGGGGCCGCGAATATTTCTCTGGGAACGCTGGGTAGTATCCATTCGGATGCTAGTCAGAGCGGTGGAAACATGACCTACACGTTTCATAATACGACACTTCTCCGGTATGGTGAAGAAGGGTTTAAGAGCAACGCCGGGCAGTATTTCCGTCAATGATGTTTCCATGGATGGAGATTCCAATTATATCGTCTATTCCCGTCGTCTTTGGTCCGTTGCTGATCGAGTCTCTCTGGGGGGAACCTTCGGAACGGAAAATTTCTTCAACCTGACGGATGGAGATATTGCCTTGACGGCCTCGTCAACTGCCTTGACTGCCTCGGAGAGTTCCTTGAACAAATTCTACCTGTACCGTGGAACGGATGGCGGTTTTTATGTAGACTATGCGACGACGATCGGCAATGAAGTCTCCGAGATGGTGATGACGTGGATGGGTGGTACCGCTTCCTGGAATTCGACGGGAACCAACTGGGCTGATCATACTGGAGCCGAGGTGAGTTTCTCCGATGGAAAAATTGCCCTGTTTGATGTCGGTCACGAAGGGACGGTTACGATAGAAGGGGTATTGTCCCCGTCTCTGATGAAGGTAACCGGAGGCGAGTATACGTTTGTCTCCGCTGATGCCGACTCGATGATCAATTTGGCCGGAGGCCTGTACATCAGTGGTTCCGACGATATCCCCACACATGTAACGTTTTCGAACGTTAATAAAATTACAGGTTCTGTGAGTGTTACAAACGCGACGCTGACTCTCGGTAATTTGAGCTTGAATCAAGGTACGCTCAATCTGAATGCCGCAGGATTTGGAGATTTTACTCTCAAGGCGGGCATGTCGGGAACTATTCGATTGGGAGATGGAGCTTCGATGGGAGAACTGCTGGTGACAGGAGGTTCCATACATGGGGCGACCGATTCCCAAGGGACAATTTCGGGTATTCATTTCAATGCTGCCAGCGACAATACCGCTATGGAATTGAGTGGAATTTGGGAGCTTACGAACATGGTGAATATGACACGTGGGCAACTGACCATATCCGGAGATGATACCAAGATTGTGATTAACGATAAATTCGATGTTGGAATGAACAGTTCCGGAACCAATACGATTTTGATGACAGGGGGCACTTTGCTTGTCAAGGGAGGGGGCAACTACGATTCAACAGATTTTTCCATGCAATTGTCCGATTGGGGGAAAACGACGACTTTTACTCAGGAAAAAGGGAATATTCTTCTAAAAAAACAGCTGACGGTTGCTCAGAGTGGTACGGGGGCTTTTGTGCAAAAGGGTGGATTCCTGGGGGCAGAGGGGATCAATATGGTGCGTAATGCAGCAACATCGTCCACATTGACTCTTGACGGTGGTACAATGATTCTGGGAGGTATCGGAATTCGAATGAGCGGTTCCGGTGATACGGCGATAACGCTTTCCGTCAATTTAAACGGAGGTACACTTGGAGCTTCGGCTGATTGGGATTTGTCCGTTCCTGCCAACATCGGCGGTTCCGTAACATTCGATACGACCGGCTATACGATTGATGACGATACGCTGGCCTATACCAAGGGAAACGAAGGAAAGAAAATCACTATTTCGGGGAATTTGTCCGGAGTCGGTAAAATTGCAACAGAAGGGGCCGGTTCTCTCGTATTAACGGGTACTAACACTCATTCCGGGGGGACTGTTGTCAAGTCCGGCATCCTCTCCATCAGCTCGATGGATGCCTTGGGGACGGGGATCAGTACGATTTCCCGTGGAGCCACATTGAAGGCTGAAGATTCCTTTGCCGATGCCGCCCTGACTTTGGCCGGGGGCAAGGGGATTGGAGTCGGAGCCGGGACGTCCGGCAGCGCCAATTTGACAATGGGTCTCAATATCAATGAAGGTGGTGTTTTTACGGTCGATTGCGGAGCTCTCGTTGGTCTTGCCGGAACCGATACTCCGTTGCTGGCTGTGACAGGGACGTTGACATCGTCCGGCTCTTCGCAGTTTTCTTTGGTGAATTTCGATGGTAGTGGAGTGGCCGATCTTTCCGGGGAATATATCCTGGCGACTGGAACTTTCGGCACCTGGTCAGACGGTGCGTTGGCATCGGCCTATCTGGATGTTGAAATCTCGCCCTATTATTCCTATGCGGTTTCCAAAAGCGATGGAAAGTTAGTGTTGAACGTAACGTCCAAGGAAGGGATTTTGTACTGGAACAAGGCCGATTCCGGCGTTTGGAAGGATGGAGGAGAAGCTATTTGGGTAAATCGAGGGGGAACGGCCTCAACCTACAATCCGGGTAATTCCGTTGTCTTCCGGGATTTGACGGTTGGAGATACGGGAACGACTCTGACGGTGAATCTGGAGGGAAAGCTTTCTCCCGGCTACATTGAATTTTCCAACTCGAAGGATCACTATGTCCTGACTCAGGGAAGTGCGTCAGGGGTTCTGAGCGGAACGTTCGGCATCGTCAAAAAAGGTTCCGCCTCGGTGACTCTTGCCACAGACAATTCCGGAATGTCCGGGACGATTGATCTGAAAGAAGGTTTTCTCGTAGCCGGACATGTCAATGCGTTGGGAACCGGAACATTGAAATTCAACGGGGGATCGCTTGTCCTTGGTGTCGACAATGTTGCCGTTTCAACCATTGAAGGGGTGGACGTAAAGATCGTCGTCGACGGAAACAACAGTTTTTCCTGGGCTTCCGGCAATGCATCCCTGGCTGATAGAAACCTGGTCAAGTCGGGGGACGGTTCCCTGGTCCTCAATGAAACAGCCTACTCCGGCAAGTTGACCAGCACGGGAGACGGCACCATTATCCTGAACACCAATGCTGCAACAACGATTTCCAATACGGTCGTTCTTTCCGGCAATATTGCCAAGACGGGCAGCGGTTCGTTGACGATAGACTCAAGGACATTCAGCAATTCCCAAAATCTGAATTTTGATGTTCGTGAAGGAGAACTTGTGTTGAAGGGAAATGTTTCTTCCGGTTCCTTCAATATCAATCTTAGTGGTCCCGGTGCCACATTGAAACTTGGGGATGCGGGAGAATCGATTGGCAATGTGAATGGCAAACTGACCATGGGTGCCGGATCCAGGCTTATCCTTTGGAATGGCAATTATTGGGGAACGACGTTTGGAATGGGCATTCAACTCAATACCGGAACGGATGGAATCGCCAATATTGACGGAACAGTCAGTGGCGGGACAACGGTTGGCAAAGCCATTTCCGGCCAGGGTAATTTGCAGGTAAACAATATGAGCGGCTGGTCCAACATTCTGACCTTGCCCTTAAACAATACATACGTGGGCAATACCTATATTGGTACTTCGGAAGGAGGGGGGGATGCAACCAACTTGACCTATTCAGGTGCAGTACCGGGAAGCGGCATCCTGACTCCCTGGGGGACGGGTGATGTCACGATCGGCATCGACAGAACTGTGGCCGACTGGGAGACTGCCGATACAAGCCCCACTCCCGTAACTCTGTCCGCAACGACTACCGAGACTACGGTCTACAGAATCAATAACAACGTGACTCTGCGAGCATTTGGCGGCAAGGCCTCCCTCAAGATGATGGGCAATGGAATTGCTACATTGGGAGGAATGATCTCCATCACGACGGACGGTACTAACACGACGGAAATTACGGCCGGCAATGCCCTGAAGATGGAAGGGGGCCTGTCCGGTGGAGGCGTGTTGGACATTACGCTCAAGGCTCCGGCGGAAGGTAGCGCCATGACCAGCCAATTGGAACTTACTGGTGACAATACCGCTTTCACGGGGTCGTTGAACGTGAACAATGCCCATGTAACGCTCGGATCTGCCTCCAGGAATTTCGGGGGATCGCTGACAACGGGAGGAGGCAATCTGTATATCAGTTCCGGCGGGCAAGTGATTTCCGGAGATCTTGCACTCGGAACCGGGGGGCTGATTGTGGATTCCACGGCATTGGCTTCCGGATTTGCGGCTCTGACTGTCAGCGGCAATTTGACGACTGATCCCGGTACGTTTTCCCTGACGATCGATAACTCCGGTGGGAAGCTCATCCCGGATGTGGATGGCAAGTATGTGATCCTTTCCAATGCGGGGAACAATTTGTCGACGGACAGCATATCCTGGAAGACGCAGCTTGCCCCCGATATTGCGCGTTTCTATTCGTTCCAGAATATCGATGGAAAACTCTATCTCTCCATCATGGGGCTGACGTCCGTCGTCTGGGTGGGCGATGAGATAACGGGCAACGGTACCTGGTCCAACGGTACGACAGGCTGGATGGATGGCAGTATTGAATACGTCAATAACAAGGCTGTCACGTTTACCGATATGGAATCAAGCCACTCGGTGATTACCATTGGCAGTGAAGGCAAACTGGTTGTCAACCCGGCGAGCATCGCCGTTTCATCGGACGGAACGGACTATACCTGGCAGGGCGCCGGAGCCATCGGTGACCACCCTGATCACGTGACGACTCTGCGAAAGAGTGGCAGCTCAACATTGACGATCAATCAGGGTCAGGCCAATACTTTTTCCGGCGGTACGACGCTGGAGGGAGGGGCCATCGTGCTTCAATCTGTGGGAGGCCTGGGAACGGGGGGCGTTGCCCTTCACGATGGAAACCTGGTACTTGACCGGGCGGGAGAAATCCTGACATCCGGCAATAAGCTGGCGTTCCAGGGAGGTACGTTAGTCTATTCGGCGGGATCCGCTCAAGATACATCGTCCTTGATTGACCTTGATATGTCCACGGATGCCGTCCGGGTGCATGTCCTTCAGAACGGGACATCTCCGCATAGCGTATCCTGGTCCGCCGCATGGAATGCGATCGGCAGGGATTTGATCCTCAATAACGGTCTTGAAGAAGGACAATCCGCCGGGCAGCTTAATATTGCCGTGACCGGGAGTTTGTCTTCCGGACTTACCATCGGAGCAGGAACGCTCAAGATTTCCGTGGATGGAGCAGGCACTTTATCGGGGGCCGTATCGGGAAGCGGGACGTTGATGCTCGAATCCCGGAATACGGGGAGTAGCAGGAGTACGGTTTTTGCCGGTGATTACAGTGGCTTTTCCGGTAAACTCGTCCTCATCGGACAGGATCCCCTGACGCGGAACAACCGTTATCAATTCAGCAATACAAGCCTGTTTGATCACGTGTCCGGCATCGAAGTCGATGGCTCCAACCTTTATGTGGAAGGTTCTGGTGAAATAGTAATCGGAGCGGATATGCTCATTCAGCCCGGCGGGGTTGCCTTTGACGGTAATAGCGGTCAGAGTTACAAATTGACGGGAAGCCTGAGCGGAACCGGATCCGTATTTTTTGCTGCGGACGGAGGAATCAACCAGTTGGCATTGGCGGGAGACATCAGCCGTTTCAATGGTTCCATTGCCTCCGGAACGGGATGTATGATCCTCTTGGGCGATGGTCATGATGCCGCATTGACGGAAGATGGATTCCTGACCCGGGCCGCGAGTCTGTACGGAGATGGTGCCTTTGTGTTGGACTACTCCAATGATGCCAGTCTGGGATCCATTGTCTCGGGTACTGCTGCCTTGCGCCAGGCCGGGAATGGAGTTCTCACTCTGACAGGAGCCTGTACTTCGTCCGGAACACTCACGGTGGATACCCGTGCTGTGCTTGCCGATGGCGCCTCCTGGGCTGGAGCGATGACCGGAAACGGAGAATTGACCGTATTGAATTCCCAGTCACTGGATCTGTCCCAAATCTCCGGCGGTCTGAACCTTGTCCATGGCGGCAGCGGCGTTCTCTCTATCCATACGGCTTCTCCCGGAGATTATACGGGTCATGTATCTGTGTCCGGAGGAGGAACGCTGGATCTTGGCGATCAGGCCTATAGCAATGCCATTACCATGGTGCATGGTATCCTTGCCAATGCCGGGCACGCAACCAACCTCCATATCGACGCGACCGGGCATGTGGACATGGGAGGCATTGACGGCAGCATGATCAAGAGCCTGACGAGTTCGGCGGGCATCATTTCCAACATCAACGGAAATATCTCCCTCGGATCGGCAACCATTGGTATTGGTGAGGAGAATATGGATAGTATATCCCATTCCGGGATAGCTGCCGTTGAGTTTAACCAGACCGACAGTACGCTGACGCTAGACCGGTTGACTCTGGATGTAGTCTCGATTGAGTCTTTCCTCAAGGATCACCGCGATGAGTACAAGGTTCTTGTTACGAACGGTACCCTGGCCGGAGCGGTTGCCGAAGATACGGATAACATTGCCTTTACCCCTTATCTTGCCGATCTGGGATACGACCTTCTCGAGGTGAGCGGCGGCTACGTTTCCATCGACGGCCGCACGGTTGATACTCCCTTTTCCGTCCTTTCCGACGAAGAAAAGACCATCAAAAACCCTATTTCTCTGGAACGGTATCCTTCCTTGTTTGTGAATGGCAAACTCCATATAAGGATCAAACCCGATCAGGAAATTGTTTTCAAAAAACTGCAGAGCGATTCCTGGGCGACAGAGGCATGGATTGATTTGGGGGCCGATTCCTCTATTACCGTCGTATTAAGCAATGACGGGCTTGATACGAGCTATGCAGGCAGTATAACCGGTTCCGGCAGTATCGTCAAAACGGGAGGCAATTCCCTTGCCATTGGAGGCAATGTCTCTGCCAATGGAGGGGCCGTCGATATTCGGGAAGGGAAACTTTCTATAGGCGGTTTATTTTCCACGGATGAATTGACGGTAGCGTCGTCCATGGCCGGCAAACCGGTTTCCCTCTCAATAGGAGGCGCGGCGAGCGTGACGGGGACAACAGAGGTCGGTCGCGATGCTTCGCTTGTTTTGGGCGGTAATCTGGATTCCGGCAGTCTCCGATTGACCGGCAATGGGAAGATTTCCCTCCACCAGGCCGATATCATCCTGCACGATGAAGCCGGCAGCAATGTGATCGGTTCCGGGACATCCATTTCCGGCAGTGGTTCTTTGATCCTTGCCAATGGCAGTTCTCTGACCGTATCGGGCGGTTCGTCTATCGATGCCGGCATTATCTTTGAGCTGGGCCGGAATTGGACTCTTCGTGCCGATTCGGATATTTCAATATCCGGGCTTGACGGTGACAATACCTTGTCAATTTCCAATGAATCCGTCGTGACGCTTGCAGGAGACAAGGATGCCGAATTTACCGGTACCCTGGATGCCGACAGCTTGGGCAGTATCGTCAAGACAGGCGGGAGTCGGCAAATCCTGCGCGTCTCCGCCAAGGGACTGAGCCTTGATACCCGCAATGGAGTGATGGAAATCAATCGAAAGAACGTCACTGAAAGCATGCCGGCATTTGACAGGTTAAGTGTCGGCCCTCTGGATGACGGACATGCGGAACTCCTCCTTCGTACGGATACCAAGGCAACCGAACTTGTCGTCCGGAATCATGGCGTCCTGACTCTGGGGGATGCCGATGCCGACAGGCAATATGCTCCCGTCTCTCTGTTTGTGGATGGCAATGCCGTATTTGAAGAAGGTTCCTCCCTGAGCACGATTGTTCCCAATGAGAAAGGCGGCGTCGCGGCAACGGGTACGATTACTTTGCCGAACAGCATGACTGTCAACCTTGTCAATAACGGATCAGGCAGTATTGCTACAGCGGATGACCTTGTGGTCATGATGGCCGGAGAAGGATTGATCAACGCCGGAGGTGAGGCTCTACTGGCTGGAACAGGTTTTTCCGATTGGAAGGTAACGTTGGAAAAGAGCATTTCCCTTTTCTACTCGTCCGCCAATATCCATGTCGGAGCCGACGGCAAGTCCCTGATGGCAACTCCGGTATTCAACAAGGTCAATACTCTGGAGCAATATGCCAAGAGCGACACGGCCCTGGCCGGAGCCAACATGCTTTGGTTCGCGGGCATTCAGGCGGGAGGCTCCAATCTGGACAATCTGCTCTCCTCCATTATGGATGATATTAAAGGCGGCAATGGTACCTCGGCCAGCCGCTCCATGGCTGCTTCAGCAGGCAGTACTGTTACGTCCATGAACGCGGCGCAGATGGCGGACTTCCGATACCAGCAGATGCTTATCCGCAACAGGATGACGACCATGGGACTGAATCCGGATTACAATTACGAGGGGGAACTCCCCCTATTCAATGCATGGATCCAAGGCAACGGCTCTTATAACACGCTTAATGGTGATGGGGATTTTGCCGGGTACCAGCTCAATACCTGGGGAGGAACGGCCGGCGTGGATGTCAGCGTCTCCGGAGAGCTGACGTTTGGAGCTGCCTTTACGGCATCCTATGGAGACCTGGATTCCACGGGAGCGGACTCCCTTACCGGAAATCTGGATAGTTTCTATGTCAACCTGTTCGCCCGCTATCAGCACAAGAACTGGGGACACAACTTCATGGCTACCTGCGGTCAAAATGATATCTCGGTGACCCGAAGCGTCCGTTTCGGAGCAGATTCCTACGAAGGGACTGGCGATACGAACGGCAGCAGCTGGGGGGCCATGTACGAGGTGACATACGACATCGCTTTAGATGAGAATCACTCATCCCTCCTTCAGCCCCTGGTCAATGTGAGTGTCGCATACGCCGGCATTGATGCCTACGAGGAATCCGGTGCCGGTAACGCCGGATTGAAAGTAGGGGACATGAAATGGACTACGGCAACTATTGCCGTCGGTTCCCGCCTGTTGGGGTTGATTGGCAGCAACGTGTTCGGACGTGAAACGTTGGGTGAACTCCGTGTGCAGGTGGCCCAGGACATAGGTGACGACCGTGGAGAATCCGATGTCTCCTTCCTGGGTAATCCGGGATATGGACGTACAGTGAAGGGGGCCGACATCGGAAAGACCGGCTTACAGGTCGGGGCCGGACTCAGCTTGCCGACAGGCACCAATGGAACGATTTTTGTGGAAGCCAATGCGGATATCCGCAGCGGGGCCACTTCCGCGAACGGCAGCCTCGGCTACCGGTATAACTTCTGATAAGAAGAAGCAAAAGAGAAGTCGCAAGAAAGGGGGCCGTCTTTCCGGGTGGAAGGACGGCCCCTGATATTGAGGATGGTGGCGGGTTAGTTGTCGAAGATGAAGACCCCGGAAGAATCCGTGCCGCTGGCTCCTTTGACCTCGGCTTTGATGGTGTACGAATCGAGGTTGGTTCTCAGTTTTTCAACAGGCAGGGTGTAAGTATTCCGCTTGTTTTCGATCCCGGTCCATCCCGGATGTTCGTCTACGGCAACGATCTTGCTGCCTTCGTACAGGGTAACTTTGCTGATTTCGAGAGCGCTGTTACCGCTTTTCCACAGGAATGTCGCTTTGTAAGTTCCCGGAGCGGTGATGATGCCCGAGACGTCGAATGTTAGAGTCGTGGCTCCGTCTTTCAATGTCCATTTGGGCGCATTGTGGAGTTTGGAGTAGCTTTTGGCAAGTTGACGGGCGGGTTTTTCGAATTTGTCGAAAACCTGTTGAGCTATTTGAGCCAGATTTCCTTCCGGTTTGGAGGAGTAGGATGCGGGCTGTTTTTCCCATCCGAGCTCGAATGCGTGGTCGCGGGTTCTGAAATCGCCGTCCACGGCCTTTTTGTCCAGTTTGCCTTCCAACCCCTGGCGATAGGAATCGAAGAAGAGTTGCCACCGTTTTCCGTAGAAATCCTTCATCAAGCCTGCCAGCTGGCGATGGGAATAGTCGTTGAGCCCGTCGATGTGACCGCTCCAGGTTGTGACGAGGCGTTTGCATGCCATAGCCATATTGTTTTTTTCTTCCGGTGTCCGGCCTTTGGCGATGGCTCGTTCGTACATTTGCCCGAATCGCCACTGCGGGTAGGTGCCGAGGAGTTGATCCGTGTTGTTGATCAAATCCAGGAAGAGAGAAGCTTTGGCTTCAAATTCTTTTTTGTCGCCGGAGTCATAAGCCTGCATGGCTTCTGCCAGCAGAGGTCTTGCCATATCGGAAATCATTTGGCGGAGAATATCGATGAGATCGTAGCGGAAGGTTTCCTGGCGCAGGAGTTCGGGGTTTTCTCTGGCCGCCTGCAGATAGGCGGCCGCGGCGTTGATAACGTCTTCCGTATTGTAATAGATCTGTCCCGAAGACCATGTCGAAGCTTTTTGAACATTGCGGCCGGGGCGGGCGCAAAGGATTGATTCCGTACAACCTTCCTGCATGCGCTGGGGGGAATAGACGGAACGTTCCAGAAGTTGCAGCCCTTTCAGGACAGGCTCCGGAGCGCTGCCGTAACGGTTTTGGGCATAGGTCTTCATCCATGAGGAAATTTCATCGGCTGTCTGCACTTGTTCTTTGGGGGACCACAAGCGTTGGAAGAAGAACTCGTAGTACATCGGGTTGGTTTCGACGCCTTCCGAGATTAGGCCGAGCCCTTGCAGGTTATCCTTGTTGGCAAACTGCTGCATGGCGCCGAGAGATGCGATTTTTTTCAGGCTGCCGTAGAGTCCGTGATTGCCACCGAAGTTGAGAAGTTCCGTCCATATCCACGGTGCATTCTTGTAGGCATTGGTGGAACCTTCCCGGAAAGGGGAGCTCATATCGCGGTCCAGCGCAAGAACGAGGACGTATTTTTGATTCAGGCCATCCATCAGTTCCTTGCGGGGATTGCCACCCCATGCCTGGAGGAGCCAGATACTTTGCGGGCAGGAGGCATGCATGCTTTTCTGGACGGCTGTCGCGGCATTTTGAATGTCAACTCCACCGGAATTGCCTCCTTCGTGGAAGAGGTCTCCACCCAGGGCTTTGGGGGAGATACCGTACACTTTTTGCAGGTTTTTGTACCAGATGGAGGCAACTTTGGCGAATGCCGGGCAAGTGGGGTCGAGAACGATGGGACGCGTCTGTCCGCACCATTCTCCCTGGGGAATATAATGAGCGTCTTTCCCATGGAGGTACTGCTCCAGGTCGTGGGGGACGAGTCCGACAAAGCCTTGCAATACGGGCGTCATTCCATAGGATTCCATGGCGGAGACGATAGCTTTGCCGAGCTGGGCCTCACGATCAATGACATCCTGGCTGATGGGGCCGCTCATGCCTTCCAGATTGCCCATATTCCACCAGGCGGCTGCGGACGGATTCGGGATGAAAGCTCTGATTTTATCCTCAGGATAGCCTAGATCGCGCAGAGTGAGCTGCCAAACTTTTTCCAGTCCGGCCTGGACGAGAGCTATATTGACGCCGTTGAGAGCCATTCGGTCGATTTCCGCCTGCCATTCCTTCGGCCCCCAGAAGCCCATGGTGTAGGAGAGCGTGCAGTAATTGTAAGCGTAGCGCCATTTCCACGGGCTTTTGACCTCGATGGGGGTTTGTGGCATAATGGCCTTGTTCGGGATGTCCATCCTGTTGCCGTTCCACGACCAGTGGACTCCGAGGACATGACGGAGGTAGTAGCCGTATCCGGCAGTCAGTTCGTTGACATTGCCGGCGGTGATGGAAACGAATCCTCCGGTGGATGGAGTGATTCTGAATCCATTCATGGAAGGATCGATTTGTAACTTGAATTGCTTGGCCAATTGCGGTGTTGTGCGGGCAATGAGTGCAGAGACGGAGGCGGGAACGGCGGCTGCGGAAGCTATGACCGGAGTGACTGCGGAAGCCGCAAGAAAACATGAAGTAAGCAGGGAATAAGACATAAAAGAGCTTTCGCTGGGATAATCTGCCCTATATATGGGCAAAAGTTGCTCTGTCTGCAATGTCAATCTGGAAGGATGGCGGTCATACTGCCGTGAATGGGGTTGTGTTGTTTCTTCCGAATCTGTAGAACTGGGGGAAGGAAGGGATTCTGGAGTCCTGAGAGCTGATGAGATGATGTTGTCCCCAAACCACCGCAAGAAACCGGGTCGACGGAGGAAACTCCGGGCGGACTTGTCTACGATTGTCTTTCTGATTCTTGCCTTGATTGTTCTTCCGTTCTACCTGGAAGACAGCAGTTCCGGCTGGACGGAAGAGACTCCGCCTGTTTCAGGTGTGCTCCGGGAGGATTCTCCCAAAACAACTCCGGTGCGAAGGAACGGATCCGGGCATTCATCGCGAAAGGCGGTGACGGGAAAAAACAGCCCCGTCCGCTTCCTTCACATGAATGTTCAGAATTACTTTGTAGCCGGGGAACCGGTAAGAAGCCGGTATAAGATTTCCGAGAAACCGGATGTTGCCCGGGATGCCGTTGCATCCGTGATTGCTTCTGCGGAACCGGATATTGTGGGATTGTGCGAAATCGGCGGAAGTCATGCTTTGGAGGATTTGAAAAAACGCCTGGAGGCCCGGGGCAGGGAATACCCGTATGCTGTTGTTCTGGAACGTCCCGGCGAACCGCGCGGCCTGGGGGTGTTGTCTGTCTATCCCATCACGAAAAATGCTTCCCGGCGTGACGTGCCGTTGCCTGGCGGCGGCGGTACGGGAGGCATGATGCTCCGCGGAATTCTGGATGTGGTGGTTCGAGTGGATGATGGGCGGGAATTCCGGATTTTGGAAGTACATCTCAAATCAAAATTTAATGAAGACGACAGGGCTTTGGCGTTACGCCGGAGAGAGGCGATGGCTTTGCGCCTGTATCTTGACTCGATCATGAAGGGTGATTCGGATGAACCGGTTGTCGTTGCCGGGGATTTCAACGACGGCACGGCGGAAGCAGCTGTTTATCTGGTCCGCGGGTCTCAAAACAGTCCGTCCGGCATGCAGCTTTTGAAACCCGTCGATTCCCGAGGGACGTCATGGACGATATTCCATGACGAAGGTGATAGTTACCATGCCTATGATCATATCCTGATCAACAAGATCCAGAAGAAACGAATGGGGCGTTCCGGTTCCCTGGGGATTGTCGATATCCCGGAATCTGCGGAGGCAAGCGACCATCGCGCCATCTGGGTCGATTTGCGTTGAAAGCGTATCATTGTTCGAGGATTGGGATCAGAAAAAACCGGACTGCCTCCCATGATGAGGTGCAGCCCGGTTCGCCGGTAGTAGTGTTGGCGCTGTTGAGAGAAAATTGATCAGTCTCCGAAGAAGTCGTCGTCGGCCTTCTTGGGAGGGGTGGCTCCGGATTTTCCTGGATCGTCCTGCTTGGTCTCCTGGCCAGTGATTTCGACCGGGGGCTTGGGCTGCTGGGCGGGAACCGGAGTCTCCGAAACTTCATCGGTGATTTCCACCACCTTCGGAGCAGATGGCTTGCCCGCATTTTTGGAGGTTTCGGACGAAGGTGCATTTCTGGGTGGAAGAGGACCGTCGTAAACGAAATCGGAATCGTCATGCTTCGGTATCTGCCGGGGGACAGGTGGCGTTGAAGGCACTGAAGCAGAGGAAGAATTGCCGGAGGTCATGGCTAAAGAATCGGTTTCTCCATCTGTATTTTCTCCGGAAAGGATAGCAGTCAGTTCCTGGATTTTATTATTCTGTTCCCGTGTATCTTTGATTGCCCGGATCATGGAAAGCATATTGGCGCTGGCTGTTGCTTCGTCGCCTATTTTGTAACAATCCACTTCGCAGTTCCATCTCAGTGAATTGATAGCTTTCATGGATGCTTCGGCGATGTCGTTTTTGGCCGGAGTACCTCCCTGGGTATGCTTGGAACCGGTTGTTTTCTTCCTTCTGTCATCTCCAATCCCCAGGAAGGTTGCTGCTTCTTCCTCTTTGGTGTTGGAGAAGGCCAGTTCGAGTGAGATCCTCTTGTTCCATGCACTTCTCAATCCCGAGATGTTGGCGGCATTACGGTATTGCGGAAAAATGATCTGTTCAAAGACTGCATTGACGTCGAAAATGGACGTGGGCCATCTGGCTGCCTGGATACCGTTGACCTTTAAAACACGTCCAACGGGACCGCTCAGGATACTGCCCTGCATGTCTCCCCGGAATTTCTTCAAATCCTTATAGTCTGCAGCAATTGTATTGAGCATGCTCAATGCCTGGCTGGAGTATTGGGAGAAGTCGGGGTTCTCGGATTTGTTTTTAGCTGCCTGAAGGGTGAGAACGGCCCATTGGCACTGGTATTTCAGAATGCGCTTGAAAGCGGAACTGGTAAGACGGTCTTTGTTTTTGTCCTTCCATTCTCTCCAGTCTTTGTCTTTCCTCTCTTTGTCCTCGAAGTTGATTTTCTTGTAGGATTTTTCGTAGAGGTCGGATGCTGCGTTTTCATCCATGGCGGCAGCGGCGAGTACTTTCAACGCCTCTCGGACATTTTTGTCTTCGGCGGATTCATTCCCCTGGAGAATATTTTCCAGAGTATCAAGGAGTTTTTGCTTATCCTCTTCCGACAGGCCTTCGGCATGGACGAACCCGGAAGTGAGGAGGCAAAGCGCAAGAAGGCATGGGCCGAATTTCATAGTGTAAGATATTAGAGATATGCTCCTGTGGAAGCAAGGGGGAAATGCGGGAAGAGTGGATTATTTTCACTTCTTCCGGGGAAACGTTCGAGAGAGAACCTTAATCTCCGTTCAGCAATCTGCCCAGTGGGCAATGAGAGCATCAAGAGCCCGATCAAGCATATCTCCTACCTGCCTGTAGGCCGCCGCCCCCCTTCCGATGGGATCGGGGATGTCTTTGTTGTCCGCCCAGGCGGTGACAAGGTGCATTTTATGGATATATTCGGGGAAATGGTGTCCCAGGATGACGAGATGTTCCCGGGTAAGGCAAAGGATGTCTGTGGACTCACGAAGCATGGATTCCGTTATTTTACGGCTGGAAGGGATGGTGAGCCATGGGGCGCGTTCGAGGAGAATCTGTCGTGTTTCCCGGCTGACTGGAGCCCCGTCGCAAGCGGCTAATCCGGCCGAAGCGGCGGTCCATTCGGGATACTTTGCGGTTTTTATGCGGAATAGTCCTTCTGCCATGGGACTTCTGCATGTGTTGCCCGTACAGACGAAGAGAACTTTGTGGAAGGAGGGATGTGACATGGAGAGAAGATGTCTGGAAGTGGTAGAAGTCAGCGTTTTGTCTTGTTGCCCTGATCCTCTTTTTCTTCTTGGGAACGATGGGGAATGGGGATTTCTTCCGGTTCGTGGAACTCCGGTTCCTCCATGGGCATTTCCGGAGCGTTCTCTTCCTGTTCATCCGGCTCGGCATTTTCCGAAGGCGAAACCGCGCCTGCTGGATGCGGGACGATAGCCGGTTTCACGAAGAAAGAGCAGGCGGCGACGAACAGGCAGGCGATGGTAGCAGGAATGAAGGGAAACCATTCATAATCGTGCAGGAACAAAATGATGGCTGCCAAAATCGGAATGGCAATGGAAATCCCGAGAAGGGTTTTCCTGATGGGACCGGAAAAATGCAGGGCGAAAATGGCGATAATGAGAATATCAATCAGCAGGATCCATTGTGTTAATTGACTGGATTGTGGGAAGAGCAGCGGTGGCTGTTCCGTGATGCCGGAGAGGAGATTACGAATGGTCTGGGCGGAAAGGAGGGCTTCTTTCGAGGGGCCGGTTGCAATGGTTGACGGTTCTTCCACGAGGGTACAGGCCGCTTTCTTGAGGAGTTTGGAGATTGCTGTTTTCTCCATGGTGAGGGAATTCCGGGGGAGTCCGTCAATGGTGATGATATCGGCCAGGCTGATCGGAATGCCATTGGTATCCGGTCTGAGGCGGATGCGGCCTGCCGTGTCGATAGGAATGTTCTTTTTGTCGCCTAAACGAAGTTGTCCTCCCAGGTGGACATGGATGTCTTCCAGCTTCAGGTTCAAGACATCCAGGGCCGCCATTAGAGGCAGAGTGGGGAGAACGGCTTCTCCCCAGCGGACAAACAACGGGGATGACTTGCCTCCTGCCCCCATTTCTCGGAACAGGGCATCGTTTTCAATGACCGAGGGTACGCTCCATTTCTGGATCGGAAGCTGAGGAGTTTCTCCGACGAGTTTGTTGGCCGGTGGTAGCTGACTGGTGGAACCGGCTATTTGTCCGGGCTTGATAATGAGTGATTTCCAATTCTCGGGCAGAGCTTCTTCCCGGGCGGACAGGGTAAGTGCCCGACCGACTGCCAGGGTCTTGTACGACGCCAGCTCATGCATGACGGCGTCTTTGACAAAGACGTCCGGGTTTTGTTCCCAGTAAAGAGGACTCATTAGCGCAAGTTTGCCGACTCCCTGGCAATGAAGCTGGTAAAAGAGCACTGCCATGTCCATGGGGGCGGGGGGGTAACTCGCAAAGGTGTCGGCGACGGCATCCTTGTAGAGGGTGACGACAGGGACTTCAGGCGGGGTGTCGTAGTCGAACGGGGTTGCCTTGTAATTACCCTGCTTATCGAGGCCATCCATGCGCAGATTGATGTAATCTCCTCCATACATCCATTGGATGGGAGCCTGGTACATCCATGCATGCATGGAATCCGAGAAGTACCCGGCCAGGAGGCTGATGCCGATGGCTACGTGGAAGATAGCCAGATAAATAAATGAACGGAAACTTAGCATGAAGGCAGATGGTCGTATGCTGAGTGAATGGCCGGGACAAGCAGGTGCTCCAGCGGCGAAGATTGGGAGAGTTCCCTGAGAATGTCAAGAGCTGGCTTTAACTGGGCCGCATACCATGGGTGTCCGGCGAGACCGTAACGGGCGAAGGCTGCCGTAGCTTGCATGATTCTTTGCAAGGCGCACAGTTGGAGAAGAGTTCGGTTGACTGAGGCGCCCGTGATGCGTTCCCAGTGCGAGAGAAGGATATCCCTCTCGGTTGCGGAAAGTCCGGCGTAGGGATCGTAAATGAGGGAAGCAAGGTCGTATTCCGCCAAGCCATACCGCATTCCTTGAAAGTCGATGAGCCAGGCCTTGCCATGGATGATGTGGATATTCTGCGACTGGAAATCGCGATGGATCAAACAGCGGGGGAGGGAGGCCAGGTCTTCGGCTAATTGACGTCTGGCCGGGTTCTCGAGAAAGAAAGAGGGATTTTGTCCGCACATGGAGGCGATGACATGTTCGGCAAAGTATTCCTGTTCCCAAAGGTAGAGAGATGCATCGAAGGGCTGCTGGAGGGTAGGGACTGCGGCTGCATCCAGACTGTGCAGGAGATGAACTTGTTCCATGGCTGAACCATAAGCGGCCGATTTTGTTGCCCAATGGGCGGATTTGAGTCCCAGTAGGTTTTGATCGCCCAGATCTTCCGCCAAGGCGGCTCCGGAACCCGTGGGTTGTTCTGTAGCGGTCAGCAGGGCCGGTACTCTCAGACCATGCGATTTCAAGAAACGGGCTGCTGTGATGAACGCTGCGTTGTCGGGGCGAACTCCCGTCCAGTGAATGCCGATGCAGGATGTCTGACCTTCCGGTGGGACGATGCGGACAATTGTCCTCCCGGAAGCTCCCTGGGTAATGGGGTACAAAGCCAGGCATTCCGGTGAATTCCTGTAATATGCTCCGGCCATTTCTGCAAGGATTTTTTCCGGTGCGATGGTGTCGGATGGAAGGACGGAAATCATGGATTGATGCCGGAAGTGGAAACGGCGCAGGAAGATAGGGAGAACTCAGAAAAGCTGGGTGATGATGATTTCCCCATCAAGGTCAAACCAGCCGGAACCTTTCGTGTCGATGACGAGTGTGATGTTCGAGGGAACGTTATGATCTGCCAGCGTCAACATGAAGTCTCTCCGGTTCTTGTCCTTTTGTTCGGAGGTGATTTCGGCCAGAACGCGATTGCCGGACATGAACCGGGCGTTACGGAAATCAGCCCCTCCCCGCTTGACTTTGCATTCGATGCGGTATGTTCCGGCGACTTTGACTTTGTCGCGGACATTGAGTACAAGAGGAGAGAATTCCGGTCGCAACAATTTGCCGTTCAGTCGGTTGTTCTTCATGATGACGGGTTTGGCAAAATAGTTGTAGTAAGCCATGGCTCCGCGTCCCATATCCGTTTTGGGATCGACCTTGACGATATTCTGGAGGGAGGAGAGCATGGCTTGTTTATTGTTATTGTCTCCTCGGGCGAGGACGAAGTAGCCGGCCATGATTTTTTGGCGCTCTTCCGGGGTAAGTCCGGGAATGGATAAACGTTGTTCGATGAGCTTTTTGGCTTCTTCCGGCTTTTTCTCATCAAAGACGAGGTGGCAGACTTTTTCGATAAAACCGAGGAAACTGCTTTCATGCTTGAAGCGGAATCCCTTGGTATCGTCTTTGTCCAGATTGCGGATTTTATCCAGTATATCGCGGCGCGTTTTGGCGACGGAGCGCGGGAAAAGGCTCAATCCTTTGTCGTATAAAGCGAGGGCTTCATCGGGAGATTTGCTTTCTTCCGCCTTCTTGAACAATTCTTCTGCCTCCTTACCATTTTTAATGGCTTTCGGAATATTGGAGAGAACGTTTTGCAGGTTTTTCAGGTTAACTCCATCCGATGAGAAGAGAAGCTGTTTATCCGGTGTGTATACCTGGATGGCTGGAATGTTCCAGACATTGACGGGAGGCCTGCTCTTTTTGTCGGCTTCCTGTTCTTCCGGAGTCATGGTGCCTTTGTCGTCGTAAACGGCCCAAACGGCATCGGTCGTTGTGGTTTTAGACTTTTTTTCTACTTCTTCGACGACTTTCGGAGCCAGTTTGGACCAATCGGAACCGTTCCAGACGACAACGATGTTTTTATTTTCCTTCTTGCCTGTTTCGAGTGCGTCGGGGAAAGATGCAAGTTCCGCTTGGCAGAGAAGTGCTGTAGCTGCCAATAGGGTCAGGAATCCTTGGAAGATGTGCATATGCGGAAGGTGGTTTGTGTGAAATGATGAAAAGGAACGCCCGGCTATTTGGCGAAGATGAGGAAGTGCTTCAGATGCAGGAAGTTGGGTTCAGTGTCGTTGATGGCCTCAAACCGTATCCATTTGGCCTTGCGACCTTCTGCTGGAGCTTCGAGCCGCCATTCGGACTGCATGTTGTCCGTTTCTCCCATTGGGAACCATGTGGCTCCGTCCACGGATGTTGATACTTTTGCCTTCTTGATGCGGTCCTGCGAACCATCCGCCTTGCTGACAATGACGCCTGAGAGATTAACTGTGTTCGGAAGTTCGGCGATGACGTAAGGCTGGCTTTCTTTGTCGGTATGATTGAAGCCACCGCATGGTTTCAACATGTCCATGTGCTCCCAAGGTCTGTCCCAGCCGCTGGTGGATGACACGCGGATCATGCCGGACGGCGGTACGAGTTTGCCTGGCAGCGGCTCGGATTTGTATGTCCTCTCTTCAGCCTTGGGTGGAGTAAGCATGAGAGCTGCCTTTGTCAAGGCCTGGAAAGCAGGAATGGAATGAGCCTGTTCAGCCGCAAAAATCGCTTTGCTGTAGGCTTCCTTGAGAGATTTGGTACTCTTTTCGTCCTGAGCGGACTTGGATTGGGCGGCAGAAGCCGCAGCAACCGTGAAAGCCTTGTTGAAAAGGGCATCCTGCTGACCGTTGACAAATGTTTTGACCGCCCATTCCAGGACCTGTCCGAAGTTGGTGGTGTCCTTGGCATTGAGGTGGCGTGAGAAGACTGCTTCCAGGAATTGTTCCCTCCCTTGGTCTGAGTCGATGTTGGCGAGCTGGGAATCGAGGATGGAGTCGATTTTGACTGCCCACGAGGTACGGGTTCCGGCCAGGATGTCGTGGACTCCCCGGTACCATTTCAAGCGGTCTTGTTCCGGGATGGCAGCGATGAATTGCTCTTCGGCGGGCCGCAGAGCTTCCAGAGCAGCATAGCCGTTGCCTTCGTAGTAGGGCAAGGCTTCTTCTGCGTATTCAAGCCAGTCCTGAGGGGTCATTCCTCCTTTTTCGATGAGCTGTTTCTGCTGGAGTTGGCGGAAGACCGGCTGAACGGGAGAGTAGGAAATGGCTTTGTCAATGGCTTCCAAGGCTTTGTCCTTGTCTCCGGCTTGCTGCAGGGCGGAGGCCTGGCGGGCATACCGGTAGGCGTGGTCGATTGTTTTGTCGTCGCCGAATACCGTTTCCATCAGCATATACGAAGTAGGAGCCTGGGAACCGAAAATGTGGTTGTGCATCCCTCCGTCCGGACCGCCGAAACCGCCTTGCCAGTCGTTGCGTTTGGCCCGCACGGCGTAGGCGCAGTGGCCGGGCTGTCCGACCGTGTAGGTTGGCATGCCGTGTGCGGCGGCACAGAGACTGCCGAAAGTGGAAAGACCTCCGCAGACACCTCCGTGAAGTTTGGTATTTTCCGCCTGACCGTACATGTCGCGCCATGGAGCGTAGAAGAGGGGACCTTGAATCGTGTCCCCGAAGGTATTGGTTCCCGTGTAGTCGGCAAACCAGCAGGCGTCTGTATAACGTCTCCAGGGGATATTGACGTTTTGCATGGCCCATTCGTACGATTCGTCGTCCCAAGGATGTCCGGCGACGAAGCGAATTTCCCACGGGCGGAGCTTCAGAAAGTCGGGGTGGAGACGTCCCTGCTTGTGATAAGTCTTAAAGAATTTGTAGCGGTTAAGCGGGTTGCAGACGTCATCATTCCGTTCCATGTTCTCAGCTGTAGGGCCGACGCTCCAGATATTGGCAATGCCGGTAGCCAGAGGAAGATATGTACGGAAGTCGGGGGATTTGCCGTCAAACTTCCAGATTTCTTCCAGAACCTCAAGTCCTTTGGTCGTTTTTTCAGGGATTAATCCGGCGCCGAGGTAGAGTTCCAGCCATTCCGGATCATTGAGGAATTCTTTCATGAATGCCTGGGCTTGAGGGGAAGAACGATGGTATTTGATCAGTTCCGAAGGTGTGGTGGCATTGATCAGTTCAGCAACGGACAGGAGATGGCTGTACCGGGGATCGGCCATGGGATCGTCGCTTTTGTCGCTCATGGCTTTGATGCCGTCCAGAACCGCTTTTTGAAGGCCGGCATAGTCGCCTGACGCGATTTTGGAAAGAAATGCAGAAGGAAGGCGCGATTTGCGGATGTCGAGAGCCGGAACGGGAGGAATCGGCTTTTTAACATGTTCTATCTGGGGGACGGAGTCAGCCTTGATCTCTTGTTGTTCCGTGGCATTGTCTTGAGACGGAACAGGGGAGACAGCCTGTGTATTTTTGGCAACGGAGGGGCCCGAAGGAACCTTGCTGACGGTATCTGCAGGGCGAGGTGTGGCCTTGACGATCTCGCCGGTGGGTGGAGCCGTGGATGTTCCGGATGTTTTGCCCGCTGCTTCTTTGCTCTGCAGCATGCGGTCAAGAAGGGGAATCATGCCATTGTCGTAGGCATACCAACCGCCGCCAATCAGGGCGGCCAGAAGGATGAGTCCGGTGAGGGCTCGGGCACCGGAACCTTTTTTCCTGCTCTTCTGCCGTGAGGATGGATGCGCGGGTCTGGGAGATTTTGTTGCGGAGGAGGCTGGTTTTTTAGGAGCGGCAGAAACCCGCTGAGCATGTTCAGGGTGCTCTATGTCCATCCCCCATGCTTCGGCGGACTGGTACCTTGTGGATAAGTCCGGAGCCATGGCCTTGTCGATTGTTGCCAGGAATGCGCGGGAGTATTCCCGTGTGAGATCCTCTATGGAAGCCAGAGGAACGAGTGTGTCGTTGAACAGGCGGGTATCTCCTCTCTGCGGCATGGTACCGGTGAGCAGATAGTAAATAGAAGCACCAAGGCTGTACAAATCCGTCCAGGGACCGAGTTTGTTAGTAAGTCCCAGCATGAGTTCTGGTGCGACGAAGTCTTCAGTAGCCTGGGCTGCGGTCGTTTGCGGCATGTCCATGCTCCGCATGCAACCAAAGTCGATCAGGACAGGGACACCGCTGTCGGTGATCAGGATATTGGCCGGCTTGATGTCACGGTGGAGTATGTTTTGGGAATGAAGGCAGGTCAGAGCATCCAGGATGCCCTTGAGGAGGATCCGGCATTGTTTTTCCGGAATCCTTTTGCCGTGTTCCTTGAAGCCGTATCTCTGCAGATTATTGGCACCGAGGTAGGGCATGGTGAAGTATGCTGTGCCGTTAGCTTCGAAGACATTGAGTATTTCGACAATATTCGGATGATGGATGGAGGCGAGCTTGCGGGATTCTTCCAGAAAGTTTTTTTGCGTTTTGAGGAAGTTGTCTTTCGTATTGTCGGACAGGGGATGAATGGTACCGCTGACGGTATCGCGGACAGCGAATGCGCGGGGAAAATTTTCTTTGATAACGACTTGGTGTTCCGTTGACGTGTCTGTTGCCAGGTAGGTAACTCCGAACCCTCCTGCTCCAAGGATCCTTTCGATCCTGTAGGAAAGCAACATGGCTCCGGGGTTTAGATGGATGCTTGTGGAGGAAGTATCGTTGGTCATGGTTTTACCTGCTTGGAATGAGACGTGCCCAGTATCATTCATGAATCCTTCTTGTCCGCAAGCATAAACTTGAGAACAGGAGGGGATGGGCAACCGGATGCTCCTGTTTCGAATGGCGGAAGAGAAAATATTTATTGTCCGAGAAATCCGGACAGTTGTTCCTTTAACGTGTTGCGTGCCCGGAAAAGAAGGCTTTTGGTAGCGGAGACGCTGATGCCGAGAACCTGGGAGATTTCCTCATAAGAAAGATTTTCATAGCGGCGCAGCTGGATGGCGAGGGAGGCTTGTTCCGGGAGGCTGGCGATGGCGTCTTCCACAGCTTGCGTGAGCTCTTTGTGTTCCAGGGAGGAATCCGGAGACGGAGCGGTGTCGATTGAGAGAATTTGGCCGTGTTCTTCCTCAATAGCATCGGCGGAAAGGACGGGTTTTCGCTTTTGGCGACGCAGTTCATTAAAAACGAGATTGCGGACGATCGTGTACATCCAAGTCGTGAATTTGGAAGAGGGCTCGTATGTGGCGGCTCCCTTCCAAATGCGGATGAAAACCTGCTGGGAGATGTCTTCCACGTCTCCTCCATGGCGCAGCATGCTGGCTACGGTGGCGTAGACGGAGTTTTGGTGACGGCGGATCAATTCTTCCATGGCCTGTGAATCCCCTCCCCGAATCCGCAACATGAGATGTGCGTCGAGGTTGTCTTCAGTAAGGCTTTCCTGTTCGTCACTCATCCGTTCGTACAATTAACACCGGAGAAGCGCTCCGGTTGCCGTTATTTGTCTTCTTTTTTCGCGTCAGACTTTCCTATTTGTCTGCGGAAAGGTCGGGGGTGGGTGCCTGGGCCGGAAGGAGGTACAGAGCTTCTATATCGTCCAGATACCGGCTGAGGGGGGTAGGTGATGACTTGGCTGGATTTCTCAGCATGTTGATGGTAGATATGTAGGAGGAAAATGTGTTGGAAAGTGTGTGCCGGGAGTTGATTTCGTACCAGTCCATGTAGTCGCGGGCCCGTATGGCCGCCTGCATGGAAAGAGCCCGGAATTTAGCCAGTTTGTCCAGTCTCTCCTGGAGGGATTTTTTATCTAAAGGTTCCTTGGTAACCCGGCTGTTTTTCAGCAGGACAATAATTTTGATGTAGTCGGTGATCAGAGGCTTGTACGTAGGAAAGCTGCGGATGTGCAGGTAACTGAGATTGTTGAGGGTGGCGGACAATTGTTCGTAAACATTCGGTATTTTGAGGGCTTCCTCCAGATTGGAAAGGGAGATGCGGGTGGAGATGCGTGTTTCCGGATCGTATTTCAGTAGGACGAGCAATTCGTCCAGTTTCTTCTCCGTATTCTGCAGGGAGAGAGCTTCCGTAACGGCCGGAGTAGCCATGGTGGAGAGTTGGAGGCTCCACCATTTATGCAACGAAGTAGGTGTGAGGTTGAGCCTGGGGAAGTTGCGCTTGATGAGGTTTTCCGGATCGTCTGATCCAAGGATGGCTTCGTTGAGAAGTCTGAACATGGCTTCTTCGCCGGCTTTCTGATTGAGCAGACAAAGAACGATGGAACCGCAGGAAGCCTTGTAGGCGAGCAGGCTGGTAGCGTCCAATTCCTTCCAGGGGTCCTTGATGGAGAGGATGGCTTTGGGAGAGAGGATTTCCCCCCGTTCAAACAAAGTGGCGTAGAGGTTGCGGTCTGCTTGGTCGTTCTTCCATTGAACGGCTTGCTCAATGCCGGTCAGGAGCCACTGGGGAAGGGAGATGCGTTCCGGGAGCCCGTCCGGGTTGATGTCGCGGAGCATGATTTCATAGAGCAACATGGTGGTGACGGCGTTGTAGAGGGCATCCAGATCAATGCCGCGTCCCACATGCAGGTTGATGTAGTAATTGGGCTTGGTTTCGATGAGGTCGATTCCCATGCGGATCGGGTTGGCCGGGGGAGGGGTTCCGGGATTTCCGTGGAGGTTGATAAAGATGTTGTCTTTCCATGTATTGGGAAGTTTCATCAGAGAGAGGAGGCCGGAGCGTATTTCATCTGCCCTGGTGCTGATAGCCGATGTCAGATTGACGTCCTTACCGCGCACGATGAACTGTTTGGATGCGGATAAACTGGTGAATGTCTGGTTGGGTTGATGAACTGGCTGGGAGTTATCCAAAGCGGCGGGGGAGATGGGCTGGGCCGTCGGGATGGCAGACATGTCTTTTCCCGGGGCTTCTTTTCCGTCGGTATCGGTTACTGCAGGGCGGGCGGGTTCAATGATTTTACCTTCTTTCGTGACTCTTGCCGGTCTGTCCGCCGGAGCATCCGATGCATCGGAAGGTACGCTTTTTTCATCAATCGGAATGTCATCCTGTTCCTTGGCAGCGCTGCCGAGGGGCGGCTGCTTCCGGGAGGGAAGTTGCTCCGGAGCATTGATGACGGGCGGAGGGACTATTTTTTGCTCGTCGGCACTTCCGGGAAGTGCCGCCAGGAGGCCTAGTGCTGTGACGGCAACCGGAGCGCACCAGCCGAAGCCGGCTGCCAGAGTGGATAGGTTCATGGTTGCTGGCGTTCTCGGAAAAGAAATTTCCTGGCACCGATGCAGTAGGCGATGCCGGACCAGGCCGTCAGGATGATTGCCCCCCAGAGCAGGAGCGGGTAGAGCCATGCATGAGAACCGGACGGGGCACAGAGTTCGGCCAGCCAGACAAGCGGAGCCGCGACATTGGGATAGGATTTTACCGTTAGATAGAGCAGGGTTCCGGTACAAAAGGCGAGCTGAAAAGCTGTTTTCCATTTGCCCGTTCGGTCGGCTGCAATAATGATACCATGTTCCTGGGCAATTTGCCGGATACCGGTGACCAGGAATTCTCTCGTAATTATTAGAATGGTGGCCCAGGCAGGGCAGGCATCGACCGATGTCAAGTAGATGAACGCGGCGGATACGGCGATTTTGTCCGCCAGTGGATCGATCAATTTACCGAATGTGGTTACCTCCTGCAATTTACGTGCCAGGTAGCCGTCCAGCCAGTCGCTGAAAGCGGCAAGGAGAAAAGCGAGCAGGGCGACAGGATAACCAACTCTGTAATCGGGAGTCACGGAGATGGCAATAGTAAAAACGACAACGAGTGCGATGCGTGTCAGAGTGATGGAATTGGGGAGGTTAAGCATCGTTTCTCCTATTAGGGCGACTTTCTGTTCATCGGCAAGAATAATCTGTAGACGAACGAGGTTTTCCGGCAGATTGACCCTATGAATGGCAGGGAATCATATCTTCGTTTTTTTCCTCGAAACGGAAGAAGTTCAGGCGTATGTTGACCTCAGTTATGGCAACCCCCGAATTTCATTACCAGGAAATGTTCCCGCTGGCGAAGGACGAAACGAAATACCGTCTTGTTACCAGCGACTATGTCAGCGTGAGCGAATTTGAAGGAAAACCTATCCTGAAGGTAGAGCCCGAAGGGCTGCGCCTGTTGGCGGCTGAGGCTTTTCACGATATTGCTTTTTTCCTGCGCGCCTCCCATTTGGAAAAAGTGGCGGCGATCCTTGACGACCCGGAAGCGAGCGCCAATGACAAAAGTGTTGCTCTTACTCTGCTTCGCAATGCGGAAGTATCCAGTGCGGGCGTTCTGCCGTTCTGCCAGGATACGGGCACGGCCAATATCGTCGGCAAGAAGGGCCAGCAGGTCTGGACGGGGTGTGACGATACGGAATATCTTTCCCATGGCGTGTACGATGCGTATACCCAGAACAATCTCCGCTATTCCCAGACGGTTGCTTTGGACATGTATAAGGAGAAGAATACCGGGACCAATCTTCCTGCTCAGATCGACGTGTTTGCCACGGAAGGCATGAAGTACAGTTTCCTCTTCGTTGCCAAAGGAGGCGGCTCTGCCAACAAGACCTATCTTTATCAGGAAACGAAGGCTCTGCTCAATCCTGCTACCCTCAAGAAATTCCTCGTGGAAAAAATGAGTACGCTTGGTACTGCCGCTTGTCCTCCCTACCACGTGGCTTTCGTCGTCGGCGGAACATCTGCCGAGCTTTGTCTCAAGACCGCCAAACTGGCCTCTACCCGCTATTACGATGAATTGCCGACTTCCGGCAACGAATTCGGCCGTGCCTTCCGCGATGTGGAACTGGAAACCGAACTGCATGAAGAAGCCAAGAAACTCGGTCTCGGAGCCCAGTTCGGAGGCAAGTGGTACGCCTTGGACGTGCGCGTTATCCGTCTGCCCCGCCACGGCGCTTCCTGTCCGGTTGGGCTGGCCGTCTCCTGCTCCGCCGACCGCAATGCCAAAGCGAAGATTACTCCTGAAGGCATTTTCCTGGAAGAACTGGAACGCAACCCCGGCCGTTTTATTCCGGAGAGACTCCGTACGGTTTCTGCCGATGCCGTCAAGATCGACCTCAATCGTCCGATGAAGGATGTCCTTGCGGAACTTTCCCAGTACCCCGTAACGACCCGCCTCAGCCTCAACGGTACGATCGTAGTAGCTCGTGACATTGCCCATGCCAAGCTCAAGGAACGCATTGATGCTGGAGAAGGCTTGCCGGATTACATCAAGGATCATCCCGTATATTACGCTGGTCCTGCCAAGACTCCCGAAAACTACGCTTCCGGTTCCTTCGGCCCGACGACGGCCGGGCGCATGGATTCCTACGTGGATCTTTTTCAGGAAAACGGCGGCTCCTTGATCATGATTGCCAAGGGTAACCGTTCCCAGGCAGTGACGGATGCATGCAAGAAGCATGGCGGTTTCTATCTCGGCTCCATCGGCGGTCCTGCTGCCATCCTTGCCAAGGATAGTATCAAGAAGGTAGAACTTCTTGAGTACCCTGAATTGGGCATGGAAGCCATTTGGAAGATTGAAGTGGAAGACTTCCCCGCCTTTATTCTTGTGGATGACAAGGGCAATGATTTCTTTGACCAGATCCGCGCCAACTGGCCTTGGGCCTGCGGTGGTTGCGGCCATTGATCCTTGCTTTCTCAGGCATAATTGATTCTCCAGAGGGGATGCGGTTTTGGCTGCATCCCCTTTTTGCGCTTGTGTGTGATGATTAGGAAAATGTTAAAAAAGTAAAATTCCCGATAGATTGATAGGAATTGTTACGTATTTCCGTGTCGGAGACCTGAATGGGATCCCTTTGTTTCTTCTCAATCCTCAATCAAACGAATATGACACATACATTGCGCATTTCCGTACTTTCTCTTGCCTCTATCGGATGTCTTGTCCTTGCCGGAGTTTCTTCCATGGCAGAGGAGGAGAATGTCGTTCTCTCCGAGGAGTCTTCCCAGACTTTTTCTTCTGCGTTCAACAAGGCCGATGTCCTTAAAGTCGGCAATAGTGTTGCCGAATGGCAAATGGAGAACTTTTCGAAGATGAAGTCTTCTTCTTTCCCTGAAAGCTGGCTGAACGGTGCCCTGTACCTCGGCATGATGGACTGGGCCGACCTGACGGGAGACAAGAAAATCGACGATTGGCTGATGAAGAAGTTCAACAGTTTCAAATGGAGACCGGCTCCGCGCATGTACCATGCCGATGACGTGGCTGTCTGCCAGACTTACTTGGACATGTATCGCAAGCATAAAAAGGAAACCATGCTGTGGCCGACACAGGCCCGCACGGAGTGGGTAGTCAACCACCCTTCCCAAGGAAGCATGGACTTGAATTACGGCAAACCTTCTTCTTTGGAACGCTGGTCATGGTGCGATGCCCTTTTCATGGCTCCTCCGGTTTATGCCCGCATGTATGCCTTGACCGGAGACAGGAAGTTCATGGATTTTGCCGATAAGGAATATAAGGCGACGTATGATAAATTGTTCGACAAGGAAGAAAATCTTTTCTTCCGGGACAGTACCTATTTTGGCAAAAAGGAAGCCAATGGCAAAAAGATTTTCTGGGGACGCGGCAACGGATGGGTCGTAGGCGGTTTGGCGGAGATGCTCAAGGAGCTTCCTCAAGACGATAAAACCTACCGGCCTTTCTATGAAAAGTTATTTGTGACGCTTTGTTCCCGCCTTCTCAAGTTGCAGTGCAAGGACGGTTTCTGGAGGGCAAGCCTGCTTGATCCGGAAAGTTACCCTTCCCCGGAGACGAGTGCGACCGGGTTTATTACCTATGGCATGGCGTATGGTGTCGAACAGGGAATTCTTCCCCGAGACCAGTTCTTGCCTGCCGTGGAAAAGGGTTGGAAAGCCCTTGTCAATTCAGTTGGACCGGATGGCAAGCTTTATTGGGTACAACCCGTCGGGGCGGATCCCAAGCATGTGGACAAACAGAATACGGAAGTATACGGAGTCGGTGCCTTTTTGCTGACAGCGGCGGAAGTTTACAAGTTGTCCAAATAATAGAAACAGAGTGGATAGGAAGGGGAAGGAGGGATCCTTCCCCTTCTTCATTGGCCTGTTGAATGAGTATTAATTATTGAGTGGATATATGAACTTGAAATCGAAATTAAATGGTTTATTTTGCCTTTCGATGGTCGTGGGAATTTGCCAGGGTTTGGGGATGGACGAGGGTTCTTGGCGGGAGTTCCGCGACCGTATTGTGAAGCTGGAGGCGGCTCCCACTCTGCATGCTCGAGTTCTCAGGCATCATGTGGAGAATTGTTTTGGAGTGGATGAAGCCCCGGCTGTTTCCGAGAAGGATCTGGCTGCGATCCGTAAAAACATGCGTCCTGACGGATCTTTCGAAGGGATTGATTATCAGAAGAAGGATCGCTCCGCCTGGGATGCCTTACAGCATCTGGACAATTGCCGTACGCTGGCTATTGCCCTGCATGTTTTTCCGGAACATGTCCTGAAAAAATACAAGGTCAGGGAGACATGCTTGAAGTCGTTCGACTGGTGGCTTCAGAAAAGGCCCGTCAACCCCAACTGGTGGAATAACGATGTGTATGTGCCCATGATGCTGGGTAATATCTCTCTCCTACTGGATCAACAGGACATGACGCCCGGGCGACTGGCCGCATTCCGGGAAATCGTCAAGAAAATCCATCCTTCCATGACAGGACAGAACAGGTTGTGGAAAAGCTGGAATTCTTTTCTGGCAGGATTGGTAGAACGCGACGAGGAACGTGTGGAGAAGGCTCTTCATGCATTGCATGAAACGATTCGCATTGCTGCCAAGGGAGACGAGGGAATTCAGCCGGATATGTCTTTTCATCAACATGGAAGCCAGTTGTATCAGGGGAATTATGGACGGCATTATCTTCATTCAGCCGGTAAACTGGTGGCTGTGACATCCGGGTTGTCCTGTGCCAGGCCGGAAAAGGAAGTTATCGTGCAAAATTTCCTTCTTGATGGAACTCGCTGGATGTGCTGGGGCGAGCTTCTGGATTACAGCGTATGGGGACGTCAGATTTCTTACAATGACCGCGTTCAGGGACCGGATCTTGTCCATGTTTGCCGGATGTTGTCTGCGGCTGGCTCTTCCCGGAAACAGGAGATAGACGCTTTAACCCGCAGCTTGTCCGTTAAGAGGGGGGCGGCGCCATTAAAGGAAGAATCTCTGTTGGGAACCCGTGCATTTCCTTTCTCCGATTACATTGTCCATCGGGCTCCCGGCTTTATGGCGAGCGTTCGCATGTCTTCCAAAAGAACCCTGGTAGGCGAAGAATGCAATGGCGATAACTTGAAAGGGGCCTATCTTTCCGATGGATGTATGCTGACATATGGAACTGGAGGGGAATATGAAGGGATTTTTCCGGTGTGGGACTGGACCTGCATTCCAGGTACGACTGCTCGTCGCGGTTTCCTTCCTGGTTTTAAAACTTGGAGCGGCAAGAGAGGGGGAAGTGACTTTGCTGCCGTGATGAATGCCGGTACCGCAGCGATGACGCTGGAACGTTTTGGATTGAAAGCCAACAAATCGTGGTTTTTTTACCCGGATCGTGTCGTATGCCTGGGAAGCGGCATCTCCGTGGAGCCCGGTTCCCATGCCGGCAAAACGGATAATCCGATTCTGACGAGTGTAGAACAAAATCTTCTTAATGAAAAAAACGGACGGATTGCCCGGTTGAATGGGAGCGTCACGAAGGGAGTTTCCCATGGCGGATGTCTCTATTTGTTTCCTTCCGATACTCAATTGGTGATCGAAAAGGCGGAACGGCGAGGATCGTGGAAGGATATCCGTTCTGTGAGTCAGGGTGATCCTGTCTCTAAGATGGTTTTCTTGTTGGCCGTCGATCACGGTACGCAACCGTCCGGTGCCGGGTATGCCTACCAGGTGCTTCCAGGAGGAGGATTGACTGGAAAGAATTCTCCGGATGCCCTTTGGAATGGAGTGAAGATTGTTTGCAATACGGAGTCCGTCCACGCTGTTGCCCGTGATGGAGAAGTGCGTATTGCCTTTTTTAAGCCAGCTGAGTGCAAGCTTCCAAATGGTAAGATTCTTGCGTCGCAGATTCCTTGTTTGGTGTGCGTGGATGCCCGAGGGGGAATGACGGCGGCTCTTCCGCAAGGTGATGCGACCGGTAAGAACGGAACATGCCTGTTGATTCTGGATGGACGGGAAATGCGTGTGCCTCTGGAATCCTGAAACAGGGAACTATGGTGACCGTACAGATGTTCCCAAAATGACAAGATTAGGAGGAAGTAACTCATTTTCTTGATTTTGGAGAGAACATATGTCAGGAATAAGTAAGATATGGACATTATCTTATACCTTATTTTGCCATTCATGCTGTTCGGTCTTGCTTGCGAAATAGTCGAGTATGCGGCTCGGAAACGGTCTTGCCAGTTTTGTAAAAAGGTTTTCTATTCCATCATGGCTCTTGGAGTGTTCGCGCTGATTGGTGCGACATGTTTTATTGAAAAGCATTTTGGCGAGATGGTTGCTATCGCGTCATTTATTATGTTGGCGATGTATGGATTCTGGAAAATGTGGGTTGTCGGTAAGGCGACCGGCGTAGAGGATGATGATGATGCCGATGGTGGATGCGAGAATTAGACGCCTGTAGAGGACATGAAAATACCGGCGGGCAAATTGCTTGCCGCCGGTATTGTTGAAATCAGGTAGTTTGATTGACGGGATTAGGAACGATTGCCTCTTCTGGGATTGCGTCCGGCAGTGGCAGACGACGGGGAATCCGAATTGGATGTCTTGGGGGAGAGGAGTGCCTCCAGATCGCGCAGAGCCTGGTTTTTGTCATTGGGGTCCTGTAGCGCGCTGATGGCCTTCTTCATGTTATTCAAGGCACGAACTTCGTCGCCGAGGTTGAAGCAGGCTTTTTCCATTTCCCACTGGCGCTTGAGGCGTAACTTGGCAGCGGAAGCTTCGGATGTCTTTTTGTCGTCTCCGGAAGCTGCGACCAGGGCGGATTCCAGGAAGATACGGCGCTGGTATTGTGTCCTGTAATTTTCAAAATCGCCTTTGTCGATGTATGGCTTCAGGATCACACGCTCATAGATACCGCCGATATCGCCGATGTTGTCCGGGATTTCCCTGGACCGGAAGTCCGATATGTCGAGGTATTGGCGGATGGCGTTGGAAGCGCCGCCGACGGAGAAGATCTGATCGGCTATGTCCTTGGAGTTGGAGCCGATTTCATTCAGAAGGGACTGTGCGCTGGACGAGACATCCAATTCCGTTTCCTGCCTTTCGGCAGCAGCCTTTTTCAGACAGACGAGCATCCATTTCAACTGGATCTGCAGGGCTTTTTTGAAACCGGGCTTGGTGTTGGATCCGGTCATTTGCTTTTTCCAGTCATTGAAGGCACTGGCTGGCGATTGGGCTCTGTTGTTGCCTGCTCCGCCTCTGCCTCCCATCATGAAGAAACGTCCGCCTCCTCCGCGAGAGGCACCCAGAATACGTGAAGTCATGCTCTCCGTATTTGTGAAAGAATCCTTCATGGCTTTCAAGTAGAGATCCATAGCGGCATTTTCGCTGGCGGTTGCTGCAGTGATGGCTGCTTCCGCTTTTTTCAAACGGGAGGAGCTGAGAGTGTTGAAGCTGTTTTTCGCTTGTTCAAGCCATGTTGCAGCTTCCTGGCGTTGGGCGTCCGTCAGTTTTTCCTGCGCGGGAGCGATGGAGATCCCGATAGATGCGGCTGCAATGATCCAGCATAGCCGGGGAAATGATCTGGAATGATATGGGGTGTTCATTTTGTAGAGGAAGGGGTTATTTATTAAAACACCGGTAGTGCGTATTGGTTGCAAGTAAAAAATAAATTGTTGTTTATATTTTCTAACCTTTGAAAACAAAAGGCAACGGAGCCTTTCCTTACGAGGGAATGGCTCCGTTTTAATAGTGTGTTTGACGGATTTGAGTCCGCTCTATTTACCCGTTAGAGGGGCAGGGGGAATGCACGGTTGAATTCGTAAACTTCCTCACGGAGAGCTTCGAAGGCGGCCGGATCGGGATGAACCTGTTCGGCGGCGTGAAGGGCCAGGGCACGAGAAATGAATTCAGCCACTTTTTCCACATCTTTTTCCAGCATGCCGCGCGTTGTGACGGCGGGTGTGCCGATGCGGATGCCGGAGGGTTTTGCCGGGGAACCGGTGTCATAGGGGATAGCGTTCTTGTTGACGGTGATGCCGACCCGGTCAAGGGTGATTTGGGCATCGGCTCCATTCATTCCCTTGGACCGCAGATCTACCATGAAAACATGGTTGTCGGTGCCATTGGCCACAATGCGGAAGCCGAGTTCCTTTAGCTTGTTGGACATCGCGCTGGCATTGGCGACGATCTGCTTGGCATAAGTCTTGAATTCGGGCTTCAAGGCCTCTCCGAAACAGGCTGCCTTGGCGGCGATGACGTGCATGAGAGGTCCCCCCTGGACGCCGGGGAATACGGTGGAATCGATTTTCTTGGCGAATTCTTCGCGGCAGATGATGAAGCCGCCGCGTGGACCGCGCAGGGACTTGTGAGTCGTGGATGTGACGAAATCGGCGTAGGGGACGGGATTCGGGTGCTCTCCTGCGGCAACGAGGCCGGCGATGTGAGCCATGTCCACGAAGAGGTAGGCTCCGCAGGACTTGGCGATTTGTCCCATGCGTTCAAAGTCGATGATGCGGGAGTAGGCACTGGCTCCGGCCGTGATCATGTTAGGCTTGAGTTCCATGGCAACCTTTTCCAGAGCATCGTAGTCGATGGTTTCGGTTTCTTGGGAAACACCGTAGTGGACGACATTGTAAAGCTTGCCGGAGAAGTTGGCCTTGTGACCGTGGGTCAGGTGGCCGCCATGGGCGAGATCCATCGTCAGGATGGTATCGCCCGGTTTGAGAACGGAAAAGTAGACGGCCATGTTGGCCTGGGAACCCGAGTGAGGTTGGACATTGGCGTGGTCTCCGCCGAAGATTTGCAGGACCCGGTCGATGGCGAGTTGTTCGACCATGTCGACAAATTCACATCCTCCGTACCAGCGGCGGCCGGGATAGCCTTCAGCATATTTGTTGGTCAGGAGGGATCCCTGGGCTTCGCGGACGGCCCGTGAAGCGAAATTTTCGGAAGCGATCAATTCGATGTTGTTGCGTTGGCGCTGGCCTTCTTCCTGGATCAGGGCAGCCAGGACGGGATCGCTCATCAGCAGCGGACTGCCAGAAGATTTGATGACGCGGCGTTCGTGGCGTCCTCCTTCAAATTCTGCGGCAAGCCAGGCTTCCAGAACATCTTCCACGGCTTCGGAATCAACGTAGGCGGATCCCATGCAGAGGATGTTGGAGTTGTTGTGCTGACGGGATAGCGCGGCGGCCGGAGCTGTGCGGCAGGTAGCGGCGCGGACGCCGATCCAGCGGTTGGCCGCAATGTTCATTCCGATACCGGTGCGGCAGATCAGAATGCCTTTGTCACTGGAACCGTCTGCGACGGAACTTGCAACGGCATTGGCATAATCGGCGTAATCGCAGGAGGCCTTGGTGTATGTGCCTTTGTCCGTGACTTCATGACCCCAGCCGCGGAGGAATTCGATGACAGTTTCCTTCAAGTCTACTCCGGCGTGGTCGGAGCCGATGGCTATTCTGTATTTTGCGTCCATGGTTACAAGTGATAATATCGCACCCGTATTCTGTCAGTTTCGGCTTAACAAGCAAGCTCCTTCTGCGTTTGAATTTCCCGAGGAGCGGTTCCGGTTGGACTTGTGGTGGTGAAATGAGGAGTGGTTGCCCCGGTCATTATTCCAGCACCAGCGTCTGCCTGAGTTGGATGCCGCAGGTAGGTTGTCCGGTCGGTTCCTGGTCGGCTGTGGATGAACCGGTAGGAATATCGATACCTGTGCGGTCAGCCCTGTTTTGTTTTTTATTCTTGGAATTAGGGATGAAGGCCGAAGCATTGCCCAGTTGTATTTCAACAGGGCCGGGAGGGTTGATCCATTGCTGGTTGGCGTCGACGAGGGCCAGGAGTTCCGGCGTGAGTTTGAATGTCACGGTACGGCCTTCTCCGGGAGCCAGATGGATGCGTTCAAAACCCCGGAGGTTTTGGTCGTAGGTAACGACGGGGGAAAGCAGGCGATGTGTGTAGAGTTGGACGACTTCGTCTCCGGCTCGTTGGCCTGTGTTGGTCACGGTGCAGGAGACGGTGATGGTATCCGTGACGGATGGGGCTTTCCCTTCGCTCCTGCCGTTCCAATCCATCTTCATATTGCTGAATTGGAATGTAGTGTAACTGAGACCGTGACCGAATTTCCACAACGTACCGGAAACGGAGGCTCCCTTCAGTTCGAGTTGGGACGCCGAGATGCTGGGAAAATTGAAGGGAAGCTGGCCGACTGATTTAGGGAAGGTGGTGGTGAGCTTGCCTCCGGGGTTGATGTCTCCAAAGATGACTTCGGCTATGGCAGTGTCGCCATAGGCTCCGGGGAAGAATGCCTGGATGATTGCCGGGGAGAGCTTGTTGGCCCAGTTGATGCTGTTGGCTCGTCCGCTGTTGTGGATGATGACGACCGGTTTGCCGGTGGCGGCTACGGCGCGGATCAGGTCGTCCTGTCTACCCGGGAGGTCGAGTCCGGTGCGGGAAGCTCCTTCTCCGACGGTTGAGGCGATCAAATCTCCTACGGCGATGATGGCGACGTCTGCCTGGCGAGCTTGTTCGACGGCTTCATCGATCATTTTCTGTTCTTTGTCCGTGGGAGCTTCCCTCATGATTTCCGTTTCCGGCCAGCGTTCGTCGCGGTGATTGCAGCCTTTGGTATAAAGGACTTTGACATTGTGGGCCGCTGCTTTTTCCTCAATGGTTTTCCGCAAGGTGACGACTCCCTTGGAATCGATGGTCCCGTAGCGGTTGACAGCCAGGGCGGGGGTGTCGGCGTTTGGCCCGCAGACAGCGATGGTCTTGAGTGCGTTGATGTCGAGAGGCAGGGTGTTGTTGTCGTTCTTGAGCAGGACGATGGATTCCCTGGCGGCTTTTCTGGCCAGTTCCAGGTTTTCGGGAGAACGCACGGCCCGGTCGGCTTGGCTGATATCTTTATAGGGCTGGTCGAAGAGTCCCAGATTGAATTTGACTTTCAAGACATCGGCAACCCGTTGGTCGATGACCTCCATCGGGACGGCTCCTTCCCGGACGAGCTCCCGCAGGGGCAGGACATACTTGTCCGGCATGGTGAAGTTGGTTCGGACGTTCAATCCGGCTAGGATGGATTGCCGAACGGCATCTTTCTGGTCCCTGGCCGTGCGCCGCGTCGTGTGCTGCCATTCCACGGCGTTGCTGTCGCTGACAATGTAGCCGTTGAATCCCATGCGTTCCCGAAGGATGTCATGCAGGAAATGGCGGCTCGACTGGACAACGTCACCGGAATAGTCGTTGTACGAACTCATGATGCCTTCCGGCTGTGCTTCGCGGATGACGCGCGCAAAGGGCCACAGGTGGATGGCTTCCGCTTCTGAGGGGCTGCATTGCGGGTCAAGCCGGGCTTCTCCTTCGCGGGCTCCCTTGTTGTTGGAGTGGATGGCAAAATGCTTGAGCGTGGAGGCTACTCCCGCCTTGCGGATGCCGCGTACCATGCCTATGCCCAGTTCGGAAACAAGGTAGGGGCTTTCGCCGAAGTCTTCGGGGCAGCGCCCCCAGCGCGGATCACGGATGACGTCGAGGAGAGGTGCGTAGATGTTTGTGTAGCCGATTGCCGCTGCTTCCTTGCCCATGACTTCTCCTACTTGACGGACGAGATCCCGGTCCCAGGTACAGCCAAGGGCCAGAGGATAGGGGAAGTTGGTAGACTTCAGATAGTTGAGGCCTCCGACCGCTTCATTGGTGAAGTCGGCGGGAATGCCAAGACGGGTATCTTCAATGAAGAAACGCTGGATTTCATTGATAGCCCATGCATGTTTGGAGGCGGGGAAAACCCATTCGTTGTTCCGTAGGCCGTTGAGATGTTCGTCGATATTGCCGATGCCGTCTTTCCAAAGCCGTGTTGTCCAGGATTGCATGGGAAGGGCATCGGGGAGGACGCGCTTGTAGCCGTAGAGCGTGGCCAGTTGCGCGGTTTTTTCGTCAAGGGTCATTTGTGAGACGAGGTCGGCAACGCGTTTTTCCGTCGGTTGCCCGGGGTCTTCGTAGATGTCCTTTTTCCCGTTTTTGTTGAGATCGATCCATCCTTCCCGGTAGATGTCGTGCCGCGTGATGACGGGGACGTTTTGTTCCATGCATTCGTCATAGGAGGGCTTGTGGAGAAGGCTGTCCGCTGCTTGGAGAACAGAAGAACCAATTCCTGTCGCGATCACGCAAAAACAGGAACAACGAGTGAGGGTGGAGAAAGTCATAAGAGAAAGGCAGGAGGGCTATTTGTCCTGAATAATCGTCAATTATACAATACCGCATACTATGCTCATTCCATTCGTAGGCGTCAAACACATATTTCATCTTCTCCTCCTTCTCTTGGTCTGTTCATTTCGGACTTGGAAAGACTCTTTCCCTGGGGGAGGAGAACGGATTCCCTCCCTCGGAGAGGACATGAAAAATTACCTGATTTTCGACTTTTATAAAAATAGTCTTGCAATCAATGTTAGTTTTATCTAACTTTCTTTCGAGATGAAAAATCCTCAACCCCAAGGACGGAGAACTTCGCCAGGCATTCGGTCGCGATTCAAGAAATTGTTGTCGGAAACATTTCTCATGAATCGCGGAAATGTTGACGCGTCGTGTCCTGCCTCGTCGTGCTGCCGCGGATGTTGTGGAGGTGCATGTGGTTTGTGTTCTTCTTCTTGTTCGCCTCAGGCGGCGAAGAGAACGGATGCCGCATCGCGCCAAGCGGATGCCGGCATGTAGAAACGATAGGATTTCCTCATTTCATCCCTTTTTGTGAATAGCCATAACAATCATTCACAACGGCATGTTTTCCGTTTTGTACGGGTCGGAGGCCATGCTGACGGGGGTGAACCCGTGACGGATTTAAGGTGCATAACATAATTCCAAGTGAGTTAAATTAATTGCAGGTGAATGTGGCGCTGCAGCTTTTCGCGAAGTTGCAGCGCTGCTTTTTAAGTATGCATGACATGCCTGCCACGGGAATGGGGGGACTTGTAAAAGATCAAAGCCATTCTCTCGGAAGGGAATGGCTTTGATGAAAAGATGGGGTACAGGACGGGACTCGAACCCGCAACAACCAGAACCACAATCTGGGGCTCTACCATTGAACTACCTGTACCATTTGGTAGAAATGCGGACGCAATCTACACGGTACGCCGCGATTGTACAAGAGAATTTTTGGATGAACGGAAAAATTTTCGATAATGATGTCAAAACCGGGATTCCGGGGCAAACTACATGTGCTGAACCGGTGAAGAAGGGGAGGCCGGAGAAGAGAATGGCTGCATTTCTTCGACAAGATTTTGTGCCGAATGGAGACATTGTTCCCATAGTCGGTCATCCCACCGGAGAGGGGGGACGAGGTCGCGTGAAAAGCGTTCCAGACGAAGAAGCGATTCATCTCTGTCCGTGCCGTTTTGCGGGGAAGGGCGGGGATGCCATTCATTGAGATGTTCCTCGGCATGATGACAGATCAGTACGAGGTCGCAACCGGCCTCCAGTGCCATGTCCGCGGCCTGCGGGACTCCGTAGTTGTTGGTGATAGCACCCATGCAGAGGTCGTCCGTCATGATGACGCCCTTGTAACCGAGCTGGAAGCGGAGCAGGCCTGTCATGATTGTATGTGACAGAGTGGCGGGCAGGTTGGCATCCAGGTGAGGAACGAGAATGTGGGCGGACATGATAGCGGGCAGTTCCGGCTCCAGCGCCATGAAGGGAATGAGAGAGGATTGCAGCAATTCTTCTCGCGATGCGTCGATTGTGGGCAGATCGGCGTGCGGATCGCTTTGGGCAAGTCCCATGCCGGGGAAGTGCTTGGCACAGGTGGTTATTCCGTAGTGGCGCAGGTTGCGGTTGAACATGCCTCCCATGGAGACGACTTCGTCCGGAGTTATGCCCCAGCACCGGCTGGGCAATGCGTTGCGAACGGTTTCATCGTGGCAGATATCCAGCACAGGTGCAAGATCCATGTTGAATCCGAGCAGGCGCAGCGAGATGGCGATATTTTCTGCCATTTTGACGAGGGCGGGGATATTGCCTGATCGGCGGATTTGGCTAGCGGCCGGAAGTTCCAGTCCAAGTGCAGTTGTTCGGACGACACGACCCCCTTCCTGGTCGACGGCGATGACCGGGACATGGCGGCACAGAGCCCGGAGGGAATCGGTCAGTTCCCTGGTTTGCCGGGCGTTGGCGATATTGCGGGAGAACAAAACAAATCCCGCCGGCTGGCACCGGCGGATCAAGTCTTCTTCTCCGGGGGTAAGGCGGAGTCCGCCTATCCCCATGAGAACGGGGAGCATAGGGGGAACGGGATTAGTTTTCCAGAATTTCCACCTCATAGCCGTCGGGATCGGTGACGAATGCCATCTTCAGCCCTCCCTGGGTGAAAGATTCCTTCCAATCGCCGGGCCAGATGTCGATGCCTTGTGTTTCTAGCTCTGCACAGTAGGAGACGATATCATCGACTCCGATGCACGTATGCATCAAATCCTCCGGAACCTTGACTTCGTATTCGGGACTCCAGCAGAGTTCCAATTGATGTTCGGCGCCGGGGACGTTCAAATAGGCAAGCTTGTTGCCCTGGGGGGAGACGGATTGCCTTGCCAGCTCGAAGCCGAGCTTCGTGTAGAATGCAATCGTGGCTTCCATGTCGGCTACTCGAATGCGGGTATGGAGGAATTTCATCATAACGGGAAAAGGAGTGAGAGAGTTATCCCAGGAGGCTCGATCGCGAGAACAGGGGGAAAACGGGAATGCCGCGAGCTTCGATTGCCTGGCGTCCGCCTTCTTCGCGGTCGACCAGCACGAGCGCTGCCGCTACCTTGCCGCCTTCTGCCTCAATAGCGTCAATTGCTTTCAGCGTGGATCCGCCTGTCGTGATGACGTCGTCTACGACGAGGACAGTGTCGCCGCTATTGAAGTTACCTTCGATGCGGCGTCCGCGCCCATGGTCTTTGGCTTCCTTGCGGACGGTGAACACCTGAAGCATTTTGTCGGCTTTTCGTAGGGCTCCGGTCATTCCGATCGCCAAGGAAATAGGGTCGGCTCCCATTGTCATGCCGCCAATGGCACAAATCTCGGGGAACTGACGGAGAATTTCTCCTTCGACCAAGTCCCAGCCGATACTGCCGATCAATGTTGCCCCCACGGGATCAAGCGCCGTCACTCGGCAGTCTACGTACAGATCGGAGACTTTGCCGGATGCGAGAGTAAAAGTGCCGGTACGTACAGATTTCTGGAGGAGAATGGATTTGAGATGTTCCTGAGGGGATTGCATGATCGTCTACTGGAGTTGAAAAACTGAATATACATAGTTTATAGCATAACTGTTGTTCAAAGCAATGCGGAAGATCGTGATTTTTTGAACATTTGTACAATAAATATTACAAAGGCATTCCTCTTGTTGGGAATATTTATATCCTTTAATTATCAATGATTTATGGTGATTATTTTTTGTTTTCTTTCATTCTGTTCTTGAGGTGGAGTAGCGATTTCAAAATCCGCTATCAAGAAGAAATTTACCCTTTCTGGAAAAAGATATCCGTGATGGTATTTTTTCACAAAAAATTGATTTCAAAATAATTATAAAATATTTATAATTAGAACATTATGAATCATTTATGACGGATTTTGAATACGATATGTTCAGAGCGTCAATTCTTTCTCTTTTTCATTCTATGAAACTTCGATTACCCTCGTTGTTGCGTGCGGCTGTTGTCGCATGCATATCTTCCGTATCCGTGTGCACCACCGTTGCTACCGGTACATTTGCCACAGGCGCTTGTGTGCTGATCGTTTCCTCCATGATGTCTCCGGCCTATGCGGCGGAATGGTATGAGCAATATCTAAATATCGACTATGCTTCTCAAACGATAACAGCTGCCGGACAGGCGGGAATCGTTACGGAAGATACAAATTTTGTTTTGGATTATGCAGGAACGGCAAATATTGTTTTTTCCGGAGCAGATAATCATATTAAACTAACAGGAAGGGAAACTGCGGCCTATCAAGTGGGAACGGATGCTTTGTCTTCTTCGTTATGGTTGGCCTCCGGATCGTTTAACGTTTTTACGAATAATCTATCCAACGCAGGTGTCTTGATCATTGACGGGGGACGTATGTATTTGCCTCAATCTTCCGGTAGTTTATCTGGTGGCGGATGGATTGGGAATGACATGATTTTTGGCAGGAGTACCTGGAGTGATGGCGCATCCTATAGTAGCCAGCATACGATGCAATGGGGAGGAAGAGTCCACATTTTAGATTCAGGCACGTTGATTAATAATAGAGGTGGTGGCTCCTATTATATCAATATTTACAGTGTTTTTTCCGGGAATGGAGATTTTGAAAAAAATGGAACTGGGCCGATTCGTTTCGATATAACAACCCGCTCCGAGGACGGGAAGACATACACTGCTGATTTTAGTCAATTCAAGGGAAGTATTGTAAGTAAGCAAGGGAGTATAGAATTCCAAAAAGGGGTAATTATGACCGGTTATTCCGGCAATCTTGTTGTTGGAGGAGGAACAATCAAATTGAATGCGGACCTGGATTTGTCCGGATTCAAGGGTAATCTTGTTTCAAAAACAGGTGGAACATTTTCTATTGCAACCTCTTTGTCCGGGGATTCCCTTGGTTGCGACGTCATCTCGAATGGCGGTACCATGACGATCAATGGTGCCGGCGGTTTGAATGGGTTTGCCGGCCGTTTGATTGCCGAGGGCGGGAATATTACGTTGGGCGTTGATTATGATCTGAAAGATCTCAAATTGCTGAAAGCTTCCAATGGTATCATTGATCTGCACAAGGAGGGAACCGGGAAAGACATCTCCAATGTTAAAATAGAACTCGGTGACGGTGGGATTCTTAGATTCCCCGGTACGGGCAAGGTCAATGTCTCTTCCATTACGCTTGATCCGGCTGCCGCTTCTTCGGAGATTCTGATCCGGGGAGGCAATGTGACGTTTACTGTCGGTTCCTTGTCTGGCGGGAAGGCGGATTCAGTTCTGACATTGAGTCGTGACTATGGTAATCCGGCCATCTCGACCGTTGTGCTGAATGGTGACAATGATTTTGCGGGAACAATACGGGTCGGCAGCATGTGCAATTCCAGTAACGGAGGGAAAACCCAAGTCCTCCAGTTGAACAGTGCCAAGGCTGCCCAGTATGCGACGATCAGTCTTTATGGTGTCAACAATAGCGCGGGGACATATGGCTCCAGCGTGTTGGATCTGGTTCTAAATGATACGACGATCGGTGGTCTGAAAAGTGAAACTGCTTACAATTTGGTGCGTTCCAATGATACGCAACGGACATTGACGATCAACGCAGCTGCTTCTGCAAACAATGATTTTACGAGCGCTGTCGGAGCAAACGTGAGTATTGTCAAGACGGGAGCGGGAAAACAGACCTTCAGCGGGGATTTGTCAGCCGTTGACAAGGACTGGACCGTGAATGGCGGTGCCCTTGTGATTAAGACCGATTCATTGGCAACTCAAGTGCATATCGGTAACGGTGGATCTCTGCATGCCGGAGGTATCGTGAAGTTGGGAACAGTTTCGGCGGTTGGTTCCAATCTGACGCTTCTGGATGGAGGGGAAGTGGAAGGAATCGTCGGTAAGAGTTTTGCATCGACTAATTTGTCCGGAACTTCGCAGATCAACCTGATGCTGGATGCTTCCACCTCTACTTTTGGCTTGGGAACGATCAGCCTGGACAATACCGGATCCACTCTTTCCCTTCTTCTTGATGGAACGGTTCTGAAAAATGATTCTAACGAAATTACGAATCTGGATATTACAGCGTCATTCGTCGGAGGCAGTGTTCCCTCCTGGCTTGGCAATTCCATAATGGCCAAGTACGGGACAGAACTTTACTCCTGTACTTATAAAGACGGACATTTGGTGTTTTCCATTCAGTCGGCATTGGTGCAGGACAGCCCGTCCGGAGATTCTCTTGTTTACAACCGCATTGGCGGGGAAACTCTGGCTGTCAAATCAAACGGCGAAACATCGTATACGATGAAACGCTTGATTGTGGATACGCTGGCCGATGATCCTAATAATGATACATTGACGTTGAACGGAGTCACTCTGAATGTTAAAGAAACTTTGTCTTTTAACGAAACCACAGGGACATTTACGATTGAGGACGGGAGTAACGCGGGGTTCCTGCTCGTCTCCTCTCTCAACATGGGGGGAGGGGATT